>JAZUMO010000012.1:0-33379 GCA_045603665.1 Acutalibacteraceae bacterium
AAGCAGTTTTTATTGAGAAATTTTTCGTTTAAAGGAAATGATAAAACTCCCGTAATACTCGCGTATTTCGGGAGTTTTTTATAATGTTTAAGCGGAAAAGAGCCAATAAAAACCTTAACTTCCTTGTGAAGTGTCGCCCAATGCCCGGTTGATTTTGTTCTATTTTATGCCTTGCCTGCGCAGCCGAGAACAGTTTCAATCTTGTGAGAAACAACACCTTCAATTGCATCTCTTGCAGGAGTGAGGTACTGTCTGGGGTCAAAGTGCTTGGGATTTTCTGAGAAGTGCTTACGTACAGCAGCTGTCATGGCGATACGGATGTCAGAGTCAACATTGATCTTACAAACAGCCATTGTAGCAGCTTCACGAAGCATTTCTTCGGGAATACCGATAGCATCGGGCATTTCACCGCCGTATGCGTTTATGGTCTTAATATCGTCCTGATTAACGGATGATGCACCGTGAAGAACGATGGGGAAGCCGGGAAGCTTTTCTTCAACTTCCTTGAGGATGTCAAAACGGAGCTGGGGCTTCTGGCCGGGCTTGAACTTGTAAGCACCGTGACTTGTGCCGATAGCAATAGCAAGTGAGTCAACACCTGTTCTTGTAACGAAATCGTAAACCTGAGCGGGATCGGTGAAGTTTGCATCCTCTTCGCTTACGTTAACGTCGTCTTCGATACCTGCAAGCTGACCAAGCTCGCCTTCAACAACACAGCCGTGTGCATGAGCATAATCAACAACCTGCTTTGTGAGAGCTACGTTTTCTTCATAGGGAAGATGTGAGCCGTCAATCATAACCGATGTGAAGCCGCCGTCGATGCAGGACTTACATGTTTCAAAATCGGGACCGTGGTCAAGATGAAGAGCAATGGGAAGACCTGTTTCCTCTGCTGCAGCCTTAACCATAGCTACGAGATAGCCGTGAGAAGCATATTTTCTGGCACCTGCAGAAACCTGAAGGATAACGGGAGCATTGTTCTTTTTAGCTGCTCTTGTGATACCCTGGATGATTTCCATGTTGTATACGTTGAATGCACCGATAGCATAGCCACCCTTGTATGCATCCTCAAACATTTTTTTGGTTGTTACTAATGGCATAGTTAACTACTCCTTTATTTGAAATTTTGTTTATACATTAACAGATAAAGTATACTCTGTTATTAACTGATTGTCAAGATTAACCGTTAGGTGTGTAGGTAAATGCGAAGCAATGAGAACGGATTCTGCCGCCCATTACCTTGATACGGAAATCGTTACCCGTCATAATTGTTCCGCCGACATTAATTGAAGAGATATAACCGATATCTTCTCTTACAGCACTGTCGTGAGTGATTATACCGAGCCAGGTTGAGGGGTCACCCGAAAGGTCAATTTTTGCGTTTTCCTTTACAAGCTTTTTGAGGTCATCGCTTGTAATAGTATAGGTGGACTTGAAGTTCGGGTCAAGATAGTCACCGTAGCTTTGTCTGCCGCCGCTGAGATAGGGTACAGATGCACCGATACCCTTGCCCCATACATTATAATAAGAGGTAGTCACACCTGCGCTCATTGCGTGGAAGGGTGTTACGGCAACATCAGAGCCGTTTGCGATATAATAACCGCCTGCCATAACATCGTCTATGACAGAATATACTGTTTGGGAGGGAGTTTTACCGAAGGCTGTTGCATCAGCGGAAAGATTGAAGCCGTTATACTTTGCAAAGGTATAAATGGCGATTGCCTGAGCCTTGAGAGCTTCCGTCTGGAAGGAGCCTCCCATTTCCGATTCAAGAGAGGATGCAAGGAAGTCACGGGTATTATATTCGGTGCCCGCATATTTTATTTTTGCCGGATAAGCGTCACCGGAAACAATCTTTGTGTTTTCGCTGGCATCATAATAATAATGAGCGAGAATCTGCCATGCATTCCAGCCCTGAGTTGCAAGGTAATTTGCACCTATCTGGCTCATACCGACGCCGTGACCGTAGCCGAAAACATAGAAGGTGAAAACACCCTTGTCGGATTTAACGGCTGCGGTGGTTGAAATCGCGGAAACCTCGGGTGCAACATTTTCTGTTACACCGCCGTTGAGCATAGCAGGATCCTTGGTTGTGTTAACGAAGGGATTAGTTGTGGAAGCCGGTGCATTTGTTGACTGATAATATCCGGGGTTATTTACCTGAATATCATTCGGATTAGTTGTGGTTGTCTGAGGCTTAAGCATAAAGTATGTCATTATCATAGGACTTACAAGCGCAAAAACCAGAACAACAGCAGCAAAGATAAGCACACCCTTTGAAAGAGTGAAGGTGCCTGCCTTTTCTGCGGATACTGCAGGGGTCTCTTCTTCCTTTTCATCTTCGCCGTCGCTGTAATCGAGTCTTGCAACTGCGGTGCTGATAATCTCTGCCTTCTGGCAAACAACATCAGAGAGAATTGATACAGCGTGGGGAAGAATAAGAGAAACATCATCGGGATTTGCGGTATTTATCTTCTTTGCCTTTGCCGTGCTTCTGTCAACAACGGCAACATATGCATAATAAGAGGTCTGTCCGTCCTCACTTTCAACAGAGTAAACGGGAGAAACAGAGGCACCGAAATCACAGTCTGTATTATACATTGCCTCTCTTGCGTGGCGGATAACCTTCATCGATTCGCTCTCTTTTTCGATATCGGCTCCGTCTTCTTTATTCTGTAAGGCCTCTTCAAAGGCTGTTTCCTGCTCATTTTCATCTGAGGAGGATTCCTCGGGATCGTTTATTTCGACGAAGCCGATTGTATCCGTAAGGCCGTCAATTTTGTCATAAAGGCTGTAAATCCACATCGTTGCCTCACCGGTGGTGAGAGCAACCTTCTTTCCGAGTCTCGAAAGAGAGGACACCAGCTTTTCAACAGCGGGAACAATATCATATTCAGGAAGCTCAATTTCCTTATCTGCAAAGTCTGAAAAAGGATTGCTGTGTTTGTTGATGAAGGCAAGAGTCTGCTCCTCATTTGTTACCATGCTGTCAAGAACCTCATCAAGACGCATAAAATCAAGAGGGATAAAGGAAAGTCTGCCGGAAAGAGCTTCACAGGTAAAGCCGCTGTAAAGACCGTCAGCAGTAAGATGTACAACGCTGTTTTCGGGCACAAAGCAATGTCCCTCCACATCAATTTCAGAAACATCATCCCCTGCATTGAGAGTGATAAAATCAGCAATCTCCGGTGAAAAGCTGCTTTCTAAAATAAGCTTTGTAATAAGGTTCTTTTTTGATGCGAGGAAGTCTGTATGCTCCGCTGCAACGATAATGTGCTTGCCTTTTTCGAGGGCAGACATTACCGCTTCATACATATCGTCATAGCTTTCGAAGCTTTCGATATCCTCTTCGGAAAGGCCGTATTTGTCCAGAGCAAGACAAATTTTATATATGGCATCGGAAGAGAAGGCGGAAATATCCTTCATTGTAAATAAACGTATCATTATATTTTTAACCTCCAATTAAGCGGTTTAGTTATCAGTCATCAGCCGACTTCCCAGCGGCTTGCATTCACATAGGGGTTATCGAGCTTCTTTTTGCTGTAATATGCCTGAGGATATCTGGGATTGGGATTAACTGCTGCCTTTGAGACATCAACCTCTGTGCTTTCACCGGGTCTTACAAGTCGTGCCACAACAACAAAGCGTGCATCCTCAAACTCATGAGAGCAGGTGGAAAGAGTAAGCAGCTTATCCGTAGGTAAAACGTCAACTCCTGTATCATAAAGAGAGCGCTGACTCATTTCGTTAAGATAGGCGGCGAAACGGTCCTGAGTGCTCAGTGAAGCAAAGTAATAGCGGAAGATATAACCGTTATCGTCCTTTTCATAGGCATTGGTAATGAAAGCGGCAACAACCTTCCAGGAATAATCCTTATAAAGAGTGTTGAAGGTTATTACGGGAGCAGCTTTGAAGCCGTCAATGGATTTATAGGCATCGAGTGCACCGAAAACAGTACCGTTGTTCATATGATGGCCGAAAATGATAGTATTTGTGTCAAGATCAACGATGTTGTTTACGTGAGTTACAAAGGGACAGCCGTATTTCGTGCTTTTGCCGTAAAAGTTTTTACGCATATAATCGGTGTCGTTCTCTGTCTGTACTATGGGAAGGCTGAGGTTTACACCCTTTGCTTCAAGATAACCGACAAAATCCGGATTGGTTGCATAAAGCTTTGCATATTTCAGCTGAAGACCCATAGGGAAGATAACATTGGGATATTCCTTCTGTATATTCGCCCACTGCTGCTCGGGTGTAAGGGGAGCAGTAGTAGTTTTATCCTTGTCGCCCTTGTTGTTCTTTTTTGTTGTTTCGGGAACGGAAGGCTCCGTAACGATAAGGTCGGAAACGCCCTCCTCAAGCTTGTTGTTTTCTCTTGAAAGGAAATATTCATTAAGAAGCATAGCCGCTGAAATGATAATTGCTACAACTGCAACTCCCAGAACGATGCGTCGGATTATTTCGGAAACGGGAAGCTTCTTTTTATCTTCCTTATTTTTTTCTTTTTTTTCCTTTGCTTCTGTTTCTTCACTGTCGCTCATTACATCCTCAAAGCTGTCCTCAGCTGCTTCCTCAATATCAAAGCCGCCGCTGAAATCAAGGGGGATATCCTTGTCGGGAGCAGGACGCTGAAAGGCGGTGGAGCTGTGTCCCTGTCTCAGAAGAATTGAATTGAGCTCATAGGTGCTCATTTCCATTTCTTCAACCCTGAAGGAGCTTTTTTTCGGAGCCTCTTCCTTTGACGGAAGTGAAACGGTCTCTTCCTCTATTTCAATAGGATCTGCTATTGACGGCTTACCGGGAAGAGGTCTGTGCGGCTGCGTTTTTTTTGCCGGTGCATTGACGGGAATATTCTCTTCTTCCCCGTCGGCTTCCTCTTCATAGCTGTTTGCAGGGCTGTCAAAATCAGCACTCTGATAAAGAACTCTTGTGCCCGGATCAATCTGCGAAGGTTCACCTTCTGACTGGGGCTGCTGAGGCTGGGTAAACGGAGCAAAGGGAGGCTGCATACCGTATTGGCGATAAAGCATCTCAAGCTGCTCCTGAGTAAGGGGAACAGGGGATACGGGATAGCCCGGCTGACCGTAAGGCGTCTGTCCTACGGGAACATAATATACCGGCTGGCCGTAAGGGGGCTGAACATATACCGGCTGACCGTAGGGAGGCTGAGCTACAGGAGCAGCTTCACCCGTTCCTTCCTTTTTATCGGAAGGCGTATTGCCACGGGTAGTATCGTTATTGTCTGTGTAAATGTTTTTCATAGTTAATTCCTCGGATAAGAGCTTATAAATTCCTTAATACTGCCCTCTGACCGTAATTCAGGGCTGTTAATGATACAAAGTCTTAATTGGTTGATTGCGTTTGAAGCAGAGACAAAGCGATTGTAATCTCTGCAATTTCCGCTTTTTCTGCCGTGAAATTCCTTGAGATAAAGGCTTTCTCCGTCAGTAACGGCAATATAGATAAGGCCTACTTCCTTTTTCGGGTCATCGCTTGTTGGACCTGCCATTCCCGTTACGGCAACACCGTAATCGGCACCTGAAAGCTCTCTGACTCCCAGCGCCATCTGAGCGGCAACGATATCGCTGACTGCACCGAAACGGGCAAGGTCATCGGAAGCTACACCTAAAACCTTCGATTTTATTTCATTTGAATATGACACAACGCCGCAATGGAAAACCTCTGATGCACCGCTGATGTCCGTTATTCTTTTAGCGCAAAGACCTGCTGTGCAGCTTTCGGCAAAGGCGGCAGTAACCTTCTTTTCTTTCATAAGAGAAACTGTGGCCTCCTCGATGCTGTCTGCATCAATGCCGTAAATAAAACAGCCGAGTCTTTTTCTGATTTCAAGGATAAGAGGATTAATAAGCTTTTCTGCTTCCTCCTCGCTTTCTGCCTTTGCCGTAATTCTGAGAAGTGCCTCACCGTCCTTTGCATAAGGAGCAACGGTAGGGTTTTCACTTTCAAGAAGGTCGGCAACTCTTTCACTCATGGCACTTTCACCTATACCAAAGGTGCGTACCCTGTGTGATTTTATAACTGAATGGGAAAACTGTCTGAGATAGGGAATAACGGATTCCCTGAACATAGGCTCCATTTCTCTCGGCGGACCGGGAAGAATGATGATTTTTCTTTCATTCTTTTCCATAATGAAGCCGGGGGCAGTTCCGTTTCTATTTGTAAGCACAATGCTGTTTTCGGGAACAAGAGCCTGCTTGCTGTTGCTTTCAGGCATCGTAAGCCCCTTTGATAAAAAGTAAGAACGAATCTCTTCGAGAATATCATCTCTCATAAGAAGCTTTTTGCCGAAATATGCGGCGCAGACTTCTTTTGTAAGATCATCGGGAGTAGGACCCAGACCGCCGGTGAGAATAACTGTATCAGCTCTTAAAAATGCGTTGTCGAGACAAGCCTTCAGTCTGTCCTCATTGTCACCCACCGTTGTCTGATACATAAGAGAGATACCGAGAGCTGCAAGCTCCTTTGAAAGAAAGCGGGCATTTGTATTGAGAATATCACCCAAAAGAATTTCTGTACCTACGCTTATAAGCTCGCATTTCATAAGTATCACCCCTTCTAAATGCAGAATAATATATAATGGAGAATCAGTCTACATATTCATACCTTACGGTTTCTATTGCCCTTTCAATCATTTCACTGAAATCAAAGGCACTTTCGGCATTTTCGATAAGCTCAACGGTAGGTCTTGTTCTCGGATGCTTGGGAGTGAAGACCGTACAGCAATCCTCATAGGGAAGAATTGATGTTTCAAAAGCACCGATTGCACGGGATATATTAATAATTTCGTTTTTATCCATACCGATAAGAGGACGGAAAACGGGCATATTGACCGCCGCATCGGTACAGGCTATTGCTCCGAGAGTCTGGGATGCAACCTGACCGAGGCTTTCACCGGTCACAAGAGCACCGCAGGCATCCTTTTCTGCAAGACGGACGGATATTTTCATCATCATTCGTCTCATAATAATAGTGAAAAGCTCCTCGGGGCAATGCTCCTTGATGGCTTCCTGGATTTCTGTGAAGTTTACAACGGCGAAGTTGACTCTGCCGCTGTATTTTGCCACGATGGAAACGAGATCACGCACCTTCATCTCTGCTCTTTTGCTTGTATAGGGAGGTGCGGCAAAATGAATAGCGTCAAGCTGAAGACCTCTTTTTGCCATCATCCAGCCGGCTACGGGACTGTCGATACCGCCTGAAACGAGAAGAGCAACTCTGCCCGCTGTTCCGACGGGCATACCGCCGGCACCCTTTATCTGGTTACCGTGAATAAAGACGTTTTTATCTCTTACCTCAACGGTAACGGTTACATCGGGATTATGAACGTCAACCTTAAGAGAAGGAATGTTTCTCAAAAGATGTGCACCTACCTCACGGCAGATTTCGGGAGAGGTGAGAGGAAAGCGCTTGTCGCTTCTTTTGGCTGTAACCTTGAAGGTTTTAACGCTTCTGAGCTCGTCTCCGAGATAAGAAAGAGCCGTGTCCTTCATACACTGAAGGTCCTTTTCCGTAACGGCGGCCTTTGAAAAAGCAACGATACCGAAAACCTTTTTTATTGTTTCAACGGCTGCATCGAAATCCACATCCTCCTGAGCAGGCTCGGCAACAATGGTTGACTGTGACTTTGTGAAGGTAAACTTGCCTGATGATTTTAAAAGTCTGCGCTTCATATTCTTTACAAGCACATCCTCAAAGGTGCTTCTGTTGAGACCCTTAAGGGCAAGCTCGCCGTTTTTGATAAGTAATACTTCTTTCATTTTTTACCTCTTATTTTTTCATAATAACCTTCATAGCCCTGTCGAGAGTGTTAAGGAAAAAATCAAGCTCCTCACGGGTTGTGAAGCGGGAAAGGCTTATTCTGAGAGATGAGTCAATAAGTCTGTCGGACAGCTTCATTGCTGTCAGCACGTGACTTTTGTGTCCCTTGGCACAGGCAGAGCCCGAGGAAACATAAATTCCGCTGTCGGAAAGGAAGTTAAGCAATGTTTCGCTGCGATAGCCGGGAAGAGAAATATTTATAATATAGGGCAAAGCACTGTCGGGACTGTTGATTACAATAGCCTCTCTTTTTAAAAGCTCCCTTAAAAAACCGTCGCGAAGCTCCGTAATTTTTTCAAGAGAAGACTTTACCGTAAGCTCCTCAACTGCACCCATAAAGCCGGCAATCGCAGGCATCGGCTCCGTACCCGGACGAATATCTCTTTCCTGACCGCCGCCGACAGCAACGGGAGAAAGCTTTGTTCCTTTTTTTATAAAAAGTGCGCCGACACCCTTGGGACCGTGAATTTTATGGGAGCTGACGGTCATAAGGTCAGCGCCGAGCTTTTTCACATTAAGGGTGATTTTTCCGAAGGCTTGAACGGCATCGATATGAAAAAGTGCAGGGGAATTTTTTCTCTTTATTACCGAAGCAATTTTATCCACGGGCTGAACGGTGCCCACCTCGTTATTGACAGCCATTATGCTGACAAGAATTGTCTTTTCGTTTATTGCATCGGTAAGAGCATCAAAATCAATTTCTCCGTAAGCATCAGTGCCGATACGGATAACCTCAAAGCCTTCCTTTTCAAGTCTGTCAAAGGCCTTTTGCACACTGGGATGCTCAACAGCGGAGGTAATAACTCTGTTGCCCTTTCTTTTATTACCGTAAGCCGCACCGAAAACTGCAAGGTTATTGCCCTCTGTGCCGCCGCTTGTGAAAAAGATTTCCTCCTTTTCGCAAAAAAGAGCTTTTGCGACCGTCTCTCTTGCCTTTAAAAGAAGAGTATCGGCCTCAATTCCTTTTTCGTGGAGAGAGGAAGGATTGCCCCAACAGTTTTCGAGAGTATCCATCATATAGTCTTTTGCTTTTTTGCACACCTTTGTGGTAGCACTGTTATCAAGATATGCGCTCATAGGACATACCTCCTCATCATAATCTCTAACATTATACTATAACGGAAGAATTTATTCAATGGTACATTAACTAAATAAAGGAATATTTTTGTAAATTTTTCGTAAAATACTTTTATAAAATATTGATTTTTATAAAATACTAATAATGCTACGGAGGAAAGAACATTGAAAACAAAAAAAAGTGATACTAAGCTTAAAGCCATCTGGGTTTTATCGGCTCTGTGCGGCGCTCTTTTGATTCTTACGGCGATGAATTCAGCAAGGCTTGAGACTCTCGAAAGAGAAAACGAAGTCCAAAGACAAAAATACCTTTCCGAGCTTTGTGAAAGCCTTGACAGTATGACCGTCAGCCTTAACAAAAGCCTTTACACATCCACAGCGGAAATGTTTCATAAAAACGGAAACGATATCTCAAAGCAGGCATCAATCGCAAAGGTAAGTCTTTCAGGCATAACCGACGAAAGCCTGCTGACCGACGAGATATATAAATTTCTTTCTCAGGCGGGAGATTATGCCCTTTATCTTTCCCGCAAGGAAAGCTTTTCTCTGTCCAATGAAGAAATGAAAAAGCTCAGAGCACTTTATGAATACTCAAGGCATCTTTCCGATTCCTTTGAGGAAATAAGCTCGGATTATTATTCAGGTCGCCTTGCTTTCACAAAAAAGGTCAACCGTCTTCTTTCTTCAGCCGAGGCTGAAGGCATCAGCTTTTCCGATTCCTTCACCGATATACAGCAGACTATGGGAGATTATCCTACTCTTTTGTATGACGGACCCTTTGCCGATGCGGTCATAAACAAAAAAGCCCTCGGTCTTACCGGGGACAAAATCACCGCAGACGAGGCAAGAATAAAAGCAGCGGAATATCTGGAGACCGATGCAAAGGCACTCAAAAAGGAAGCAGATACAGAGGGTGCCATTGAGCTTTACTGCTTTTCTTCGGGAGATAAATCTGTCGGAATAACTAAAAAGGGCGGCAGACTTTGCTATCTCACCGATTCCGTTTATGCCGGAGAGGCGACAATAGACACAGACGAAGCAATAAAAAGAGGGAAAGAATATCTCAAAAAGGTCGGCTTCACGGAAAATATGAAGGAAACCTATTACAGCACCTACGACGGGATATGCACCGTAAATTATGCTTTTTATAAAAACGGCGTGACCTATTATTCCGATCTTATAAAGGTCAGCATTTCCCTTGAAACGGGCAAGGCTGTTGCCCTGGACAGCAGAGGCTATCTTATGAACCACAGAGAGCGTAAGCTGCCGAAAAAAAGGCTCTCTGCCGACGAAAGCAGAAGGCTTGTATCACCTTATCTTGAGGTTCTTTCATCCTCTCTTGCCCTGATCCCTCTCGAAACAGGCAAAGAAGCCCTATGCTATGAATTTCACTGTAAGGATAAAGATGGGCAGGAGGTTCTGGTGTATATTAATGCACAAAGCGGAAAGGAAGAAAACATTCTTCTCCTTCTTTACAGTGACGACGGTGTGCTGACAAAGTAAATCGGAATAAAAAAATATACCTCCGATTTATCTCCGACATCTGTCGATTATTTTAAAAAAATGCTTATTAACTTAAGATAAACATTAAAGAATTTGTTAACTAAAAGTAAACAATTGTTGCAAACTATTGAAAAAATTAGACAGTGCTTGTAGAATTATAAACATAGATTGATAGTTTTTTCATTTTCATAGTTACCTCAATCAAATTCCCAACAAAAAGCCCTCGGTACGAACCGAGGGCTTTTTGTTTCTTTATTTGCATAATTATTTAAGTCCTACGCTTATCTCTCCGCTGCCTAAAGCTTTTCTTTCACCGCTTTCGCTTCTTACGATGAGACGGCACATACTGTCAATATCCTCAGCAACCGCTTTATAATCTCCTTCGGGAGCCTTTACGGTTATCTCTTCACCAAAAAAGAAAAGTCTCTTTTTATAATCATCGAGAAAGGCTCTGCTTTCGATTTCTTTCATACGGTGCATGAATATATTGACCGTTTCCGCTGCAAGCTGACTGCGCAAATCATCTTCGCCTTTTATAAGAAAACCTGCAATATCCCTGATTTCTTCAGGAAAGCCTTTCTTCGGCTCAGCAAGATTTATACCGATGCCCACAATTATATAGTCGGCACCCTTTTCCGTAAATGCTCCTTCGGTGAGAATCCCGGCAACCTTTTTTCCGCCGACGAAAAGATCGTTGACCCATTTTATGTCTGTTTTTATTCCCGCAACCTTTTCGATTGCCTCAGCGACTGCCACAGCACAAAGAGGAGTAATAAGGGGACACATTTCCGCTGTAAGAGACGGATGGATGAGAAGACTCATATATACCCCCGTACGGTCAGGTGAAAAAAAGCTTCTGCCCTTTCTGCCCTTTCCGGCACTCTGACTTTCCGCCACAAAAAGAACCGTCTCCCGCTCTCCGCCGAGAGCAAGCCTTTTCAGTTCATCGTTAGTGGAGGTTGTCTCTTTTACGGTGATTACTTTTATATCACGGTTTTCCTCGCTGAGACAGGCAATAATCTGTTCTGCATTCATATATAAAGCCTCCCTTTCTCTGACCTCGTGTCGGAAACAGAAGTTACTGTTCCTTAATGCATCGGCTCAAATCTGTTCCCTTGAAATTTTAATAATTTTGCAAAATTTTGTATATCTATTTTAGCATTTTAGCCCTCATAAAACAATAGCAACGGAGAAATAAAAGAAAAAAGCCCTTCAATTATTAAGATTTTAGCATAGTACTTGACAAAAGGGGTAGAAATATATTAAAATAATGTTCAAAGTTATAGTCATCAAATGCATATGATTTATATTTATTCATTTTTGACTATTCAAAGGGCTTCAGCCCGAAAATTTATCCACAGGAGGAACACAATTATGAAAAAAATTCTCGCAGTTCTCCTCGCAGCTCTCATGCTCTTCACACTTGCAGCATGCGGCGGCAACAGCGACGGAGACACAACAACAGCAGCAGGTGACGAAACAACAGAAGCTGCAGCAACAGAAACCATCAAAACAATCACTGCAGGCTCCGGCGGTACCACAGGTACATACTACGCTTTCACAACAGCAGTAGGCCAGATCCTCAACACAGATGATTACACCTTCAACGTAATTTCAACCGGCGGCTCTCAGGCTAACATTGAAATGATCGCTGACGGCGAAGCTCATTTCGCTATCGTTCAGAACGACGTTATGAACTATGCTTACGAAGGCACAAACGGTTTCGCAGAAGCTATCACAGATTTCAAGGCAGTAGCTTGCGTATATTCCGAGGTTTGCCAGCTCGTTGCTACAAAGGCTTCCGGCATCACTTCTCTTGCTGACCTCAAGGGCAAGACAGTAGCAGTCGGTGACGTTGGCTCAGGCGTTTACTACAATGCAGTTCAGATCCTCGAAGCAGCAGGTCTTGACATTGACAAGGATATCAAGAAGGTTACCGCTTCCTTCGGAGATTCAGCTACACAGCTCAAGGACGGCTCCATTGATGCAGCCTTCATCACAGCAGGTGCTCCCACCACAGCTATCACAGACCTTGCAACAACAACAGAGGTTGTTCTCGTTGACCTCGGCGATGATATCATCAACAGCCTCATCGAGAAGTATCCCTTCTATGAAAAGTTTGAAGCAACAGCTGACAACACCAAGTACAGCTTTGTTACCGATACAGTAAACACAGTTGCTATCAAGGCTACCTTCATCGTAAGCGACAAAATGAGCGAAGATCAGGTTTACAGCATCACAAAGGATCTTTGGGAAAAGCAGTCCGAAATCGCAGTTGCTCACGCAAAGGGTAACGAAATGGTTAAGGAAAATGCAGTTGCCGCTGTAGGTAAGGTTCCCGTACATCCCGGCGCTGAAAAGTACTATAAGGAAATCGGCATTATCAAATAATTTCCTTCAGTATCAAAACTTAATTAGCCTTTATAAATAAATGCTGCACTTCAAACCTGCAGCATTTATTTGACTTAATAAATCATTTTTATTATGCAGAAAATTCATTGTAAAGGAGGAGAATTCATGGACGAAAATAAAGTATTAGAAGTTGACGAAGTGGTTGATGCCGATGCGATTATGCAGGAATTCGACCGCGAAAGTAATGTCCGTGTGTTCACCGGTTGGAGAAAGAAGGTCATAACAGCCCTTATGGCTTCCTTCAGTGTTTATGTGGTCTTTATGGCTCTGGTTTTACAGAATGCCACAAAGCACACTAAGCTCACAACCTTTATGGCTTTTATTATGTTTATGGGATATATCATTTTCCCCGCATATAAAAAGCAGACCAAGAAAATCAATTATGTTCCCTTCTATGATATAATCCTCGCCGTTGTCGGTGCAGGCTCCTTCCTTTATTACACAATATTCCAGGAAGATATCATTTTCATGTCAAGAAGAATCGGCACTCTGCAGATTGTAATTGCACTTATTGCAATTATTCTTATGGTGGAACTTTGCCGAAGGGCGGTCGGTCTTCCGATTATCTTCGTCGTCGGTGCCTTCGTGGCTTATGCGGCAGTCAAAGCCTTTACGGCAAATCCCGACATTGCCCTGAGAAGTCTTATGTACAGCCTTTTCTATGACGTTGCAAACGGACTTTTCTCCACTCCCGTTTATGTCTGTACGACCTTTATCGTGCTGTTTATTATCCTCGGTGCCCTTCTTGAAAGAACAGGTATCGGCACATTCTTCGTTGACCTTGCAAACTCAATCGCCGGATCATCAATGGGCGGTCCCGCAAAGGTTGCCGTTATCTCAAGTGCTCTCGAAGGTATGTACTCAGGCTCCTCCGTTGCCAACACCGTAGGCAGCGGCTCAATCACAATCCCCATGATGAAAAAGACAGGCTACAAGCCCGAATTCGCAGCAGCAGTTGAAGCCGCAGCTTCAACAGGCGGTCAGATTATGCCTCCCATTATGGGTGCGGCAGCCTTCCTTATGGCTGAAATGACCGAAATGCCTTATTCAAGAATTGCAGTTACTGCCATTCTTCCCGCTGTTCTTTACTTTATGGGTATCTTTATGATGATTCACTTTGAAGCAAAGAAGTTAGGTCTTAAGGGTCTTCCCAAGGATGCTCTTCCCAATTTCTTCAAGCTTATGCTTAAAAACGGATATCTTCTTATCCCCATCGTTATGCTCGTTCTTGCTATGAACAAGTTCAGCGCAGGTATCTCTGCTTGTATCGCCATTATGGGTGCTTTAATCGTTTCACTTGTACCCAAGAAGCTCGATAAAAACAACATTTGGAGATTGGTCTTCCCTGCTCTTCCTGCTCTTGCATTCCTTATTATATGGCTCGTAGGCGGACAGGTAAGCGCTGCTATTCTCGTCGGTATGGTTTTAAGCATTGCTCTTTCCTTTATCACAAAGGATACCGCAATTCTTACACCGAAGGTTGTTGTTGAATCCCTCGAAAACGGCGCCAAAAACACCATCGGCGTTTCTGTTGCCTGCGGTATGGCAGGTCTCATTTCCGGTGTTGTTACAATGACTGCTCTCGGTCAGCTTCTTATCAACACTCTCGTTCCCATCGCCGAAAACAGCATGTTCCTCGCTCTCTTCCTTACAATGATCTGCTGTATCGTTCTCGGTATGGGTGTTCCCACAACAGCTAACTATGTTATTATGGCAACCATTACTGCCCCCATTCTTATCAAAATGGGACTTCCCGTTTTGGCAGCCCATATGTTTGTTTTCTACTTCGGCATCGTTGCAGATATCACGCCTCCCGTTGCTCTTGCTGCCTATGCAGGCTCAGCTATCGCAAAGTCAAATCCGATGAAAACGGGCATCACGGCAACACGACTTGCCATCACAGCCTTCATCGTTCCTTATATCTTTGCTTACAGCCCTGAAATGCTGTTTATCGACTCCAATTGGTATGATGTCCTTCTTATAGTTGCAACCTCTGTTATCGGCATTTATGCCGTTGCGGCAGGTATGGAAGGCTATATGTTTACCAAGTGTCCCTGGTGGCAAAGAATTATGCTTTTAGGCGGCGGTCTTCTGCTTATTATCCCCGGAGTTGTAACTGACCTTGCAGGTATTGCTCTTTCAGCCTTTGTTATAATCTTCCAGAAATTAAAGGAAGAAAAAAATAACGGTGGCACACCTGAGGCAGAAAATGTAACCGAAGCTGCATAAAAATTAAAAGAAACACCCGTTGTAAAAGTACAGCGGGTTAATTTTTATATAAAAAAATCATAGCTTCTTTTTTGAATAAAAGGTAATATAAAGACAATAATAAGCATAAGGTTATACCGTGAGAAGCGAAAAAAGCTTCTCCAGTTAAACATAAACAATTACAAAAAAGGAGATTTCTCTATGAAAAAAATTTTAGTCCTTGCAGTTGTTTCTCTGCTTATTCTTTCCGTTTTTGCTGCCTGCGGCTCAGGCAAGGATATGAAGGATGATATGACCACTATGATGGACGATATGACATCTGCTCTTGACAGCCTTACAAGTGAAGGCAGAGGCGAGGTCACAGAGGATGAAACAACGGAAGATTTAACCGAAGAGCTTACCGATGAAACCACAGATGAAACAACAGATACCCTTGAAGAGGATATCACCGAAGCGGAAAGCAAAGCAAGAGATATGCTTGACGACATAACAGAATAAAAAAGAGGCTGTTGCAGTAAGATGCAACAGCCAATCTTTTTTGTTGATTTAAGCCTTCTTTTTCTTAAGCTTTTCGAAAACGGCGTTCATAAGCTTATCGACAACGGGGAAAAGATACTTTGCTATAAGAACAGCGATAAGAGCATAAACAATACCTACAAAAGCGGCACCGATTACGTCTGTGCAATAATGTACCTGAACATAAATTCTTGAGAAGCCCATAATTGCAGCAAAGATTGTTACGGGAATACCGATCTTTCTGTTATACCATAAAACTGCAATAGCAGCGGCAAAAGCAGAAGATGTATGGCCTGAGGGGAAGGAGAAGCTTGTAAGCTTGTCAACAAGATTCGGATAAACATAGGTTGATGTCCATTTTGCAGCCATTTCGGGATTCTGCTCGGTCATAAGCTTGATTTTTTCAACCATTACGTCGAACTTGCCGAGTCTGCCTGCCTTTACAAAGGCTTCCTTATCAGCTAAAAGTCCTTCGAGATCGAAAATGTAGAAGGGTCTTACTCTTTCGAGAATTTCCTTCAGCACCAGGTTGTTGATTATAAGCATTACAACCAGTGCCACAAGAACTGTGAAGCCGACCTTGCGGTATTTTTTTGTCAGTAAAAGTACAAGACCCATAACTATAAAGATTATACCTTCATCGCCGAGGGTTGTGATAATGACCATAAGAGTTGAAAGGAAAGAGCTCTGAATGCTCTGAACCCATTCAAAAACGCTCAGGTCAAAACCTAAAAATGAATTGAAAAGTGCGTCCATTTCATTTCCTTCTTTCTTTGAGATTTTATATATTCAGCCTGAGGCTCAATATTTCTTTAAATAATATGAGGCAGAGTCCTATATTATTTTATGCTCCACATCAAAAGCACCCTTGTCAGTAGTAATTATACTGTACTGTCCCGCCGAAAGTGTGCCGGGATTGAGAAGGAAAACACCGCTTCGGTCATAATATGTATTGCGGACATGGGTATGACCGTAAAGAGCAATATTACCTCTTACGGCCTGCGTTTGTTCAATAAGTCCGTAAAGCCATCTCTTTACATTGAATTCGTGACCGTGGCAGGCAACAAAGGTAAGACCGTCGATATATTTGTATGCGATGGTTTTTTGCGTACTGTAATGGTCACAGTTGCCTTTTACAAGGACATGCTTTATATCCGGATATCTCTCTGCTGCCTTCTGAGCTTCATCTATGCCGTCACCCAAAAAGAAGCAAAAATCCGCATCCTTCTCTTTTTCGAGCATAGCAAGCACCTTACTGAAACAACCGTGAGAATCGGAATACACGATAATTTTCATTCATAAACCTCTCTGACGGTGCATAAATTTTACTGATATACATTCTAACACAAGTAAGGTGGTTTTTCAATGGATAATGAAACAAAACTTTCACGGGAACAGATTAATTCCATAAAAGAAGAGCTTTCAGACAAAAAAGATCCCAACGACATTGAAGCTGTTATGCAAAAGCATCTCAATGAAAAGCAGCGTCAGGCTGTAAAGACCTTTCTCAGCGACGAAAAAAAGGTGCAGGCACTTTTAAATTCGCCGTTTGCAAAGGCATTTTTCGAAAAGCTGAACGGTGGAAAAAAGGAGTAAATTATGGATTCAGGCTCATTGAATATGGAAAACATAGAAAATATTCTGTCCTCAATGAGCAGCGAGGATATGGAAATGCTCTCATCGATGGCACAGAATCTTTTTTCTTCGATGGGAGAAAATCAAAATAAAAAGGAAAATCCTCCCCCTGCGGACACAACTCCCTTTTCATCTTTTAATTTTGATTTTGAAACTATAAGCAAAATTATGTCTCTCATAGAAAAACTTAACCGTCCTCCCGATGACCCGGGCTACAGTCTGCTGCTTTCTCTCAAGCCTATGCTCAGCAGTAAAAGACAAAGCAAAATAGATGAAGCTCTGAAAATACTCTCTCTTTTGTCCCTTTTACCCCTCATTGAAGAAATGGGAGGGACGGGACACGGATAAGATATTTCACATAATAAAAAGGGCAGAGAAGCATTTATCAGACACAGACTGCGAAACAGCTCTGATACTGATGCTTATGCTGATTATCATAAAAGAAAAGGGGAGTCCCTTGCTGGTTTTAGCATTGCTTTATATTCTCACTTGACAAAATCACGGGAATCTAATATTATTTAAGCAAGAAAACTCAGGAGGCAACAAAATGAACCATACTTTTATTCCAAGAGGAGTCTGCTCCAGAAAAATAACCTTTGATATCGAAAATAATATTGTGAAAAATGTCCGCTTCGCCGGCGGCTGCTCAGGCAACACTCAGGGCCTTGCCGCATTGGCTGAGGGCATGGATGCTGACGAGCTTATCAAAAGACTTTCCGGTATCCGCTGTGGCTTCAAGGGAACATCCTGTCCCGACCAGCTTGCAAAGGCTGTTGCAGAAGCTAAAGAATAATTATCAATACATCAAGAAAGGGTTTCTTCGGCCGTTAAAAGCCTGAAGAAACCCTTTTTTCTTATTCTTTATCAGCAATAATAAACCTTTAATTTGTCAAGACACACCGCTGCAAGTCTTCCGCCGTAGGCAGCACCCGTGTCGATGGCAAGGTGTCTTTTCTTTGCATAAACCTTACCTGAATACTGTCTGTCAATGAGCGCTGTGGGAGTGTGTCCCGTAACAAGATAGCTTTCAGGGAAATATGACTTCGTATAATCTGTCTTTGAAAAAACAAAGGCCTTTTCGTCGTATTCGTCAAGACTCTTACCTTCCTCAAAGCCGTCAATTCCTGCGTGAACGAGAACAAAGTTCTTTCCGCCGGCTTCAATTTCTTCATAAGGAGCAAATTCAGAAAGATAATCGATAATGCTTTCCTTGTTTTCTTCATCAAGGGATAGGAAGTCAGCTATTGTCTTTTCGCTTTTCATTTTAAGCCATTTTTCAAACAGCTCTGCCTTTTCTCCCGAGAGAATTGCCTTTGCTTCTTCAATATCCTTTGCGGAGGAAATGAGAGGAAAAAGCTCCCTTGCCATATATTCCTGCTCACCGAGAACGGGAAAGATGTTTGATCGGTACATCATATCCTTCAGTATCTCTATACCGTCAGCACCTACACCGATTACATCGCCTAAAACAAAGACTGCGTCTGTGTCGGCAGGGCTCAGCTTTTCAAGCATTTCCAGATATTTTTCTTTTTGTCCGTGAATATCTCCGATTACAAAAGTCATAGTTACCTCCGTTTATTTTGTAATAAGTAATTCGTTATTTTCAAGGAATTCGTCGTAGGTTTCCTTTCTGTCATATAAGCCGTTGGGTCTGAATTCAATAATACGGTCAGCAATTGACTGCACGAACTGATGGTCGTGAGAGGTGAAAAGAAGAGAACCCTTGAACTTAATGAGAGCGTTATTGAGAGATGTAATTGACTCAAGGTCAAGATGGTTGGTAGGCTCGTCAAGAATAAGCACATTGGCACCGCTGAGCATCATTTTGCAAAGCATACATCTTACTCTTTCACCGCCTGAAAGAACCTTTGCCTTTTTGGTTGCCTCCTCACCCGAGAACATAAGTCTGCCGAGCCAGCCTCTTACATCGGTTTCAAACTGAAGGTCGGAATATCTTCTTACCCAGTCGATAAGGCTTTCCTCAACTCCGTCAAAGAAGGAGGAGTTGTCAGCAGGGAAATATGCCTGAGAGGTGGTGATTCCCCATTTGAATGAGCCTTCATCAGGCTCAAGCTCACCCATAATAATTTTAAAGAAGGTGGTTTTTGCAACGGCGTCGGTACCTACAAAGGCAACCTTTTCGTTGGGTCTTATGGTAAAGCTGACATTATCGAGAACCTTTCTGTCACCGACAGTTTTTGAAAGACCCTCGACAACAAGCATATCGTTACCGATTTCTCTATCGGGCTTGAATTCAACAAAGGGGAAGCGTCTTGAAGAAACCGGCATATCCTCAAGAACAAGATTGTCAAGAAGCTTTTTACGGCTTGTTGCCTGCTTTGATTTTGAGGCATTGGCGCTGAAACGGGCGATGAATTCCTGAAGCTCCTTCATCTTTGCTTCGGTTTTCTTATTCTGCTCACGAAGCTGTCTCTGTGCCATCTGGGTATATTCATACCAGAAATCATAGTTACCTACATACATTGTAATCTTGCCGAAATCGCAGTCAGCTATATGGGTACAGACCTTGTTGAGGAAATGTCTGTCGTGGCTTACTACAATAACCGTATTTTCAAAATTCAGAAGAAATTCCTCAAGCCAGTTGATCGCGGCAACGTCGAGATGGTTGGTTGGCTCGTCAAGAAGAAGGATATCCGGGTTTCCGAAAAGAGCCTGGGCAAGAAGCACCTTGACCTTCTGCTCACCGGTCAGCTCTTTCATAAGAGTATAATGAAATTCGTTATGAATTCCGAGAGCATTGAGAAGAATTTCAGCGTCACTTTCGGCGCTCCAGCCGTCCATTTCCGCAAATTCCTCCTCGAGCTCACTTATACGGATGCCGTCCTCCTCAGTGAATTCCTCCTTTGCATAAAGCTCTTCCTTGGCGTCCATTATGTCAACCAATTTCTGGTTACCCATGAGAACGGTTCTTATGACATCATATTCATCATAGGCATAATGGTCCTGCTTTAATACAGAAAGTCTTTCACCGGGAGTAATTGTTACATAGCCTTTGTTAGGCTCAATTTCCCCCGAAAGAATTTTAAGGAAGGTAGACTTACCTGCACCGTTGGCGCCGATAAGACCGTAGCAATTGCCCTTTGTGAAATTGATAGAAACACTTTTGAAAAGCTCTCTTCCGCCATATTGGAGAGTAACATTATTTGTACTTATCATGATAATCGGGGATACGGAAAAGCCGTATCTTTTCCTTTCATTTTTCTTGATTATTACATTTTTTGCTAACCCATATATTATACCATATTTTTGAAATAATATCAAACCCTTTTTCCCTCATAAGTGAAAAAAGTCGATAAATAAAAAAATGTAGAATTCTCTAAGAAAATTTTGTATCATATTAACAGAATTTAATTTTGCACGTTTTCCACAGGTTTTTCCGCTGAAAAGTGTGGAAAACTCTGTGGAAAAAGTTAAAAACTCCCCATTTTAGGCACTTTTTCAATGTAAAAAATTCCCGATTTTTATTTAACATACTGTTGAAAAGTGAAAAAAATCCTCACGAACAAATTTTCTGGGCAAGAAAACACCTTTACATTATCTCTTTCAAGGGACAAAAATAACGTCGTTCCGTGAAAAAATCTTCATTTTATATCTTGATTAGCCTGAGGCGTTGTGCTATAATAACTTAATATTATTTTCAGGGCAGTTTTCCTGCTGCGGAAAATACAGACAACAACGCTTAATAGACAAAGAAAGGACGATAATTATGGATTTTAATCAGAAATTTGTAAAAGAAGGTCTTACCTTTGACGACGTACTCCTTATCCCTGCAGAGTCAAATGTTCTTCCCGCCGATGTTTCTCTTGAAACACAGCTCACAAAGGGCATCAGACTTAATATTCCCGTTATGACTGCAGCTATGGATACCGTAACCGAATCAAGAATGGCTATTGCCATCGCACGTGAAGGCGGTCTCGGCGTTATCCATAAGAATATGTCAATCGAAGATCAGGTGAAAGAGGTTGACCGTGTAAAGAGAAGTGAAAACGGTATTATTTCCAACCCGATTTTCCTTGCTCCAGACAACTATGTTTATGAAGCTGAAAATATTATGCACACCTACCGCTTCTCAGGTGTTCCCATCTGTGAAAACGGCAAGCTTGTGGGTATTCTTACCAACCGTGACCTTCGCTTCCTCACCGATTACAACATCCGTATCAGCGAGGTTATGACCAAGGAAGGTCTTGTAACAGGTCCCGAGGGCACAACTCTCGACGAAGCAAAGCTTATCCTTATGAAGCACAGAATCGAAAAGCTTCCTCTCGTTGACAGCGAAGGCCGTCTCAAGGGTCTTATCACCATCAAGGACATTGAAAAGGCTGTTCAGTATCCCAACTCTGCCCGTGACAGCGAAGGCAGACTTCTTTGCGCCGCTGCTCTCGGTGCAACAGCAGACGTGCTCGACAGAGCAAGACCTCTTGCCGCTGCAGGTGTTGACGCTTTCGTTCTTGACTCAGCTCACGGTCACAGCCAGAATATCCTTAAGGCTGTTGCCAAGGTTAAGGCTGAATTCCCGAACATTTCTCTTATCGCAGGTAACGTTGCTACTGCTGAAGCTACAAAGGCTCTTATCGATGCAGGTGCTGACTGCGTTAAGGTCGGTATCGGCCCCGGCTCAATCTGTACCACCCGTATCGTTGCAGGTATCGGTGTTCCCCAGATTACCGCAATTTTTGACTGTGCTAACGAGGCTGCCAAGCACGGTATTAATGTTATCGGCGACGGCGGTATCAAATATTCAGGTGAAATCGTTAAAGCTATTGCTGCAGGTGCTTCAACCATTATGGTCGGCTCACTTGTTGCCGGCTGTGAAGAATCACCCAGCGACACAGAAATTTACCAGGGCAGAAAGTACAAGGTTTACAGAGGTATGGGCTCCATTGCTGCAATGAATCAGGGCAGCAAGGACAGATACTTCCAGGCAAACAATAAAAAGCTCGTTCCCGAAGGCGTTGAAGGCCGTGTACCTTACAAGGGAACATTAAGCGAAACCATATACCAGATGATGGGCGGTCTTCGTGCCGGTATGGGCTATTGCGGATGTGCAACAATCGACGAGCTCAAGGAAAAGACTCAGTTTGTACGCATCACAAACGCAGGTCTTATCGAAAGCCATCCCCACGATATTTCAATTACAAAGGAAGCTCCCAACTATTCAATGGGCTCCAACGGCTAATAACAAAAGCAGTTCCGAAAGGGACTGCTTTTTTAATGAATAATGAATGATGAATAGTGAAGAATGAATAATTGCGGTCGTGAGATAACTCATCCCGCCGATGTTGATTTCGGTTAATATAAGTGATATAATGCAAAAAAGGAGGCGGTAAAATGGTTAAAACTGTGGCTATAGTAAGTCTTTCCCACGGAACAGTAGGGGAATCCTTTGCAAAGCACGAGCTTGAGCTCGGTTTGAGCAGGTTGAAAAAATACGGTCTTAAGGTTAAGTTTACGGATAATGCCCTTAAAGGCCACGATTATCTGAAAGCACATCCCGAAAAAAGGGCAGAGGATTTGCTTCAGGCCTTTTATGACGATGAGGTTGATATGATATTATGCGCCATCGGAGGCGATGACACCTTCAGATTATTACCTTATCTTTTTGAAAACGACGAGCTGAAAAAAGCAGTAAAGAAAAAAATCTTTTTAGGCTTTTCCGACACCACAACAAACCATTTTATGTTAAATAAATCAGGTCTCAACACATTTTACGGCCAATCCTTTTTAGCCGATATATGCGAACTTGAAAACGAAATGCTTCCCTATACGGAAAAATATTTCAGAGAGCTTATCACCACGGGAACAATCAAGGAAATTACACCCTCTGCGCTGTGGTACGAAAGCAGAACAGATTTCAGTGAAAGCCAGAAGGGAGTAAGGCTACCTTCGCATAAAGACAGCAAGGGCTTTGAGCTTTTACAGGGAAAAAGTGTTTTCAGCGGTAAAATCTTAGGCGGATGCATAGAAACCATTTTTGATATGCTCAGCGGAGAGTGGTACAGAGAATCCGCCGTTCTTTGCGAAAAATACGGAATTATACCCTCGCTGAAGGAATGGGAAGGTAAGATTTTACTTCTTGAATCAAGCGAAATGAAAATGGAACCCGATACATACCGCAGAGCCTTACAAGCTATTAAGGACAGAGGAATTTTTGATGTGATAAGCGGTATTATCGTCGGCAAGCCGCAGGATGAAATCTATTATGAGGAATACAAAACGGCACTCAGGGAGACGGTAGATAATAAAGCTTTGCCGATAGTCTGTAACATCAATATCGGCCACGCATTACCCAGATGTATAATACCCTTCGGAGTTAATGCAACTGTGGACACAGAAAAGCAAAGAATAGTATTCGGATAAAATCAGGCGGGACAATTCATTCCGCCTTATACTTTTAAAAGAAAAAAAATCACGGCAACCTCTCCGTCAGCCTTTCGGCTGCCGCCTCTCCTTTCAGGCGAGGCAAGTCCCGCGATCAATTATTCATTCTTCACTATTCATCATTCGTTATTCATTAAATAAAATGAAATAACCCCCGGGACCGATGTTTCTTTACACATCTTTTTTGGTCCGGGGGGTTATTTCTGTGAATTCTTGTTATCTAACATCTTTTGTTATCCTCTCTTTCTACAGAATGGATTTTCTTCATTTTTGATTCATCGGACATCTTCTGTTTTGTTTTTTTCATTCTTTCTTTTTTAATCTATATCTTCAATGCCTGATGTTTCTTATGAAGAAGTTTTTTGACTCTTTAAATTTTTAAGAAGATTGTTTGTAGACTTTTTGATTTTATTTTTTGTTTTATTTTCTGATCTTCTTGTTTAAAGAGTTCTTTCGGATTACCTGTACATTGGTATCACCTTTCCCTTTCTGTGACTATAATATAACATATATTTTCACCATTTTCAATATCTAAATTGTACAAAGTTAACTTAAGTTTTTCGTATATTACGCAGAAACTATGAAAAGTGCATAAAAACTGTTGACTTTGCCCTTAAGTTTTGATATTATAGATATGTTGGGGCGCTTATGCGCTCTTTTATTGTACCGATATATCTTGACAAAAAAGATGCTTTGGAATATAATTACTTTCAGTTGAATATACTAAACCGATGACCGGGAATAGTAGCATAAAATAAACTTTACAGAGAGCCGCAGGCGGTGGAAGGCGGCAAGGGAATTTTATGTGAATGGGCCCGGGAGGGTGGCCCGAAATTTATAAAGTAGGCGTCAACGGAAACTCTGACCGTTATGCAGAGAGCGCATGAATGTGCGTGACAACCAATAAGGTGGCAACCGGATTACCTGTTCCTTTTGGAGCAGGTGTTTTTTTATTTATTATTGAAAGGAAGATATAATATGGAAGAGAAAATCATCACTCCTCAGCCCGAGGCACCCGAAAAAAGAAAAAAGATACTTTCCTGCATTCAGCCCTCAGGTATTCCCACTCTCGGCAACTATCTGGGCGCACTTAAAAATTGGAAGCTTCTTTCCGACGAATTTGACAGTGCATTTGCCGTTGCTGACTTACACGCTATCACCGTAAGGCAGGACCCTGCAAAGCTCCGTAAGCAGATTATGGAGGTTTTTGCCCTTTTACTTGCTATCGGTCTTGACCCTGAAAAGAACATCATCTTTATCCAAAGCCATGTTCCGGCACACTCCCAGCTTGCCTGGATTCTCAATTGCTACACCCAGTTCGGTGAAATGTCAAGAATGACACAGTTCAAGGACAAATCTCTCTCTCACGCAGACAATGTCAATGTCGGCCTTTTCTCTTATCCCGTGCTTATGGCTGCCGATATTCTTCTTTATCAGGCTGATCTTGTTCCCGTCGGTGCAGACCAGAAGCAGCATTTGGAAATTGCCCGTGACATCGCTTCCCGCTTCAACGGAATTTACGGCAATACCTTCACTATTCCCGATCCCTATATTTCAAAGACCGGCTCTGCAAGAGTTATGTCTCTTCAGGATCCCACAAAGAAAATGAGTAAATCCGACCCCAATCCCAAGTCCTATGTTTCTGTTTTCGATGCACCCGAAACCATTATGAAGAAAATCAGAGGCGCCGTCACCGATTCCGAGGGCGGTGTTTACTACGGCGAGGGCAAGGACGGCGTAAATAACCTTATGAGCATTTACTCCGCCTGCACAGACCTGAGCTACGACCAGATTCAGAAGGAATTCGAGGGTAAGGGCTACGGTGATTTCAAAAAGGCCGTAGGTGAAGCTGTTGTTGAAGAGCTGCGTCCCGTAAGAGAAAGATACGAAATGCTTATGAAGGACCAGGCATATCTCAAGGAGCTTGCCGCAAAGGGTGCAGAAAGTGCAAACAGAGTGGCAAACAGAACACTCGCCAAGGCGATGAAAAAGTGCGGATTTATTCTGCCGTAAATTCGCAATGCTCAATGCGCAATTCGCAATCGCGGGCAAAGTAAGAGGTAACGGATAAGCAGTACCCGCCCCGTGAATGTTTTCTGTATAATACATAGAAACGGACAGACTTTGAAAGGTCTGTCCGTCAGTTTGTTTTAATGGGTATTAATAGTGTGCTGCACCGCAAGAGCAGACGGGGTTGATTTTGAAAAGCTTATAGAAAAATCGGAGTATTTTCCAGATAAAGCCCATAAAACCGGATTGGTGGCAGTTGCAGGAGCAATCGTCTGTAGTGTCGTCAGGCTCTGTTGCAGGTTCATCAGGTTCTGTCGCAGGTTCATCAGGCTCATAATCTTCCGATAAATCACCACATAAATTGCAAACACCGTTATCATTATATTTATGACCTGTTTTAGTGTTATAGTCAATAATTGTGTCTGTTGCATCGCACCAATCACATATAGCGGTTCTTGAATTATTGTCAACACACGTAGCATTATTGTCGGATACATATTTTGTAAACGAATGTCCCCTTGAGGGAATATCAGCACGAGAAACAATCCATTCATCGCATTCGTTACAGAATACGCCGGAAGAAAGTCCGTTTTGTTTACAAGTAGCCGCTACGGTATTGTAAATATTTACATTTTCATGACAAAGTGGTATAAACACTCTATTGTATTTTTCAGCATACTGTTCAGCTGTGGAGCCGGTAAATCCATAAATTACAGTACTTTCGGGAAGAGCAAAAGCATCATCAGCTATTTTGCAGTTAAAATTTAAAATCACAATACCGTTGAGATTGTCGCAGTCTTCAAATGCGTAAAAGTCAATTTTACCGGTACTTGCCGGAATAATAATGTTTTTAAGACCTTTACAGCCATAAAAGCTGTCGAATCCTATAGCTTCCACTCCATCAGGGATATATACATTACTTAACTTTTCACAGTCAGCAAAAGCATATTTATCTATTTCTTTTATATTTTCGGGAATACGGATATACTCTAAAGCACTGCAATTTTCAAAAAGACCGGCTGATATTTTTGTTATTCCTTCGGGAAGAATAATATCTGTCAGCGAAGAACAACCGGAAAAAGCACCGTCATCTATGCTTTTCACACTTTCGGGGATGCTTATACTTTTTAATTTTTCACAGCTGTAAAAGGCATTTTCACCAATGCCGACAACACCGGCCGGTATTATAATATTTACAAGGTTGCTTCTTGAATCAAAGGCACCGCCTGCTATTGTTTTTGTCCCCGGAAGGATGTCAAAAGCTGTATTCGCTCTAATAAGATGCTTTCCTATATAGAGATTTCCTTGTGTCCAGTTTTTGCTGTTGTTATAGTATTCTGTTTCTTCAAAAACATTTTCGCCGATCAATTCTATACTATCGGGCAGTTGTATTTTATTAAGCTTTTTGCAATTATAAAAAGCACTGTATCCGATTTCTTTGACATTGTCGGGAACTACAATTTCTTTAAGCTGATAACAGTTTGCAAAGGAATATCTGTCTATTGTTTCAATATTTTTTCCGAGCGAAACCGATTCCAAAGCTGAACAATACTCAAAGGCGAATTGATCGATTTTTGTTATACTGTCGGGAATGAATATTTCTGTTAAGCCCGAACAGCCGTGAAAGCTGTCATAACCTATAGTTTCAACACCTTCAGGAATGGTAATTTTTAAAAGATTTTCACTGTCTTCAAAGGCACTGTCACCTATTATTTTAACACCGTCGGGTATAATATAAGCAGTTTCTTCCTTATTTTTCGGATATTGAATCAGTTCTGTTTTATCTTTGTTAAATAAAACGCCGTATTCATCAGCACATAAAAACTCATTATCAGAATCAACCGAAATATATTTAATGCCGGGACAGCCATAAAACGGTGATGTAACCTGTACGTTTTTTCCTAAATTTATTCTTTCTAATGCATCGCATCCGGAAAATACAGAATCGCTTATTTCTTCTAATTTGTCAGACACTGTAATTGTTTTGATATACGGGCAGCTGAAGCTTCCTGAAATGGTTTCAACGCAATCCGGTATGATATACTCCGTTTCTTCCGAGCCTGCAGGATAAGCAACCAATTCAGTCATAGCTTTATTAAACAGAACACCGTCGTCGCTTAAATAAAACTGATTATTTTCGGATACAGTTATGCTTTTTAAATTATCGAAAAAAGAAAATTCACACAAAACAGATTTAATATTTGAACCGAAATATATGCTTGTAACCTTTTGATAATTCGGAACATAATATTCCATCATATTTATTACGGTAACATTGTATCCGTCTATAGTTTCCGGAATAACCATTTCCGCATTTTCTGCGTAATAGCCTCTTATTGATATTTCACTGTCGATAATATCATAATAAAAGCCATCCCTTGAATACTCCGGTGACGAAGGACCGGACGGCATATTATCTGTTCCGGCACTTGTGCTAAAAGCCAGGCACACCATCAACACCAGAAGCGTTATAATGCCCGAAATACATTTTTTCATATTTATCACTCCAAAATAGAATATTTATAGTTAAAAATTAACTATAAAACCATTTTAGTTACTTTTTAATTAAAAGTCAATGGTTTCAGTTAATTTTGATATAAACTATTTATTATAATATGTAATTAAAAGTGGTGACAGTATGGATATAGGTTCTAAAATACGAGATTTAAGAGAGGATGCTGACCTTTCTCAGAAAGAAATATCCGCTATGATACCTATGAATCAGTCCAACTATTCAAAGATAGAAAGAAATGTTCAGGAGCCGAGTCTCTTTCAGCTTAAAAGAATTGCTGAGATTTTACACATTGACTTAAACAGGCTTTTTGAAATCGAGGATGAAACCGATCCTTATACGGAAGACATAATTTTTGCCCGCAAAATAAAAAAGCTTTATGAGGACACTTATAATGATTAAGACGCTTCGGCGTCTTTTTTTCTCCCTTTCTCGCACATTGTATGTGCTACAATTAATCTCCTGCTGTCAAAAATCCTATCTTGTCGTTTAATTATCAAGAATGGAACTGTTTCTTTTAACAAACTTCACAAAATATGTGAATTGTTTTTTATCACCTTGTAACAAAATAACAAAAACTATTGAATTTTATTTTTTGGAGTGCTATTATGGTATTTGTAGAATTATAAAGGTGGGTCAGTATTTCCTTCTGCCTTTAAAAATCACGAATAAGAATAAAAAAGAGGGTGAAAAAATGGCTGAAAAGAAACAGCGCGGCGACGATGTTGCTCTTTATCTCTTTCATCAGGGCAATAATATGAAGGCCTATGAATATATGGGCGCTCATAAAGTCCCGGGGGAAAAAAATCTCTGGTCCTTCCGTGTCTGGGCACCCCACGCAAAAGCCATAAGCGTTGTCGGTGATTTTAACTCCTGGGACGAAAATAAAAATCCCATGGAAAAAATCAACGATGCCGGTATGTGGGAATGCTACCTTTCAGATGTAAAGGAATTTGACAAATACAAATTCCTGGTCACTGCACAAAACGGTAAGAAAACCGCAAAATGCGATCCCTATGCCTTCCACAGCGAAACCCGTCCCGGTACAGCCTCCAAAATTTATGAGCTTTCAGGCTATAAATGGAGCGACAGCAAGTGGATTAAGAAAAAGGAAGAAACCAATGTATATGAGTCTCCGATGAATATTTATGAGGTTCATGCGGGCTCATGGAAAATATACGGCGAGGAGGCTCCTTATTCCTATAAGGATTTAGCCGATGAGCTCATTCCCTATGTAAAGGATATGGGATATACCCATATTGAGCTTTTGCCCCTTTCGGAATATCCCTTTGACGGCTCCTGGGGTTATCAGGTAACCGGCTACTTTGCCGCCACATCAAGATACGGCACTCCGAAGGATTTTATGTATTTTGTCGACAAGTGCCACCAGAATGACATCAGCGTTATTCTCGACTGGGTACCTGCCCATTTCCCCAAGGATGAGCACGGTCTTGCAAACTTCGACGGCGAAGCCTGTTATGAATATAAGGACGACAAAAAGGGCGAGCATAAGCAGTGGGGCACCAAGGTTTTTGACTTCGGCAGAAACGAGGTAATTTCCTTCCTCACCTCCTCAGCTAACTTCTGGCTCGACAAATTCCATATTGACGGACTCCGTGTTGATGCCGTTGCCTCTATGCTTTATCTTGATTACGGCAGAGAGCACGGTCAGTGGATAGCCAACAAATACGGCGGAAACGAAAATCTTGAGGCTGTTGAATTTTTGAAAAAGCTCAACTCCGGTATTTTCAGAGAGCATAAAAATCCGCTTATGATTGCTGAGGAAAGCACAGCCTGGCCTTTGGTTTCCAAACCAACGGATATAGGCGGTCTCGGCTTTAACTTCAAATGCAATATGGGCTGGATGAATGATGCATTGAAGTAATTTTCAATGGACGGTCTTTCAAGAAAGTATAACCACAATCTTCTGACCTTCTCATTCTTCTATGCCTTTTCGGAAAACTTTGTCCTTCCCATCTCTCACGACGAGGTTGTTCACGGCAAATGCTCACTTATCGGCAAAATGCCCGGTGAATATGACGACAAGTTCAAGGGTATCCGTTCCTTTATGGGCTATATGATGGCTCACCCGGGTAAAAAGCTTACCTTTATGGGACAGGAATTCGGTCAGTTCATCGAATGGAAATATGACAGCGGTCTCGATTGGGTGCTTCTTGAATATGAAAAGCACAGGCAGCTTAAAAGCTATGTTAAAAAGCTTAATCATCTTTATCTTAAATATCCCGCTCTCTGGGAAATTGATTACAGCTGGGAGGGCTTCAAATGGCTCGTCAGCGACGATAAAAACAACAGCGTAATCGCTTTCTCAAGAAAAGATAAAAAAGGCGACGAAATCGTTATCGCCTGCAACTTCACTCCCGTTTACAGAGAAAAATATTCCTTCGGTGTTGAAAGAGAGGGAGTTTATGAGGTCATTCTCAATTCAGACAGCGAGGAATTCGGCGGAAGCGGTCAGGGCACAAAAACAAGAGCTACCTCAAAAAAGATGCCTATGCACGGCTTCGAAAACAGTATAACCGTTGACCTTCCCGGTCTTTCCTGTGTCATTTTCAGAGTAAAGCCTAAAAAGACACGTGCAAAGGCAGAAAAGGCCGACACAAAAAATAAATAATTAACCTATATAAAAGAAACGGAGGATACAATTATGGTCAAGAAAACAGAATGTCTTGCAATGCTCCTTGCCGGCGGTCAGGGAAGCAGACTCGGCATACTTACCAAAAACATCGCAAAGCCCGCTGTTCCCTACGGCGGAAAGTACCGCATCATCGACTTCCCTCTTTCAAACTGCATCAATTCAGGTATCGAGACTGTCGGTGTTCTTACCCAGTATCAGCCTCTTGAGCTCAATGACTACATCGGCAACGGACGTCCCTGGGACCTTGACAGATCCTACGGCGGTGTACACGTGCTTTCACCCTATCAGCAGATCAAGGGTACCGAATGGTACAAGGGCACAGCAAACGCCATTTACCAGAACATAAACTTCATTGACCGTTATAATCCCGAATATGTTGCCGTTCTTTCCGGTGACCATATTTATAAGATGGACTATAACAAGATGCTCAGATTCCACAAGGAAAACGACGCAGCCTGCACAATCGCAATGCTCGAGGTACCCTGGGAGGAGGCATCACGCTTCGGTCTTATGTTCGTAAACGACGACGGCTCCATCAGCGAATTTGAAGAAAAGCCGAAAAATCCCCGAAGCAACAAGGCTTCAATGGGTGTTTATATCTTCACCTGGAGCAAGCTTCGTCAGTATCTTATCGACGACGAAAACAATCCCGAATCAGGTAACGACTTCGGTCACGACGTTATTCCCGCAATGCACGCAAACGGAGAAAGAATGTTTGCCTTTAAGTTTGACGGCTATTGGAAGGATGTCGGCACAATTGACAGCCTTTGGGAAGCAAACCTCGACCTTCTCAATCCTAAGGTTGACCTTGACCTTTCCGACGACAGCTGGAAAATTTATTCAAGAAATCCCATTGCTCCTCCTCATTTTGTTTCTTCAAGTGCAAAGCTTGAAAACTCGATGGTAGGTGAAGGCTGCTACATCGGCGGTGAGGTTGATTACTCAGTTCTCTTCTCCAACGTTACGGTTGAAGAGGGTGCAAAGGTAAGATATTCCATCATTATGCCCGGCACCACAATCAAGGCAGGTGCAACGGTTGAATATTCAATCATTGCTGAAAACACAGTTATCGAAGAGGATGCCAAGGTAGGTCTCAGCCCCGAGGACAGCACAAATCGTGACGATTGGGGCGTAACCGTTATCGGTGAAAAGGTAACCATCGGTAAGGGCGCTACCGTAAAAGCAAAAGAAATGATAGACACAGATGTAAAGGGGGTTAAATAATATGTACGCTTCAAATGTATTAGGTATTATCTATTCTAACGTTTATGATGACCACCTTAATGAGCTTACCACTGTACGTACAATGGGCTCCGTTCCCTTTGCAGGCAGATACAGACTTATCGACTTCGTTCTTTCCGGTATGGTAAACAGCGGTATCACAAAGGTAGGTATCAGCACAAAGGCTAACTATCAGTCACTTATGGACCACCTCGGCTCAGGCCAGGCATGGGACCTTTCCAGAAAAAGAGACGGTATGACAATTCTTCCTCCCTTCAACCTTTCCGACAGCGGCGTTTATGAAAGCCGTCTTGAGGCTTTACAGGGTATGATGGGCTATATTTCAAAATCAGGCAAGGATTATGTTGTTCTTGCTGACTGTAACGCAGTTTGCAACATCAACTATGCTGACCTTCTTGACTTCCATCAGGAAAGCGGCGCAGACATTACCGTCGCTTATAAGAGAGGTATCGCTCCCAAGCTTAAGAACATTATGACCTTTGAGCTAGACGGAGCAGATATTAAAAAGGTTACTGTTGACCAGCACGGTGACGAAGCCTGCGATTATGCTCTCAATATCATCGTTATGAGCCGTGTTCTCCTTCAGAGAATCATCAGCGCAGCAGCAGGCTCAGGCATGATCCGTGAAAGCTTTGAAAAGGAAGCAATTGCAAAGAATGTTGACAAGCTCAAAATCAAGGGCTACAAGGTTGACTCCTATGCAAAGACTATTGATTCACTTCAAAGCTACTATGACATCAGTATGCAGCTTCTTTCCGGTGAATTCAAGGATCTTTTCACAAAGGAAAATCCCGTTTTCACAAAGGTACGTGACGACATGCCCGCAATTTACGGCGTATGCTCAAAGGCCTCCAATTCTCTTGTGGCTGACGGATGTATCATCAAGGGTACAGTTGAAAACTCTGTTCTTTCAAGAGGCGTTCAGGTCGCTGAGGGTGCAGTAGTAAGAAATTCAATCATCATGCAGGACTGCTTCATCAGCGCAGGTGCATCAGTAAACTGTGCAATCCTTGACAAAAACGTAGTTATCAAACCTAACCGTGACCTCAGCGGTGCAGAGACATATCCCATCTACATCGGTAAGGATACTACCGTATAAAAGCAAATTTCCCGAAAGGACAAATAAAAATGAAAGTATTATATGTAGCAAGTGAAGCCCTTCCCTTTATGGCCAGCGGTGGTCTTGGAGATGTGGCAGGCTCACTCCCTCAGGCACTCCGCAAAAGACTTATCGGATGCCGTGTGGTAATGCCTCTTTATGACACCATTAAACAAGAGCTTAAGGATAAGATGACCTTCATCACCAATATCTCTGTTCCTGTAGCCTGGAGAAGACAGTACTGCGGTATCTTCCAGGCAAAGCATGAGGG
>JAZUMO010000013.1:0-8817 GCA_045603665.1 Acutalibacteraceae bacterium
CAACAAGTGTAGATGCTTCCTTGGCAAAATCTTCGCCAATGGGATATTCCAGTTCATCGTCAAAGCTAGCACCTCGAAGCATAGATACGGGAAAGCAGCTGCATTTTTTCATAACGATACCACGGGGACCGTCGGTAAACAGTACAGGAGGTATACCGAGTCTTTTACATCCGCCGGCAGGATAGGCTTCACCGTTATAGAATCTGCCGTTTTTAAGAAAGTTCTTTGCCGTAACACTGAGAGCGTGTCCCTGAAGAAGACGGATTCTTTCGTTAACAGTCATTTCCTTTAAAAGTAAATCTGCCACCTCATAAAGCTTTTCTTTTGTAGGCTCGGCAGAATAAAGCTCTGTCGCTTTTCTGAAATCCATAATATTTTCTCCTTTTTATGCCATTGTTGAAAGCATTTCTTTTGTAACCTCGTACTGTGTATCCTTACCGTTAAAGTAGTTGTCGAGCTGGTCAATCATATAATAAGCCATTCTGTGAGTTTCGTTGCCCATGCTGCCTGCAATATGAGGAGTAATGATAGCGTTAGGACACCAGAACAGGGGATTTATGTAGGGAATATATTCAAGCTTCAGTACATCAAGCACAGCGGTTCTTGATGGATGAAGAATGAGATTTTTTGCAAGTGCCCATTCGTTGACCTGATCGCCTCTACCTGTATTTATGAAGGTGGAATACTTTTTCATTGAAGCGAAATGTTTGCTTGTGAAAACATTTTTCAGCTCTTTTTTGTTTGCAAGGTGGTTGCTGATTACATCACACTCCTTAAAGAGTGTTTCAAGGTCAACAAGCGTAACACCGAGCTTTTCTGCCTTTTCTTCACTGCAGAACGGGTCGTAAGCATAAACCTTTATATCGTATTCTTTAAGCCTTTCGGCAACCATTGAGCCTATAGAACCAAGACCTGCAAGGCCTACCTTTATATCAAAATTACCCTTGCTTTTCTGTGTGTGAATGAAAGATGAGGGCAGAGCAAGTCTGTACCTCTTTGACCCCTGATAAAAGCCCTTTGAAGCTAGAATAATCTGTGAAACGGTATATTCTGTAACGGGTACCGCATTGGCGGCAAAGGCACTGAAAACCCTTACACCGCAGTTGAGGAATGGCTTTGCAAAATATTGCACCGTACCTGCGGCATAAAATACAAATTTAAGCTTCGGAAGATATTTTTTTATTTCCTCCTCACTTAATTTAAGCATACCCCAGGTAGCGAACGCCACCTCGCACTCTGAAAGAAATTCCTTGTGCTTTTCTATGTTGCCTTTATTTATAAGCTCCGGTGAAACTTCACCGTACTCTTTTAATTTTTTCATTACATCTTCACTGAAAACAAGGTTGAATTTACCCTTGTTTGTGCCAAGTAATGCTATCTTCATATTATCAACCTCAATAACTTTTAAGCTTTTCCGTGTCCTTAAAGAAGTTCTTTTCATTGTTGCCCGACACAAACTCAATCATAACAATTCCGTCAAAGCCTTTTTCCTTGAGCTTATTAAGAAGAGTGTCGAGATAGTTTTTGTCTTTCTTTCTGAAAAGCTGTTCTCTTTTAAGGTCACGGTAGGATACGTGAACATCCTTTATATACGGGTAAGTTCTGCCGATTCTGTCAAGGTCATATTCCATGCGGAAATATCTTGACTGAAAATAGGTTTTGAAATTATCCCTTTGCAAATCCCCGATAAAACGAAGAATCGCATCAGTAGTATTATTAAAGGTGTTGTCGTGACATTCGGGGCAGACGATAAGACTGTACTCTGCCGCAATATCGCACATCTTTTTTGTGTTTTCGAGGAGCAGATTGTATTCCTTATCGGATGTTACCTGACTGTTCTTTTTTCCGAGCCATATTCTTATTGACTCTGCACCCATTTCCTTTGCGATTTCACAAGTATAGGTCCACTTGCTCTCGTCAAAAACGTCAGAGTTGAAATAACTTCCGTAGGAGCTGATTTTTATGCCCGCTTTGTCGCAAAGGGCTTTTACCTTTTTTGCATCGTCAAGGGTTTTAACGTGAACATCACCACCCCATTCGATAAAGCTGATACCTGCTTTTTTTGCAAGCTCAACAACCTCTTCGGCAGTTTTCTTTCTGAAGGTAACACTGCAAAGACCAAGTTTAAAATAATTCATTTTACACCTCTGCAGCTGCGGCAAGCTCAGTTTCCATAGCCTGCTCTTTCTGCTTTCTGTATTCTACAAGCTTTGCTTCGACAGCATTTTCATCGAATTTGAAGAAGAGCATAGGTATAGCCTGAGCAATAAGAGCAATTGCACCGAGTGCTGTAAGCATAAAGAAAATACCGTTAAGAAGATTGGTGTAGTTTACGCCGTCGATGATGTTTGCTTCTAATGTTGATGAGATAAGGGGTACTCTTGCACCCTCGGTGATAGCTTCCATTTTTTCAGCGTTGTATCCGAGTTTATCAATAATCTGAAGAACGACAACATTGAATACAGCTGCTGAAATTTTGTAAAGCAGACCCTTGAAGGAATAAACTGTTGCTTCGATTCTATCGCCTGATTCCATTTCAATGCTGTCTGTTACATCGGCAATGATTGAGGTCAGAAGCACAACGCTCATACCAACAGGGAAGTTAGTAAAGAAACGAAGAACTGCATAAAGTACAAAGCCGGGAATTGTGTTATAGGGTACAATATAAATACCTACCACATAAACGATAATATTTGCTATAGCTCCTACAAATGACATAACAATCCATAAGGTTTTCTTTGTCATTTTCTTAAGAAGGGGAGGAACGAGAAGCATTGAAAGCATATATGAAATACCGCTTGAAACGGAAAGAAGAGTAGGAAGAATTGCTACTGCATCAATGTTGGGATTCTTGCCTACAATACCCTCGATGAAGCTGTTAATCTGATCCATAGGTAAAATACCGATGCAGTTCCATCTTGCAAAATATGAAAGGAACATTGCACCGAGATTGATGATACCGCTGAAAAATGCGGCAACAAGTAAGGCAAGTACCCTCTTGTCCTTGATCATTCTTTTAAGGTTGGCTGATGACTTGGCTTTTTTCGGAGGAATGTAAACCTTTTCTTTAATGCCGAAGAAGGAGCCCATCATAATGGCTGCGCCCATAAGTGCAAAGATGGCAGCTGACCAGAAGTATCCCATATCGGTCATATCTTTTTTACCATTGCCTAAAAGGCCTGCCATAGTCCAGATAAGAACTGAAGGAAGAATTGTGCCGAGTGAGCCGACTGTGTTTGAAATTGATACAGCTTTAACTCTTAAGTCTTTCTGAGGGAAAACAAGAGGAGTAAGGCTGTTACGGGGAATTTCCATAGCGGTGTATGCGGTAATGTAAACCATATACATAATGAGCATGTAGATAAAGTTACCTGCATTACCGAGGTTTGTACCGTCTGCAGTGATGATGTTCCAGCTTTCGGGAAACTTAACGGGTAAGAAGAGAAGTGCCGTGGTAATTGCAAAGGGCAATGATACCCAGAGAAGATACGGTCTGCATTTACCCCACTTCGTTCTTGTCCTTTCAACAATCTGACCCATAATGGGATCGTTTACTGCGTCCCATACCTTTGTACCGAGAAGTACGATGGATACAAGACCCATACTCAGCTTAAGAACATCGGTCATATAAAAGTTGATTACTGTGTAAACTGTGCAGTCAATGAAGAAAAATCCGAGAGGTAAAAGTGAAAAGGCAAGGATTTCTCTGTTAGTTGCACGCTTGATATCGATTCTTCTGTTTCCTGTCATATGCTTTTCTCCTTACATATTGATTTCATCGATTTTACTTAAATAATATTCAAAGGGCTTTTGTCCGCAGGGCACGGGTGAAACCCTGATATATTCGGTTTTGCCGTTACCAGTAACAGTAAGATAATCTCTGTAATAAGGATTTTCTTCTGTAACCTTGCCGTCCTTTATGAAAACAGCACCGCCACGGCTACCCGTTTCGGGAAGTTCTGATACTATAGCTTCAAGAAGTGCTTTCATACTCAGCAGCATATCCTTGTCACGGTAGTAGTCAGAAAGGCTTTTATGTTTTTGACGGTAAGAGGCAAGAGTATCATTTATCTCACCCAGAAGAGTGAAACAGCCTTCATAATCCCTTTTAAAAGAGGCAACCTTGCTCATCCTGTTTTTGAAGTGGTCATAGCTTATACTTTCATCAAAGGTAAAAGTAGTTTCATTGTTTGAGAAACTATCGTATACGCTTTCATTAGAGATTCTGTCAGTTTTATTTGCTATATGCTTTGCACATACAAGTCCGCTCACTTGGGTATCATTAAGGGCAGAGCCGCCGGGACGTGAAAGACCGAAGGTGCCTGCCGCCTCACCGATAACATAAAGACCGCTGATGTCGGTTTCAAAATTATTGTCTGTATAAACTCCACCGTTGTTATGCTGGGCACAGACCGCTATATGAAGCATATCAGTTTCAAGATTTATACCCTGACGAAGATAAACATTAATGGCCTTGCTGTTTAACTTTTGAAGTCTTTCAAAGGGTGTATCTGCCATACACTCCGCTCCGTTTATGTAATCCTTTGTTTCTGCACTTAACTTTTCAAAGCAGAAATCAGCGGGATTTTTTCTGTAGTCAAGATATACTTTTCTGCCCTTGCTTGTTTCACTGTGTACGGCAAAATCTATCAGGGAGCTTTCCTTTGCTCTGCTGTAGGAGAAGGGCCACTGATAGCCCTTGAGGAAAACAAAGCTGTAAGCCTCGTGTATGTCCTCAAAGTAATCAGCTAAAAATTCGTATTCGTTTCCGTTTTCATCTTTACTTACAAAACGGGGAATAACCTGCATAAAGCTGCCTGATACATTCCAGCGGAAATTCACAGATGCCATACCGTATTGCCATTGAGTGAAATTGCACATCCTCACGCCTGCTTCAAGCAAAACACCTGTCATACCGTGCTGGGATTCAGGATATACGCTGTCTTCATAAATGCAGGCAGGAGCACCTGTGGCACAGATTATGTTTTCAGCAAATATGTTTTCTGTTTTGTTTGTAACAGTGTCAAGCACTTTTATGCCGTAAGCCCTGCCGTCACGAATGAGAATTTCTATTACAAGCTTGTTATCAAAAAGAGGTGTTTTGTTTTTCTCAAGAACAACCTTTTCAAGCTTTTCCGTTATCTTTTTTGATGTAAGAGGGCCTACGGAGGTCGCTCTTACCGTGTTGTCATGGTCGGTTTTATATCCGGGATAACCACCGTATGAATCTGTGGGAAACTTAACTCCGTACTTGCAAAGACGAAGGAAGCATTTTTGACTGTTTACCGCTTCAAGGTACATCTTTTCTCCGTCGCAGGAGCCGCCCGAAAACATATCACAAGCCATTTTATAGGGGCTGTCGGGAGTAAAGCCGTCCATTGAAATTTTGTAGTAGGTCTGCTTGTCGCTCCCCGTATTCCGTGATGTGCCCGAAAGCCTTGCTTCCGTGACTATTGCTATATCCTTTACGCCTTCTCTGTAAAGCCAGTCTGCACAGCTGTAAGCTGCCGCGCCGCTGCCGATTACAAGAGCTTTATATATTTTTCTCATAAGCGCCTCACATTAAATCCGCCGTCACAGTCTATAACCGTACCTGTGCAGAAATCAAAATTGCCTTCTGCCACTGAAACAACGCACTTTGCAACATCCTCAGGCTGTCCAATACGTCTTATGGGAGTGATACCCTCAGCTATAAGCTTTTCGTATTTTTCCTTAACCTTTGAGGTCATATCTGTTTCGATTATGCCGGGCCTTATTTCAATCACGCTGACACCGTATTCGGCAAGTCTTGCGGCGAAGAGCTTGGTTATCATTGAGATGCCTGCCTTTGAAATGCAGTACTCACCTCTGTTAACGGAAGCGGTATAGGCTGACATTGAGGATATGTTTATAATTCTTGATTTTTCATTTTCAATAAGCAGGGGAGTAAGCTCCTGCGTTACGAAGAAAGTACCCTTTAAGTTTATATCTGTCAGATAATCGAAATCTTCGGGGGTGATTTCAAGAATATCCTTTCTTTCTCTCGGTGCCACACCTGCATTGTTAACAAGTAAATCAAGCTTGCCGAAGTTCTCTTTCACAAAGGAAGCAAGATTTTTTCTGTCCTCTTCCTTAGATATATCGCAAGGCACAAAAAGAATTTTGTCATTATACACCTTTTCAAGCTCTTCGATTTCTACGCCTTTTTTTCTTGCGGTAACAATAACAGTAAAGCTTTTTTCGAGCAGAGCTTCAGCGATTCCCTTGCCGATGCCTCTGCTTCCTCCTGTTACAACTGCGACCATAATTTTCACCTTCAAATACTTAATATAATACATCTTCTTGCCTCCCTTGGAGTGGGAGGTGTCAGCTATTGGCTGACGGAGAGGTTATTTCTTCATTACATATTTCTGATAGTAGGGCATATAGCATTCGCTGTCTCTGATTACACAGCCTGAAACAGTACCTGCACGCATAAGCTCGGAGCATTTACTGCATTTGATACAAACCTTACTTTTATCGAGTGCACCGTTTTCGAGGTATTCCTTATAGAATGTGGGATAAGCAAAGGTCATTCTGCCAAAGCCTGCTATATCACCGATACCTTTATTAAGTAACTTTTCTGCATAATCAACTGCATTTTCACCCTCGAAACTCAAAGCCGATACAACAAACTTCATATCGGGGAAGGCTGAGGTGATTTCTTTAGTCACATCATAAACTCTCTTCATACCGATATTTCCGTCCTCGGGTGATTTGACTGCATAAGGTCTGTTGGTATGAGGGATAAGATAGGGATTACCGATAGTGAGATTTACAAGCTCGATACCCTTCTTCTGAAGCTCTGATATAATAGCCTTGGTTTCTGTAAGGTCAATTTCTTCCTTTTCATTAACACCGTAACCATAGCCGTAAGGGAAGCAGTCGCAGGCGTTGAGTCTAGTTGTAACAAATGCCTTGTCACCGACGGCTTCTTTTACGGCATCGATGCAGTCAAAATAAAGTCTGGATCTGTTTTCGAGGCTGCCGCCGTATCTGCCTTCACGGTTATAGGCACTTAAAAGTTCATTGAAAAGGTATCCGTGACAGCATTTTACATCCATTCCGTCAAAGCCTGCTTCAAGGGCTAATTTTGCCGCTTTAGCATACATAGCAGGGATAGTATCAAGATATTCGTCGGTTGCCACATTGAAGGGCGGATCCTCCTTACCTTTTTCCCAAAGCTCATTGCGATAAGCTACGATAGGCTCAGGAGTACCGTTTGGCTTGCTGTAGCGTCCGCTGTGGGTAAGCTGAACAATCACAAGTGGCTCAAAGCCGTGAAGCTCCCTTGATTTTACTTTTATCTGACTTACGATATTTTTAAAGCTCTCAAGTGTGTTTTCATTTATGTAAAGCTGACGGGGATTTGCTCTGCCCTCGTTGCAAACGGCAGTAGCTTCAAACCAGATTATACCGGGAGCACCCTCGGCAAAGCGAAGGTATCTGCGCAGGGTAAGCTCGTCGACAGCACCTTCAGCAGTTCCGTCACAGCCCTCCATTGGCTGAAAAAGAACACGGTTTTCTGCGGTTCTGCCATATATTTCTATGGGAGTTGAAATAAAATTTTTCATCATATCATTCCTTTGTCTATACTCTTTATAATAATAACATTATAAGAGCGAAAAAACAACATAATTTACGAATTTTCATATATACTTTTGTGTGATGTGTTTAAAGGATGAAAAGTAAACCGATGGTTCGAAAATGCGAGGTACTGCCAAAAAATCCTGAATGCGACAGCGTTCAGGATTTTTACTTATTACCTCTTACCTCTTCACTCTTACCTAAAACTGCATTCAGGATTTTTTGGAAAGTAATAAGTAATAGGTAAGAAGTAATAAGTATTTTGCAAGGCTTCGCCTTGCATTTTTCTTTTTAAAATGATATAGTTTTAGCAAGAAGGGTGATAACATTATGGCAGATAGTCCGTTGATTACAAAATCCAAAGAGTTTGCTTTGCAGATAATTAAAGTTTGCAATTATATAAAACAGACTAAGAAAGAAACAGTTTTAACCAATCAACTTATTCGGTCAGGCACTTCTGTCGGTGCAAATATTCGAGAAGCTTTTTACGGACATGGCAAGGCGGACTTTATTGCAAAATTACAGATTGCACTTAAAGAATGTAGTGAAAGTGAGTATTGGTTAGAACTTTTAATTGAAAGCGGATATTACGGGAAGAGAGATATTCTTGACAAGTGTATTGAAGTTAAGAAATTACTTATATCCTCAATAAATACAGCTAAAAGTAAGTTGAATAAATAATCTCAGGTGGTTATATTATGAAAGAATGGTATGATGTTTATAAAAATCTAGATTTATTATCAGGAAAGATTGAGTTTATATTAGAAGATGACCAAGATATGATTGAAATTCATTATAATGATGGTATGTTAATCGATGTAGGATATATAGAAGATTTGCAGTCATATTATATTACTGTTGTTTCTACTGATGATGAAAAAGGTTGGGAAAAACCTTTAGAAGAAATCGAAGTCAAAAGTAAAGATAAGCTTTATGAAAAGATACAAGAAACTATTTATAAATATTGCGAATCATAAAGAAGGGTATTTTCAAGACTGCATATATACGAATAAAAATATGTCTGATTTTTATTAATAGATCTTGGTTCAGAATTGGGTAGTAAGGCCAAAAGGGGCTGTTGCACTAAGGCAGCCCCTAAATAAAAAAATAAAGCCACTGAGTTACCGTAAAAGGTTGCTCAGTGGCTGCTTTCATAGTATAATTTAATTGCTAGAAAAAACCATACGAAAGCGAGATAATTATACGATTATG
>JAZUMO010000014.1:0-55272 GCA_045603665.1 Acutalibacteraceae bacterium
TAGCACCTTAAAATTCAGATACTTTTGATGCAAAACAAGGCGAAAAGCACAGAAATCCTTGCCGGATTTCGAGCATTTTTAACGCAGTTGTGCGCAAAAATAACGAATTTTAAGGCTTAACATCCTTATGAAGGGTCGCCCTTAGGAGACTGTTTTACTATGTATTTTAGCCGTAGATAGGTCCGTATTTTTCGCAGGCCTTATAGTCTGCACTCTGGCTGTCCTCTGTGCCGAAGGCTGCCCAGGAATGGGGACGGAATATTCTGTTTTCGGAAACGTTGTGCATATTTACGGGGATACGTAGCATTGATGCGAGGGTAATAAGATCATCACCGACATGGCCGTAAACTGTTACACCGTGGTTAGCGCCCCAGTTAGCCATTACTGAATATACATCCTTGAATGCACCCTCGCCCGTAAGAATGGGAGCGAACCAGGTTGTGGGCCAGGTGCGGTCAGTTCTGACGTCAATTGTTGTATGAGCATTGTCGGGAAGGTCAGCAGTATAGCCTTCAGCAATCTGTATAACGGGGCCTATGCCGTCGATGATGTTTACTCTGAGCATTGTTACGGGCATTTCAGCTCTGCAACGGAAGTGGCTTGAGAATCCGCCGCCTCTGAAATATTCATAGTTGGCTCTGCACCAGTCTGTAGCTTCAAGACATGCCTTCATATCCTCTTCTGTCATTTCCCAGAAGGGCTTCATGCAGCCTTCACCCTTGTCATTCTTTGATGCACCGCTGCCGTCAAGAGCAGTTGCACCTGAGTTGATGAGATGAATGAAGCCGTCCTTTGCCTTGCCTTCAGGCTTATAGCCCGTAACTCTTTCGCAGGCTTCGGGACTCCAGTATGTACGAACGTCATGGAAACAGGGTGCACTGCCTGATACGAGGGTTCCAAGCATCATTGCAACACCGTTGAGAGTGTCATTTTCAGTTGCGAAAGGTGTGGGAGCCTTAGGACCGTTCCAGTCAAAGGTAGATGCCATAATTGCTTCGGTAAAGTCAGCATTGGGAAGCCAGTCCGTCCAGTTTCTCTGTCCCTGGAAACCGCCTGCAACAGCGTTTTTACCAAGAGCTTCTTCGTGCCAGCCGAGCTCGTCAAGCTTTTTATTGCCGTAAAGAATATCTCTTACGATGATTGAGAACTTTGCGATGAATTCCCAGTCCTTGTCAGCAGGAACAACCTTTGATTTTTTGATAATTTCGGGAAGATTTTTACCTGCGTTTACGTCAAAGCCCTCCTTGCAGTTAGCCTTAATCCAGCTGAGTGCCTTTTCATATTCGTCTTTATCATAAATTTCGAGAGTGATTCTTCTTATAATTTCACTCATATCTACCCACTCGGCACGGATACCGAAATATTTCTGGAACATTGCTGCGTCACAGTAGCTGCCCGCAATACCCATTGAAATCCCGCCGAGGTTTACATAAGCCTTGTTCTTCATCCAGCCTACTGCAATTGAAGCTCTTGCAAAGCGGAGAATTTTTTCCTTTACATCTTCAGGTACAGTTTTGTCGCCCATATCCTGAACATCTCTACCGTAAATCGAGAAAGCAGGAAGTCCCTTCTGTGCATAAGCCGCCATAACTGCTGCAAGATAAACCGCACCCGGTCTCTCTGTGCCGTTAAAGCCCCATACAGCCTTTATTGTATTGGGATTCATATCAAAGGTTTCTGAGCCGTAGCACCAGCAGGGAGTTACGGTAAGAGTAGCCACAACGTTTTCCTTTGAGAACTGATCCTCACATTTTGCAGCCTCTGCTCCGCCGCCGATTGTTGTTTCTGAAATTACGCACTGAACGGGTGTGCCATCGGGATATTTAAGTGTTTCGCTGATAAGCCTTGCAGCCGCCTCAGCCATACCCATTGTCTGATTTTCAAGGCTTTCTCTTACTCCGCCCCAACGGCCGTCAATAACGGGTCTGATACCAATTTTAGGATATAACATAGTAATTTTCTCCTTTATGTTTATTTTTTAATAATTTTACAAAATCTTTCAAAAGCCTCATCCCAATCGGATGTATGCTTTTCTTCATATTTTTTCACCTTTTCGGTTTCGGCGATAATCTCTCTGCCCTTTTCGATGCTTTCGATTTCACCGAGGGCAATAAGCTGAAGAACAATATTGCCCAGAGCAGTTGCCTCAATGGGTCCTGCAATTACGGGAATACCGAGACTTTGGGCTGAAAGCTCACAAAGAAAGCCGTCCTTTGTTCCGCCGCCCATAAGGTGAAGAACATCGAACTTTTTTCCTGTGCACTTGCTGATTTGCTCCAAGGCAAGTCTGTATTTGAGAGCAAGGCTTTCATAAATACATCTCACCAGCTGACCGACTGTTTCGGGTATGGGTTGATTTGTGTTTTTGCAATAGCTTCTTATTTTATCGGGAAGATTGCCGTGAGCCGAAAGCTCAGGTGCATCAGGATCAATAAAGCTTCGGAAGCCTTCGCTTTCACGGGCAAGAAATTCAAGCTCGTTATAGGAATACCTTCTGTCTGTTTTTGCAAGGTCACGGCGTGTTTCCTGAATAAGCCACAGACCGCTGATGTTTTTAAGAAAATTGATTTTTCCGTTGGCTCCGATTTCATTTGAAAGCTCAAGGTCGTTACTCATACGTGTCATAACGGGTGCATCAAGCTCACAGCCGATAAGCGACCAGGTACCGCAGGAAAGAAAAGCGGCATTTTCGCTCTTTGACGGCATTGCAGCAACGGCACACTGTGTATCGTGGCCGGCAACACTTACAACGGGTATACCCTTATATTTTCCGCTGACCGTCGCACTCGGACAAATCTCAGGAAAGATATTTCTGTCAACGCCGAAGGTATCTGTTACCCTTTCACTCCACTGCTTTGTCAAGGGATTGAGCATCTGCGAGGTTGATGCAATAGTCGTTTCGCAGACCTTTTTACCTGTGAGAAGATAAGCGAACAAATCAGGCATAAACAAAAGCGTTTCTGCCTTATCTTTGTTTTCGTCACATATTAACTGAAACAAGGTATTTATATTCATTATCTGATTGCCCGTTTCGGCATAAATCTCTTCTGCGCTCATTTTTGAAAAAGCCTTACCGAGAGCATCCTTGGTTCTTTCATCACGGTAATGATAGGGCTCGTGGATTATTTTTTCCTCTTTGTCAATAAGAGCATAATCAACACCCCAGGTATCAAAAGCCATGGAATCAATCTCCCCCGCCTTTTCTATGGCTGCTTTGACCTCACCGATTATCATATCCACATCGTGACACACATGACCGTCAACGGTTTTCGGAATATTTTCAAAGCGGTGAATCTGTTCATATTTTATCTCTTTGCCGTCATAGACTGCTTTGATTGCTCTGCCCGTCGAAGCACCGAAATCAAAGGCTAAAACCTTTTTCATTTTACCACGCCCTTTTTAAGAAGAATATTGGCGTAGATTGCCTTTTCGCCCGTAGCGATAATAAGATAGGCTCCCTTTGCTCTTTCATAAAAGGCAAAGCGCTCAGTATAATCAATTCCGTGATGAGAAGGCTCGTGCTTTGTGAGAATTTTTTCATAGGTATCCCATATTTCGGGAGTACCGCAGGTGTCACCCTTTACAACCTCCATAAGTGCAACAGGCTTTTCCGTATATGTATCAAGCGGTATAAGATCAAGAATTGCGTCAAGAATTTCGGGCACACCGTGTCCGTCGGCACGGATAACAACGGAATTTTTTCCTACACTATGGCAAGGGAAGTTTCCGTCGGCGATTACAAGCTCGTCACCGTGACCCATTTCAGCAAGAGCCTTAAGAAGCTCGGGAGAAATTATCGGAGATATTCCTTTAAGCATACTGTCACCTCTTAATCTTTCTTATGAAGCATTTCATCCTCAGGATTGAAAACCTTGTATCCGGGATGTCTGCCCGTTACTCTGTAATAGCCACGAAGGTCGATAAGCTTTTGAATGTTTTCGCGGCTTATGTCGTGGCTTCCGCCTAAGATAACTGCATTAATTGTGATTTTTGCCCAAAGCTCAAGGCTTTCCATTCTGTAAAAGGCTGTGATAACATCACTGCCCACTGCAAGAGCTCCGTGATTTTCAAGCAGCATTACATCGTGCTCTTCAAGATAAGGCTCGATTGAATCGGGCACCTCTGAGGTTGATGGAGTACCGTAGGGAGTAAGAGGCACAGAGCCGATAACAGCCACATCCTCAATCATATTATACATATCCATTGCCTTGTGTGCAACGGCAAAGCCTGTGGCTCCGGGAGGATGAGCGTGAATTACACTGAATACGTCCTCTCTTTTATCGTAACAGCGAAGGTGCATCTTTATTTCGCTTGAAGGACGGTAGCCCTCTGCTGCTTCAAGAATGTTACCTTCTCTGTCAAGAATAACAAGCTTATCGGGAGTGATGAATGACTTGCTGATACCTGTAGGTGTTGCGATAATTCTTCCGTCGGGAAGCTTAGCACTGACATTACCGTCATTTGCTGCAACCCAGCCGAGCTGCCACATTTTATGGCAGACATCACAGATTTGTTCTTTGATTTGTTGTAAAGTATCCATATTTTATCTCCTTTAACCTTTCTTCCCTTTCAGTATATCAAAACCGTTTTACAAATTCAATATAAATATACCAATTTAACAACAAAAAAAGACCGTCCATGCGTTGCCGCAAAGACAGTCCTTGATTTAATTTTACCACTCTCTTATAACCTCAGGATTTGCAAAGATTTCATCAAGCTTTTTGATAAAGGGAAGAACATCGCCGAAGCCGCCGATTCTGTGGTCAAAGGTAAGGGTAATAGGGAGGGTTTTCCTTGTTCCCATATCAATTTCGCCTTTTTCATTTCTGAAAACATAATTTTCGTCTCTTGCCACACCTACAGCCATAAGAAATACCTGGGGGTAAAGAAGAGGTGCATTGGTTACTCTTCCGTTGAGTGTCTGATTTACAGCGCCGAGATTTGTAAGGCATACTGTACCTTCATCAAGATCATTGGGTGAGAGACAGCCCTTTCCTCTGGGTGCATGCTTGAAAATACCCTTTACGGAAGCAACTCTTCCCTTGCCTACAAAGCCACGGAAGGTCTGGGCAAAGGTTGTAAGAAACTTACCCTGAAGAAGGAAGCCGTAGGTTCTTCTGGTAAGAAGATCAAAAAGAACACGGTCAACATCGCTTGTCTGCATAAGCTTTGTAAGCTCAGCAGTACGAAGAGAAATTTCTTTAAGAGTCTTTTCTTCGCAGGAGCTGACCTTCACAGGGAAGGTTTCGCCTGAATCCAGAATAACGGGTACAGCAATATCTACGTGCTTTTTTATAATAAGCTTGCCCGTGGTAGAAAAACGGTGATAATCAATATAAGCATTAAGTCTGGGAGCAACCTTAAGGCCCTCAACCATAGCACGCATCATAAGGTCGTTGAAGGTAAGCTTGTAATCGCATTCAGCTTTGAGCTTGCGGAATTCTTCCCAAAACTTTGTAACATCAGCATCATAGGTATAGCCGGGAGTAGGCATATCCTGAGCGTTGGTGAGAACATTGCCTGATATTTTTGCCTTAAGATTGAAATACTCAATTGTATCGCATTCCTCAGGTCCGTGTGTCATATAATTTTTAAATCTTTTAAACTTATTCATCTTCCGTCTCCGTCAGTAATTGTTTTTCAGAAAAAAGTCCCTTTGTGGCAGTTTAGCACGAAAAAATACCTTTGTCAATGACCTCAGGCGTTTTAAAACATATTAGACAAAACTGTATTATTTATAAACACAAAAATACAGCACTCCATTAAGAAGTGCTGCAATATAATTTGTTAAATCTGATTAATAGGTATATCTGAGACCTTCAATCCATTCGCCCTTAACGAAGTCCCTGCCTCTTACGATAATTTCGTTTTCATAAACCTCAACTGCGATACCGCCGCCGGGTGCATAATCAACAGTTTCTGTTGAACGAGGAAGATTGATAACCTTTACTCCGCCCTCTTCTCTGAAGTTATCGGCACCGATCTCGTTATGTGTATGACCGTAAAGGTAAAGAAGATTATCATACTTGCTCAGAAGCTTTGCAAGTGAATCATATGCAACGCCTTTAAGCTGATAAAGAGGATGATGATTGAAAACAAATGTAGGTGCGCCTGCCTCGGCTGCTTCATTGAGAACACCCTCAAGCCATACAAGCTGCTCTTCGCTCATTACACATTCATTTACGGAAAGGTCTTCCGATGAAAGAAAAATCATATAGCAGCCGTTGACTACCTTATAATAATAGGTTTTATCCAATTTGTTACCGAGGAATAAAGCATTATTCAAAAGATAATTGTCACGGAACTTTTTATAGTCTCCTTCACCGTTACCTAAATCGTGGTTGCCGACAACGACAAAATTGTTTCCTTCGGTCAAAACAGATCTTACACCTGCATAGAAGAAGATGTTTTCGGGAACCTGGCCATTCATAACATTATCGCCGAGGAATACTACAGCATCGTTATTTTCGCCGGCCTTGATACCTTCAAGCAAGTCATAAAAGGCACGGTAAGATGTCGGATTGTTGGTTTCAACGTGGGTATCCGAAACAGCAGTAAAGCTCATAACAAGCTCCTCGGGTTTTTCAGCAGCATAAGGGACACCTGTGCCGCCAAAAGCCGGTGACATCATCATAAGAAGTGTCATTATGGTTGCAACAAGGTCCTTGATGAAAACTATTACAGTAGAAAATTCCATATTTTTTCCTTCTTTCTTTTTGATTAACTGAATTATAACACAATATTTTAAATTTGTAAATTATTTATCATCAATATTTTTATTGAAAACAAAAAATACGGGACTTCTTTTAAAGAAATCCCGTTTTCAGTCAAGTTTTTTCTTTCAGTTGAAATTATGCGCCGAAAAGAACAAGTAAAGAAGACACAAGTGAAAGAATAAAGAAAATTGTGCCTGCAATTTTTGTGAACTTTGCGAGCTTTGCTTCCATTGTTCTGCTCTTATTCTTACCGAAAAAGGTGTCGCCTGCGCCGGCGATTGTGCCTGAAAGGCCTCTCTGCTTGCTTTCCTGCAACATAACAAGAGCAACGATAATAACGGAAACAATTATAATCACAATTGATAATACATACTGAAGCGCTGTCATTTGTTCGACCTCCAAATTTTTATACTATGGTATTCTATCACAATATATAATAAATTGTCAATAGATTATTCAGATTTTTTACGTTTGGGTTGAGGAAGACGGAAATGCTTGCCTTCCGACGAATCAAAAGTGTCAATCATTGCTTTTTCTGTTCCCTCAACAGCTTCCTTTGTGATTACAAGCTTACCGAAGGTTCCTTCAGCGGGAATTTCGTACATATAATCAAGAAGCAATTTTTCCATTATTGAACGGAGACCTCTGGCACCGGTTTTAGCTTCAAGAGTCTTTTCAGCAATAGCCTTAAGAGCATCAAATTCAAACTCAAGCTCGATATCATCAATACCGAAAAGGTATTGATACTGTCTGACGAGAGCATTTTTCGGCTCAGTCATAATGCGTACAAGAGCCGCCTCGTCAAGATTATCCAGAGCCGTTATAACAGGAAGTCGTCCCACAAGTTCAGGAATGAGACCGAATTTTACAAGGTCATGATGCACAACCTTATGCATTATCTTACTGCTTTCAAAGTCGCTCTTTGTCTTTATTGATGCCCCGAAGCCGAGACCGGAATTACCCATTCTCTTTTCAACAATCTTTTCGATTCCTTCAAAGGAGCCGGCACAAATAAAGAGAATATTTGTGGTATCAATCTGGATGAATTCCTGCTGCGGATGCTTTCTTCCACCCTGGGGAGGCACGTTAGAAACAGTACCCTCCAAAATTTTCAAAAGTGCCTGCTGAACACCTTCACCGCTTACGTCTCTCGTAATTGAGGTGCTTTCGCTTTTACGGCCGATTTTGTCGATTTCGTCAACATAGATAATACCCTTTTCGGCTCTTTCCACATCGAAATCAGCAGCCTGGATAAGTCTCAGAAGAATATTTTCAACATCTTCGCCGACATAGCCTGCTTCCGTAAGAGTTGTTGCATCAGCTATCGCAAAGGGTACATCAAGTATCCTTGCAAGAGTCTGGGCAAGCATCGTTTTACCGACACCCGTGGGACCGAGCATAAGAATGTTACTCTTTCCCACCTCAACGGGACTGTCGCTTCCCGAATAAATTCTTTTATAATGATTGTAAACAGCAACACTGAGTGCTTTTTTAGCCTCGTCCTGACCGATTACATACTCGTCAAGAAGAGCCTTGATTTCACTCGGCTTTTTGAGTGTTGAAAAATCGTTGTCGCTTTTTCCGGCTTTTTTCTCTGTTTCCTCTTCGACAATTTCACGGCAAAGAGCCACACACTCGTTACAGATATATACACCGGGGCCGGCAATAAGTGTTTTTACATCACTCTGGGATTTGTTGCAAAAGGAACATCTTACATTTTTTTCTTTGATGTCACCGTCTCTTGCCATAAACTAACTACCCCTTAATCTCTCTTATATAAAATCTTGTCAATAAGACCGTACTCAAGTGCTTCCTCAGCAGTCATAAAGTTATCTCTTTCGGTATCCTGTGCGATAACGGAAATATCCTTACCTGTGTTTTCAGCAAGAATCTTATTGAGTCTTTCTCTTGTTCTTAAAATATGCTCTGCGGCAATCTTGATATCAGTTGCCTGACCCTTTGCACCGCCAAGAGGCTGATGAATCATAACCTCAGCGCTGGGAAGACAGTATCTTTTTCCCTTTGTGCCCGAAGAAAGAAGGAAGGCACCCATACTTGCTGCCATACCCATACAGATGGTTGAAACATCACATTTGATGTACTTCATTGTGTCATAAATGGCCATACCGGCTGTTACCGAGCCGCCGGGGCTGTTGATGTAAAAGCTGATATCCTTTTCGGAATCCTGGCTTTCAAGGAATAAAAGCTGTGCTACAACAAGTGAAGCGGTAGCATCGTTTACTTCGTCGGAAAGAACGATAATTCGGTCGTTGAGAAGTCGGGAATAAATATCGTAGCTTCTCTCTCCTCTGCTTGTCTGTTCTACTACATAAGGTACTAAAGGCATAATATATCCTCCTCGGTTAATATTCAAATTCGGAGCCGTACCCAGACGGCCCCGATTTCTTTATACTATTCTTGGTTTAAATTAACCTTTATAAACAGTAATTATTCAGCATCTTCAGCCTTTGCTTCTTCTTTTTTAGCTCTGGGCTTTCTTGCTGTGGTAATCTTTGCATTTTCCTTAACAAATGCAAGTGCTTTTTCGTTGAGAAGATCGCCGCGGAGACCTTCAGCGGGAACAACCTCCTTGATCTTTTCAACCTCCATACCGTACTGCTCAGCAAACTTTGCAAATTCAGCCTCGAGCTCCTCGTCGGTAACTACAAGACCTTCCTTCTTTGCAATAGCTTCGAGAGCAAGACGGATCTTAACCTGCTTTACAGCTGCATCTCTGAGAGTATCTCTGTATGCTTCCATTGTCATACCTGTGTACTGGAGGTAAAGCTCAAGGCTCATACCCTGCATGGAAAGTCTGTAGTCAAGGTTTTTGATCTGGTTATCAATTTCAGCTTCAAACATACATTCGGGAATTTCACCGACAACATTTTCGCTGAGCTTTTCAAGAAGCTGAGATTCGATTTCTCTATTGTTTTCTGCTTCCTTCTGCTCCTTGATTTCCTTTTCGATATTCTTTTTAAGGGCTGCTACTGTATCGCAGTCAGCTGCATCCTGAGCAAATTCGTCGTCAACCTCGGGAAGCTCCTTAACCTTAATTTCGTGAAGCTTAATTTTGAAAACTGCATCCTTGTCAGCAAGCTCGGGTGTGTATTCGGTGGGGAACTTAACGTTTACATCGAATTCTTCGCCGATGCTGTGACCGATGATCTGCTCCTCAAAGCCGGGGATAAACTGACCTGAGCCGATTGTAAGCTCATAGTTTTCACCCTTGCCGCCTTCAAAAGCGACACCGTCAACAAAGCCTTCAAAGTCAATAACTGTGATGTCACCGTTTTCAACAGCTCTGTCTTCAACTGCAACAAGACGTGCGTTTCTTTCAACGAGTTCGTTGATCTTTGCCTGAATTTCCTCTTCAGTTGCCTCAACCTTTTTCTTTGTAGCCTTGAGTTCCTTGTATTCGGTTACTTCAACTTCAGGCTTAACGTAAATTTCAACAACCAATTCTACGCCGTTTTCACCGATTTCCTTGATGTCTGCACTCTTTGTGCCGACCATTTCAAGACCTGCTTCCTTGATTGCTTCTTCGACTGCATCACCGTAGCAGAGATCAAGAGCATCCTCATAAAGGAAGCCTTTGCCGTAAAAGTTTTCAGCCATCTTACGGGTTACCTTACCCTTACGGAAGCCGGGAAGAGAAATTTTGTTTTTCTGTCTTGCAAAGGCCTTGTTCTGTGCAGCCTCAAACACTTCGGCAGAAATTGAAATTTCAAGTGCGTAAACATTTGTTTCAATGTTGTTTGATGATTTTAAGCTCATTTTAAAACTCCTATCCGGGTACCCTAAAAAAAATAACTCAACACAAGGTTACCCATTTTACATTTTTAACTTTAATATTATAGCACAATAAAAAAATATTTCCATAGTTTTTTCAAAATTTTTCTATTATTTTGGGACAAAACTCGAGAAAATCGGCAGAAACGAGAGAAAAATTTATCCCATCAACATTTCCACGCACCGCTTTGAGGGTTGATTCGCCGTGAAGATGCCCGTAGCAGCATCTTTTTATGCCGTGTTTTTTCAGCACGGCCATCATCTCATTGCAGCACATATTGGTCATTACGGGAGGATAATGAAGAAAAACTATCAGCTCTCCTCCGAGCTTTTTTCCCTCCTCAATAGACATATCGAGTCTGCCCGCTTCTCTGAGAAGCACCTTGCTGTCGGAATTTTCAGCATCGAAAAACCAGCCTCTGCTTCCGCAAAGAGTAAAGTCACCAACACGGAAGGCATTATTATGAAGAATCGAAAGTGAATCAAAACCGTTTTCAGCAATGAAGCTATCCATCTTTCTTTTTGTCGTCCACCAATAGTCGTGGTTACCCTTCATAATAAGCTTTTTTCCGGGAAGAGAATCAAGAAAAGCGAAATCCTTTTTTGCCTGCTCCAGAGACATAGCCCAGGAAATATCCCCGGGAATAACCACAGTGTCATCCTCGTCCACAACAGCTCGCCAGTTTTTTTCGAGTCTTTCAACATAATCCGTCCAGCCACGGAAAATATCCATAGGCTTATCGGTGCTGAAGGTAAGATGGGTGTCCCCTATTGCAAATATTGACAAGCTGACACCTCCCTTTAAAATTATACTCCGAGCATTTTATAAACCATTTCGATCATATCTTCTTTTTCGCAGCAATCAGTAAAGCGGGGCTCCTTGCCCTTGAGTGTTGCAAGCTGTGGAGGACACTCTGCACCGGTTTCGGCAATAAGAAGATCTACCTGCTCAAATTCGTCTGCGTCACCGGGAATTTCACCCTTGACAGCCTTGAGTACGGCAGCAGAGAACTTGTAGGGGTTGGCGGTTGAAGCGATAACGGCCTCAGTTCTGTCTCCCGTTGCCTTCACATATTCACGGTAAACATTAACGGCAACGGCAGTATGTGTATCGCAAAGATAACCTTTTTTATAGGTTTCACTGATGGTGGCAGCCGTAATTTCATCGTCACAGCAGCCGGCATCAAAGAGGGAAAGAACAAGCTCCTTCACCGCATCGCTTACCTCGTATTTTCCCTCAGAAGCAAGAGCCTCCATCCATGTCTTTACGGTAACATCGTTTTCACCGCAAAGATGGAAAAGAAGTCTTTCAAGATTGGAGGAAATAAGAATATCCATCGAAGGAGAGGTTGTTGTAAAGAATTTTCTGTTCTTATCATAAACGCCCGTTTTAAGGAAATCAGTAAGAACATTGTTTGCATTTGAAGCGCAGATAAGCTTTTTAACGGGAATACCCATTTTCTTTGCATAGTAAGCGGCAAGAATATTACCGAAATTACCCGTGGGAACAACAACATTGATTTCGTCACCGTTTTTGATTGTGCCCTTTTCGATAAGGTCACAGTAAGCTGAAATATAATAAACAATCTGCGGAACAAGTCTGCCCCAGTTGATGGAGTTTGCTGAAGAGAACATCATCCCTCTTGAAGCAAGCTTTTCAGCCACGGCTTTATCGGTAAAAATTTTCTTTACACCGCTCTGGGCATCGTCGAAGTTACCGTTGATTGCACATACGGCAACATTTTCGCCTGCCTGAGTAGTCATCTGAAGCTTTTGCATGGGGCTTACGCCGTCATCGGGATAAAAGACCATAATCTTTGTGCCCTCAACATCCCTGAAGCCTTCGAGAGCAGCCTTGCCCGTGTCACCGGATGTGGCAACGAGAATAACAACGGTTTTGTCAAGCTTTATCTTTTTAACGGCTGTTGTAAGAAGATAAGGAAGAAGCTGAAGAGCCATATCCTTGAAGGCGCAGGTAGGACCTCTCCAGAGCTCAAGAATATTTTCACCCTTTGCGATTGTATTGATGGGAGAAACCTTATCGCTTGAAAACTTACCCTTTGCATAGGCTCCGCTTACACAGTAATCTATTTCTTTCTCAGTGTAATCGGTAAGATAAAGAGAAAGAACCTTTTTTGCTCTTGAAATATAATCAAGACCTACTAATGAATCGATAAAAGCTGAGTCAATCTGCGGAATTGATTCAGGCACAAAAAGACCGCCGTCAGCTGAAATACCCTGTGCAATAGCCTGTGCGGATGTCACTTTTACATTTTTATCTCTTGTACTTGTATAAAGCATAATACTACCTCCGTGAACATAAAGAGATTTAATCGGTTAATTGTAACATATTAAAAACAAAATGTAAAGGATTAAAACAAAAATAAACGGGCCTTAAGAGACCCGTTTGCTATTATTCTTACTCAGCCGAGTAAGCCGCTGAAGTTGATTTCACCCTTGAAAAGCTTTGCGAAGAAATTGAAGAAGGCTGTGAGGAATCTCATAAGAGAAGCAAGAGGATGAACGGGAGCCTTGCCGTAATCCTCATCGGGTCCTTCCATCGGTGTGAGCACTGCGTTATCGTGACAGATATACTGAGGATACTTGTGGTTATCTACTGTCATATCATAGCGCATAATTTCAAGTGTCATATCGTGAAGCACGGCAAATTCATTATGATGAAGATTTTTAATGAACCAGCTTCTTTCGGGAATAAGACAGGTTGCAGCATTGATTTTGAAATCGGGTGAAAGATAGGTTTTATCTTCAAGTGAATCAATATATTTTTGGCTGAATACCTCACCGTAATCGGAGCATTCGGCACCGAAGGACTGCTTAGGTACAGCGGTGTACGAATCACTCTCGTTAGCTGCACCTTCGTATATAGGCATATCGGGGAAGCCGTACTTTGTGAAGATATAGAAGTTAATACCCTTTCCCTCAAGCTCCTTTATGGTTTCCTCAGCCTTAAGCTGAACATTGTAATGATAGTAATCTGTCTTTTTGATTAATTCCGAATACTCATCCTTTTTACCTTCAAAGATGAAATCAATAGCTTTTTCATAAAGCTCCGGGTTTATCATAGCCCACTGAGAAGGCCACGTTCCGACAAACAATGGTAAGACCTCAGGAATAAAGACACCCTTTACTTCATTAAAGAAGACTTCTACCGCATCTGTACCAATACCGAGAATCTTTATCTGATTGAACAGCTCAACCAACGAATAAGCCAGTAAAGACACGGCGTCGTTATTGAGAACATCCTCGTCTTTAAGATAGTATTCGGCAAAATTTGTAAGTGCCTGCTCCTCGATAGTTACTTCACCGGAAAAAAGTGCACTCATAAAATCGATTCCGTTGACCGACGAAGCATAATAAGCAATATCGCTGACATTCTCAAGTGTATGTTCCTTATAAAGAGTGATATAAGTCTGGATAACATTTGCACCGTAGCAGCGTCCGACAAGCTGCACCTTATCCTTACCCGTTGCTTCAATAACTCTGTCTATATAATTTCTGAGCTCTTCAGCTGAGGTGAGCGGAGAAAGCCGCCAGTCATACCAAAAGCGGTAATCCCACATATCATATCCCGACTTTTTATCGGAAACAGCAACGGTTGAAGAATGATATTCAGGATGGCTTCCGTCACTCGCTTCGCCGTTTTTATCAAGAACCACATCAGCAAAAATCGGTGTCATATCCTCGTGAAGAATTTTGATGTATTCATCATAATTTTTTGTCATAAGACCTACAGCAAGCTCATCAAGAGCAGGTACGATTTTCGGAATAAGCGTACCCATAATATCCACCGAAACAGGATAAATCAAATTACCTTCATCGCTGTAAATATTGTTTGTCTGTATACCCGTAACGTAAATTGTAGGATATTCCTCTTCGGAAGCAAAAGCGGTTGACGATAATGAAAAAATCACAACCGCAACCAATAATAGAGCAACTAATTTTTTCACGGTACATCCCTCCATTAATTCTTTCGCACAGTTTATAACATAAAACTTGCAAATAATTATTAAGAAATTGTAAACCAAAAGTTTTTTTCTTTTACAATCACAAATGAACATAAGAAGCACTCGCTTCAGAACACATCATATCTTCCCGAAAAATCCGTCGGCTCAAATGCATTTTCAATATTGTTGAATTTATAAATCCTGCCTTCGTTTATCCAAACCTCAAAAACATCAAAGCGAAGCATTTTTTCGCTTTTGTTCTTTTCTAAATAATTGAAGGCGGTAAGAGTCAGCCTTTGCTGCTTTTTTATATCCACCGCCTCACGGGGATTCGCCCTCGCGGTGCTGCTTCTGGTTTTGACCTCACAAAAAACAATATTGAAATCGTTTTCCGCAATGACATCAATTTCACCGTAACGGGAATGATAGTTCATATCCTTTACGGTGAAGCCAAGCTTGCGGTAATATCCGGCGGCAAATTCCTCGCCCTTTTTGCCCGTTGTCCCCTTTTCCATAGCTTACTCACCTAAAATCTTTTTAAGGAAGGTGCGTCTGTGCTCGGGACAGATTCCGTGCTCGGCTATAGCCTCATAATGAAGCTTTGTACCGTAGCCCTTATGCTTTGCAAAGAAATATTCGGGATATTTTTTATCCGCCTCGAACATATATCGGTCTCGGGTTACCTTTGCAAGAATGGATGCAGCAGCAATAGATACAGATTTGGCATCACCCTTGATAACAGTTCTTTCTGCAATAGAAAGTCCGGGCTTACCGTTGCCGTCAATAAGAGCAATATCAGGCCTTACCGAAAGACCTTCAACAGCGGTACGCATTGCAAGGAAGGTCGCCTGAAGTATATTTATCTCGTCAATAGTGGCCGCATCGACCATCTGTATGCTGTAAGCAAGGGCTTTTTCGGTTATAACATCATAAAGCTGTTCACGCTTTTTTTCGCTCAGCTTTTTCGAGTCATTGATTCCCTCAATTTCACAGTCAAGGGGCAAAATACCCGCCGCCGCACATACAGGTCCGCAAAGAGGGCCTCTGCCCGCCTCGTCAACACCGCAGACTACCTTGTACCCTTCACTTAAAGCCTGCTTTTCAAGTTCAAAATTCATTTTTACACATCCTTAGGTCAGAAATATAATCCAATAATCACAAAAAGGACTGTCCCAAAAGCTGAAACAGTCCTATGCATTTAAAAAGTAATCAGATAACCTTGCAGAAATTGAAGATTGATTCAGGAAGCTCTTCCTTATCAGCAGAAATTGTGAAAACAAAATCCTTTTCGTTTACGGATGAAAGCTCATAAATCTTTTCAAGGAAAGAAGCAAGCTCGTTGTAATCTCTGCCGCCGATACGGAGAGTTGCGTCAACAAGAACGTCAGTAATGTCGTGGTTACCTGCGCATACGCCGGCAAGGAAGCCGTAGAAGGCTGCATAACCCTTTACTTCGTAATCGTCAGTTGCAATAAGTCTTGCACGATAGTTAACGTCATATGTTAATTTGGTTTCTTTTTCAACGCAAACAACGTTACCCTTTGAGTTTTCAACTGCCTCGTTTACACAAGAAATCAAATGTTTTGTTTTTCCTGAACCTTTGTGACCTAAAATAATAGAAATCATTTTATATTTCCTCCTTTTATTTGTTTCGTCGGAATAAGTATATCACACTTCCGATTCAATTACAAGTATATTATATCACTTACTTAATCTTTGTTCAAGTATTTCTTTCTCTTTTTCGTAACCGGGTTTGCCTAAAAGTGCAAACATATTCTTTTTGTAGCTTTCAACGCCCGGCTGGTCAAAGGGATTGATTCCGAGAACATAGCCTGATACTGCACAGGCTTTTTCAAAGAAGTAAATGAGATAACCTAAAGAATTTTCACTCATATCATCATTTTTGATAATGATGTTGGGTACAAGACCGTCATTATGAGCAAGAACTGTGCCGCGGTATGCCTGCTTATTAACAAAGTCCATTGTCTTTCCTGCAAGGAAGTTAAGACCGTCAACATTTTCGGCATCCTCTTTGATAACAAATTCCTTGCGGGGCTTTTCAAAATGAACAACGGTTTCAAACATTATTCTTTCGCCCTGCTGGATATACTGACCGAGAGAATGAAGGTCAGTTGAGAAAATTGCTGAGGTTGGGAAAATACCCTTGCCTTCTTTACCTTCACTTTCACCGAAAAGCTGCTTAAGCCATTCGTTCATCATTGTAAAGCAAGGCTCATAGGATACAAACATTTCAGTTGCCTTGCCTTTATCATAAAGAGCATTACGCACAGCAACATATTTGTAGCATTCGTTTTCATCAACGGATGTGTTCATAAGCTCCTCACGTGCCTTTGCAGCGCCCGCCATAAGAGCGTCAATATCAACACCTGCTGCGGCGATGGGAAGAAGACCTACAGCGGTGAGAACAGAATATCTGCCGCCGACATCGTCGGGTACAACGAAGGTTTCATATCCTTCCTTATCGGCAAAGCTCTTAAGAGTGCCCTTTGCCTTGTCGGTTGTGACAAAGATTCTTTCAGCAGCCTTTTCCTTGCCGTACTTTTCAATAAGCATTTCACGGAAAATTCTGAATGCGATTGCAGGCTCGGTTGTGGTGCCTGACTTGGAAATTACGTTAACAGAAAAATCCTTGCCGTCGCAGATTGAAATGATTTCGTCAAGATAAGTGGAAGAGATGCTGTTACCTGCATAATAGATGGCAGGTGTACCCTTACGGGTATCGTTATAATTCTGCCCCTTTACAAATTCGATAGCTGCTCTTGCTCCGAGATAAGAGCCACCGATACCGATTACGATAAGGACATCACTGTTGCTTTTGATTTTTTCTGCTGCAAGCTTGATGCGTGCAAATTCTTCTTTGTCATAATCAACGGGAAGGTCAACCCAGCCTGTGAAATCACTGCCCGCACCGGTTTTACCGTGTAAAGCTTCGTGAGCAGCCGTGATTTTGGACTGATAAGAGGCTATTTCTTCGTCTGTTATAAAAGAAGAAACGTATTTTTTTGTTAATTTTGCTGACATACGTTATACTCCTTGATAAACAATTGTAGTATTTTCTGTATTTTAATACAAATATCAGGATTTGTCAACCTAAATATTGATATTAATCACAACCTTTTGTAATACTTTTTAAAATTCTTTTTGCCATAATGAAAATATCGATTTTTTCGACAGCTTTTTCTGCTGTAAGATTGTATTCAGTCAGGAGTCTGTCACCGCTTTTCAACTGAACCTTACCGATAACCTGGTTTTCCTCAACGGGAGCCTCAACATCCTCGCACAAGGTGATTTCTGTCTTAAGCTTTGCTTTTTCTCCCGATTTTAAGGTAAGGCTTCCGATTTCCGGTAAAACCGGTCTTACATAGGAATCTGTGCCCTTAAGAACTCTCACGTCGGTAAGGGCAGACAAATCAATTTCCGGGGTAACATTTTCAAAGTTTGCAAAGCCCCAGTTAAGCAATGCCTTTGCTCCCTCAAAGCGGTCGGTGCTGTTTTTTGCACCCATTACCACAGCCACAAGATGAAGTCCATCTCTTTCAGCCGAGGCGGAAAGACAATGTCCCGCCTTTGAGGTCGTACCCGTTTTAAGACCCGTCGTCCCTTTATAAAAACGGACAAGACGGTTAGTGTTCACAAGCTGGGTTTCGCCGCCTCTCAGAGAGTCCATCCATACGGTGGTATAATCCTTGATTTTTTCGTGTCTGAGAAGCTCGGCGGACATAAGAGCTATGTCGTAAGCTGTGGTAAGATGCTCGGTGGTGTCGTCGTCAAGACCTGAGCAGTTGACAAAATTCGTGTTTTTCATTCCGAGCTCTTTCGCTCTTTTATTCATCATTGCCACAAAGGCTTCCTCACTGCCTGCAATATGCTCGCCCAAAGCCGTGCAGGCATCGTTTGCACTCGCTATTGCCGTCGCACGCAAAAGCTCATCAACGGTCATTCTTTCCCCTTCCTTAAGCCATATCTGACTGCCGCCCTTTGAGGCCGCATCGGGACTTGCCGTAACCATATCCGTAAGAGAAAGCTTTCCGCTGTCAAGAGCCTCCATAAATAAAAGCAGCGGCATTATCTTTGTTACTGAAGCGGGGTAAACCTTTTTATCTTCATTAAAGGAATAAAGCACCTCACCCGTTCTGACATCCATCAGCACTCCACTTTCAGCATTGACCGTTATTTCGCTTTCATTCTCTGCAGAGACAGAAAAAGTGAAAAGTGTTAAAGAAAATACAAAAGACAGTGCTAAGGCTGTAAGCCTTTTCATATTCATCACCTCAAAAAAGTTTTCGGTAATAAATATGAAAGAAAAAGGTAAAATAACACAACCCCTTGAATATTATTCAATATTGCTTTATAATTACATAGATAAAAATAACAGGACTGATTTAAATGAAAGTAAAATTTTACACTTTAGGCTGTAAGGTCAATCAATATGAAAGCCAGGCTATCAGCGAAGCACTCGCAAAAAGAGGCTATGAAGCCGTAACCGACGGTAAGGCAGATATCTTTATCGTCAATTCCTGCACCGTAACCGCCTCCGCCGACCAGAAAACAAGACAGGCAATAAGACGCTTCAAAAGAAACAACCCCGGCTCAGTTGTTGTTCTCACCGGCTGTATGCCCCAGGCTTATCCCGAAAAATCAAGAGAGCTTATTGAGGCTGATATTGTTCTCGGAAACCGTAACAACGAAGAAATTGCAAATGCAATTGAGCAATTCCTCAAATTCGGCTCGAGAGTATTTGAGGTTAAGGAGCATAAAAAGGGTGACCTTTTTTCAGGCTCGACCATAAGCCGCTTTGAGGAAAGAACGAGAGCATATATAAAAATTCAGGACGGCTGCAACCGTTTCTGTTCCTACTGCATTATCCCCTATTCAAGAGGCAGAGTCCGTTCAAAGCCCCCCGAAGAGTTAAAAAATGAGCTTGAGGCTCTGGCAAAGGGTGGCTACAAGGAAGTAGTTCTTGTCGGCATAAACCTTTCCTCCTACGGCTCGGATATCGGTCTCACCTTCCCCGATGCGGTTAAAATCGCAAACGATACCGAGGGAATAGAGCGTGTCCGTCTCGGCTCTCTGGAGCCTGACCATCTGACGGATAAGGTTATAGAAAAATTAGCCGAATGTCAAAAGCTTTGTCCCCAATTCCACATTTCATTACAAAGTGGCTGTGACAACACCCTTAAAAGCATGAACCGCCACTATACCGCCGACGAATACAGACAAATCTGCCGCAAGCTCCGTGAAAGCTTTGAGGATTGCACTCTCACCACCGATGTTATGGTCGGCTTTGCAGGTGAAAGTGAGGAGGATTTCAGGGAAAGCCTCGGCTTCGTAAAAGAAATCGCCTTTGAAAAGGTACACGTATTCCCCTATTCCGTAAGAAAGGGCACCAAGGCCGAAAAAATGGGCGGTCACATCGACAAAAAAATCAAGGAAGAAAGAAGCCGTCTTATGACTCAGGAGGCAGAAAAAATAAGACTTGACTTTTTCAGAAAGCAGATCGGTAAAAAATATTCCGTCCTCTTTGAAACAAAGGACAGCGACGGCTATTACTGCGGCCACACGGCAAATTACATTCCCGTCAAGACAAAATTTTCCGAGGAAATGTGTCACAAGACAGCCGATGTGGTTATAAAAGAGGTTTCCGCCGATGATTTCTGCATAGGTGAGGCTGAATAAAAATAAAACTCCGGCAGACTTTCGAGAATGGTACAAGACAGACTTTTCTTCACCCCGAAGGCGTACGGTGGTACTCCGAGAGGGTGAAAAAAGTCCGAAACAATTGAAAATACGGTTGAAATTCGATGTTTCAACCGTATTTGTTCGTTTGAATAAAATATATTGACTCTCTGATTTCCTTCTGAAAAGGTCAATTATTGTTCTTGTGCCTTTATCGACAGTCTGCGCTGACAGTTCAATCTCTGTCAGCGTTTATTATTTTCATTGAGTTTTTCTGTTCAAGTGAGCAATCTCTTATTTTCTCACTGAAAAAGGCGAACTTATCCGTAGATGAGCATTGAATTTCATAGACATCCCTTGCCCTTTTGCAAAAAGCAGACATTTCTCCGTGACGGGTCACAAGGGGCACAGAGGAATTTTTCTTTGCATCGGCAAGAAGTGCCTTACCTCTCTCATTTATGGCAAGAATACGGATATAGGGAACCTTTTCTTTAGATAAATCCTTCGGTATTTTCAAAAAGAGGTTCATCACCTCACGGCGTACTCTTGAATGGGTAAAATTTTTGCTTTTGGCTTTTTCGTAAAGTGTATCAAGAGAATCAGCCGTCTGCACAGCCTCATAAATACGGCTTGAAAGCCCCGTTTCATCGGTAACATAAAGAGAATAATCCGCTTTTTTCATTTCACGAAGAAAAGAAAGCACTGCCCTTTCGCCCGTTTTCATACGGTAAGGGCCGTTACCGGTCTTAAAGGCATTTTCGAAAGCTTCAAAGGCTTCATCGGGAATATAAATCTTTCCATAATCAAAGGCGTCAAAGGCTCTTATGCGGCTCGCACTTGCCGTGGATTCGGTTATTTCATCACTGTCGTGAAGGCTTCCGTATCTCTTTACGGGAAGAAGCTTAACAGTGGGATTGATTCTCTTTATTGCACGGATATATTCGGTGGCAAGAGTACTGTTGGGTGAAGACAAAACCTCAGCTTCCCTTTCTCCGTAAACCTCTTTCACAGCCTCACAGAGAGCAAAGGGATAGGAAAGTCCACGGGACATTTTTTCCTTAAGTAAGGCTACCGCTCTTTCATCGTCAAGAGCTGCCGCACAGCTTTCGAGAAGCTCCGTGTCGTCCCACTCACTTCCGAAGGAAAGCATATCAACACCGAAATCACAAAGAAGACCTATGCTTCCTCGGGCAAAATTTTCCGCAGAGGCGCAGGCCCAGGGAACAGGTAAATCAATAACAACATCGGCACCGCATCTTATTGCAGCTTCGGCACGGGTCCATTTATCGGAAAAGGCGCACTCTCCTCTCTGAACGAAATTACCGCTCATAACACAGACTATGAAATCTGCGCCCGACTCTTTTGTCTTTTTTATATGATAAAGATGCCCATTATGGAAGGGGTTATATTCGCAGACAATTCCCGCTGTCATTGCTTCACCTCTTTTTCAGCTTACTTTATTTAGTATTTTATGTATTTTAAAGCCAATTGTCAAGAAAATTATTATTGACTATTATTTTCACAGATAGTATAATCTAATAAATTAAAGCTGAAGGTGATTATTATGAAGATAACAGAGACTTCCTTACCCGAAGTAAAGCTTATTGAGCCTCAGGTTTTCGGTGACAACCGGGGCTGGTTTTACGAATCCTATAACTTTGAAAAATTAAAAGCTCTCGGCATTGACACGGTCTTCCTTCAGGATAACCGTTCCTTTTCGGCAGAAAAAGGCACCTTAAGAGGAATACATTTCCAGAAGGCGCCCTATGCCCAGACAAAGCTTATTTGCTGTACAAAAGGAAAAATTCTCGACGTTGCCGTTGATTTAAGAAAGGGCTCACCGAATTATCTTAAGTGGATAAGTATTGTTCTTTCCGAGGAAAACAAGGCTATGCTCTATATCCCCAAGGGCTTCGGACACGGCTTTGTCACTCTTACGGATAATGTGGAGGTTTTATATAAGGTTGACGGCTATTATAACAAGGAAAGCGACCGCAGTATCCGTTTTGACGACAGGGAAATAGGTGTTCATTGGGGTGTTGACTCCCCCATCCTTTCCGATAAGGATAAAAACGCACCCTTCCTTTGCGACAGCGATGTTGATTTTGCTTACTGATAATTAATAAGGATGATATTATGATTATTGTTACCGGTGCTGCCGGACAGCTCGGCGGCGATGTATGCCGAATTTTGAAAGAAAAGGACATTCCCCACACAGGCATAGACAAAGACGATGTTGACATTACATCAGAAGCAGAAATAGAAAGCTTTTTTGAAAAAATAAGCTTTGACGTGCTTATTCACTGTGCCGCTTATACTGCCGTCGATAAGGCAGAGGAAGAAAAAGAGCTTTGCTTTGCAATAAATGCCGACGGTACGGAAAATCTTGCAGGAGTATGCAAGAAAAAGAATGCGGCAATGATTTATGTGAGCACCGACTATGTTTTTTCCGGTGAAGGTGACACACCGTTTGAAGTCAGCGACGAAAAGTCGCCTTTGTCCGTTTACGGAAAAAGCAAGCTTGAGGGTGAAAAGGCAGTCATGAGGCTTTGCGAAAAATATTTCATTGTCCGCACCTCATGGGTTTTCGGTGAGCAGGACAGAAACTTCATTGCAACCATGCTCCGTATTTCCCAAAGCAGAGATGAGGTCAATGTGGTCTGTGACCAGGTCGGCTCACCCACCTATTCAGCCGATCTTGCCTTACTTCTTACCGAAATGGCGAAAACCGATAAATACGGCGTTTACCACGCCACAAACAGTGGCTTTTGCTCCTGGTATGAGCTTGCAAAAAAGGTTTTTGAATATAAAAATATTTCCATGAAGATAAACCCCGTAACAAGCGAGGAATATATCACCCCTGCAAAAAGACCGAAAAACTCGAGACTTAGCAAAAAAACTCTCACAGACTCGGGCTTTGAGCTTTTACCGCCCTGGGAAGATGCAATCAAGAGATATCTTGACAAAAAATAAAAAAAGGAAAAAGGAAAAACAGAAATTTCTTCGGCAATGCTGTCAGAGATTTCTGTTTTTTTATGCCCTTAAGGCTTATGATGCGGCCGATAAATATTCCTGCGATACACTTCTTGCTTTTTCAAGCATTGTTTCGGCGAAAATGGCATACCCCTGTGTGGGATCGCTTACAAACACATGAGTTACGGCGCCTACAAGCATATTATTCTGTATTATGGGTGAGCCACTCATTCCCTGAACTATACCGCCTGTTTTTTCTATCAGTTTACTGTCTGTTATTTTTATTACCATATTCTTATTCTGCGACGACTTATCCGTTACCTTCACTATCTCAATCTCATAATATTCAGGGCCTTCCTTATCCACTGTGGAAATTATCTGTGCTTTACCTGTTCTGACTTCACCCTTTGTTGCAACGGGCAACAGTGCTTTCGCACTTATTTCATTTACCTTTCCGTAAACACCCGTTTCGCAATTACACATAAGCATTCCCTTTATCTGCGGATTGAAAACACCGCAAAGCTCACCGGCCTTACCGCTTTTTCCTTTATAGCAGCCGCTGACATAGGCTGATACAATATCTCCGTTTGAAAGAGGTAATATTTCACCGGTATCAACATCACACACCCCGTGTCCGAGAGAAGCAAACATAGCCGTGCTGACATCGTAAAAGGTTATCGTTCCTATACCTGCCGCACTGTCTCTTATCCAGAGACCCGCCTTATATTTACTCTCGGAAAGACTGTATGCGAGAGAGAACTGCACACTGTAGCTCTTATTATCACGAAGATATCTGAGAGTCATAGTGCTGCTTCCGGCCCGGGAGAAAATCTCGGAAACCTCCTGACTTGTGCTTACCCGTCTTCCGTTAATTTCTAAAATCACATCACCCTTCTGAAGTCCCGCACTCTTCGCCGGGGAAACATAACCAATTTCCGTATCGACTTCATCGGTTCCGACTATCATAACCCCTTCGGTGAAAAGTCTTAATCCGAAAAGCTCGCCCGAAACCTCGACATAGTCTCTGCTTTTGACCGTTACTGAAGAGCTCTTAACAGGAATTACATTAAGAAGACTTACCTCAGCCTCATACTTTTCACTCTGACCGATATTTTTTCCTTTATTACTGCTGATTCTCTTACCGTAGGTTATTGTGTAAATTTCGTTTATGCTTTCTCTTTTATCGGCTATACAATAAAGCTCGTCGGGTACAGCATAAAAGCCGTAAACAAGAAGGCACAGAAGAACAAATGTAACACTCATCAGAATCGTTCTTATTGCTTTGATACTCTTTACCATTTTTCACCTCCGTACACGCTGTTTTTTCAGCCGCAAATATAATTTGTGTCTCAGGTAAAAAAATATGATAGGTAAAAAATCACTCAAAAAACAAACTCCCGTAAATACTGATGTACGGGAGTTTTGTAATTTATTTCAAATAATTTTTAATGATGGCAAGAATTCTGTCGGTGCTTTTTCCGTCGCAGGCACCCATCTGCTTCTCTTTGAAAATCGATCTCAGCTCAGCGAAGGATGCCTCCTTGGCACGTCTTACGGCAGGAAGAAGCTCATCATATTTCTCTGTTTTTTCGCCGGGAAGATCCTTGTCATAATCGAAATAGGTATCATCCTTATACTTTTCGAGGTCGGGACAGTAAAACACCATCGGCTTATCCATAAGAGAAGCATCGAAAACCACGGAGGAATAGTCCGTAATAATAACATCGGCAACAGCCAGAAGCTCGCTTGTGCTTTCAAAGGTATAATCCTTTACCCTCGAATAAAATCTTCCCTTGATGTATTCCTCCTTCATCGACGGATGGCGACAGATAATAAGCACCTCGTCATCCTCAAGCTCATCGTTGAGCCTTGCCCAATCAATTTCAGGGTCAAAGGGAACAATCACATCATCCTTTATTCTTACGGTAGGACAGTAAAGATATACCTTTTTATTTTTAAGAAGCGGATGCTTTGAACATATTTCCTCTTTATTTGAAGCAATATTGTCCTTATTCACTATAAGGTCAGACCTTGGTGTTCCGACAGCCTTTACAACCTCTTCATCAAGTCCGAAGGCATGACAGTAATACTGACGGACATATTCCGATGAAACACAGAAATCACTGTATTGGGAATGGGTTTTGTATTCGTCGAAATCCGAGAGGATAGAAGGTCCGTCAATGCCCATCTTTTTCAGTGCACCGCCCGTATACCATATCTGGATAAGCTTTTGTTCGGGCTTAAGCTTGAATTTGCGAAGATGATAAATATAATCGTCGGTAACAATTACCCTGCTGGTAAAAAGATAATACCTTTTTTTGACAAGATCCCTGAAGCCGTGCGGCTTTTCTTTTGCGAAGAGCACCTTTTTTTCCTTGCAGCTTTTATAAAGCTGAGAAAGATTTTCGTCGGGCTCCCCTGTTGTTCTGCCCGTGTAAAAGAAAACTCTCGGGCGGATTTCAAGAGAAGAGAAAACAAAGGTAAAAACGAAGTCAAGCAGTTTATAAATAAGCTTCAGGGTAAAGGAAGTGTCGGACTTGATTTTTTCTTTTACCCTTTTCATCTGTACGCCGCTGAAATAGTTAAGACGGTAAGTTTTATAGATACCTCTTTTTCTTTCATCGAGAAGTCTTTCTTCCTTTCTCAGATAAGAAACAGCCTGCTCCTCCTTAACGGAAAGATATGCACCTCTGTGGAAAAGCTTTTTAAATCGGGAATGCTTATAAAGCTTATACATATCATAGGCCGGGTTTTCAGAAAAAGAGAAATGTATACCTCTCAGGTGAGAGACGCTGAAAAGCTTGTTACAGAAAAACAAATCAAGAAGAAAAGTTTTATCCTCAGCCTGAAGACGGTCTTTTTCGCTTTGGGATTTAAAAAACAAATCGGAAAATACATACTTTTCTGTGTTCAGTCCGTCAAAAAGAGTAAGCGGTGAGGTTGAAAATCCATATTTGTCTCTGCCCTCAAGCAAGGTATAATGGCGCATAAGAATTTTCGGATTGAGTCTTACTCCACATTCCTGGAACATAATGTAATCCGTATGACTCATATCAAGGCACATATCCCTGAAATCGGCAACTGACTCACATTCGATGAAGGTGAGATTTTCAGCGCTTATATATTTTTCAGGGAAAATATCTTTAAGTTTCTCATCAGCAAAAAGCTCAAAGGTGGGCATAGTCTGGTTATAAACGGACTCAACAAGCACTGCAAGGTCTTCCCTGCTATATTTTTCGTCTGAGGAGGAAATGCAAAGAGTTACCTTGGGATTTTCAGACATTTCTTTTTTTGAAGAAATAAGTCTTTCACCGTAAAAAATATCCTTATTCTTTTTACGAAGCTGATTTTTGCCCGACTTTGAAAGCTTTTGATAAAGAGACATTATTATCTCTGCATATTCTTTTATTCTTTCGCTGTCATAAGCCCAGAAATGACGGTAATAGCTGTAAAGAAGAACGGTTAATTCCTTGTGATAAATCTGGTCAATATAGCAAACCTTCTGCTTTTTAAGCTCTTTTTTATCAAATTCGGTTTTTGCTTTTTTTATTTCTTCGTCAAAAGCAGCTTCCGCTCTGGATATAATATATCTGTAAGCATCAAGATATTGCTCAATAGGAAAAGCAGAAACACCCTCGTTATTGACGGGGTTAATATAAATTACCGAGCTTTTCGAGCAGGAAACGATAATATTACTCCGGAAGGCAAAGGGAATGGAAAAGGCTGCCTCTCTCGCCTTTCCGTAAGGTGAAAAAACAGCAGAATCAGCTTCAAGCTTTTCTCTTTTGAAAAGCTTGTTTGTTACTGCAGGATTCCAGATAAGATTAATATCAAACTTATCGGTTATTTTTTCTCTTGAAAGAGTGGTTGCCGAGGAAAACACGTGCTTTCCGTAAATATCGCTACTCGCCATAGGTGAAACACACAAATCCGCATCCTTTTCACGGGCAGTCTCATACATCTCCTTAAGAAGATTTTTTGTAAAAATAACGTTACTGTCACAAAAAGCCACATATATACCCTTCGCTTTTGAAAGGGCAAGGTTACGGCTTTCGGAAATGCTTTCACCGTCAAAGATATAAAAAAGGAAGCGGCTGTCCTGAGTATAAGACTTCATTATTTCAGCCGTACCGTCATCCGATGCGGCATCGACCATTATAACTTCAATGTCCCTGAGGCTTTGATTTCTGATGCAGTCAAGGGATTTTTTTAAGTTTTCGCCGCCGTTATGAACAGCCACAATGACACTGACCTTAATACTCATTAGAGTCACTCCTTTCATAATTTTTTATTTTAAAATCAAGCCTGCTCGCCCGTAAGAACCGAAACGGCATAAAGGAACTGTGCATCCTCTTCAATTATGTCGCTTCGGGGTGAATCCTCCGTCACATAATCGGGAGCAATGCCCACACCGTTAAAATTCTCGCTCTTATAGGGGATAATCGTTCCCGTTGTAAGAAGCACGGCACTGCCCTTTGAAAGCTCAAAGATTTCCTGCATCATAGCTGAGCCCCTCGTGTTGCCCGTGCCGAAAATCATACCCTTATTGAAATCTCTTATATTGCAGGCAAAAATTTCGGCTGCCTTCTGTGTTTCGCTGCTTACAAGAACGGCCACGGGAAGACTTATTTCGCCCGAGGTGGTGGTGAAGTTCTTTACGGTATTTCCATTTTCGTCAAGAACTGTTGCTGCAGCTCTTTGGGAATCGGACATAGGAACGAACACATCAAGGGTTTTCATAGCCTGCTCATAGTTACCGCTTGTGTTTTTTCTCAGGTCAACAACAACAGCGGTTATATCCGATGAAATGAACTTATCAATCGCCTGCTGTGTCTGCTCAGCGGTTGAGGGATAAAAATCTGTGATTTCGATATATCCCACGCTGTTATATGCACCCGTAAAAACAGACTGTGCCTCATAGCCCTTAACGACGGTCACATTGTTTTCCGTTCCGTTGCGGTTATAGATAATATTTACACTCGTAAGCTTGTCACCGAGAAGCTTTGCTTCCATTTCGGCATAATTGGTTACATCAATTCTTATTCCGTCAAAGGCAACAATAACATCCCCTGCCTTAAGACCGCTGTTATCGGCAGGTGAGCCGTCATAAACCTTTGTGATACCGATATATCCGTTTTTTGTTTTTTCATATTCGGCACCGATACCGAACATATCACCGTTGACCTCGGAAAGATATTCCTTATATCGGTCTGCAGTCATATAAAGAGAGTTTTTGTCGCCTAAGCCCTCAACATAGCCCTGGGCAATAGCCTGCTCAAGGTCAGCCGCCTCGCTTTTACCGTAATAATAGCTGTTTATAACATCATCCAGCTCGTCGAGGATTTCATATCTTTCTATCTTTTCGGGCAGGCCCTTAAGAATAGAGTTATACTCCTTTTCCACCACTGCGAGAGTTATCGCTGAGGCAAGGGCGGCAACGAGAATAAAAAGAGATATTGCTGCACCTAAGGATACTTTCTTATTCATAAGCTCTCATCTCCTGTTCATTAATGCGGATTTTTGTCAATCCATTATAAAACACAAGCAGAGGGATAGAAATCTACCCCTCGTATTATTGTCATTTTATGGTTTTTTTACAAAGTTCATCGGGTTTTTCTTTTCGCCGTAATATCTTACCTCGAAATGAAGGTGAGGTCCCGTTGAATTACCCGTACTGCCTACTCGGCCTATCATCTGTCCCTTTGAAACATTGTCACCTGTAGAAACATAACGCGATGACATATGGGCATAAAGAGTTGAATATCCGTCACCGTGGTCAATAAGGACATAAATACCGTATCCACGGTTGCTTGTAACGGCTGTAATTACCTTACCTGCTCTGGAAGCATAAATCGGCTTACCGCTGATGCCTCCGCCGGAAATATCTGTACCGCCGTGGAAGGAGTTACCGCTGATTGAAGCGCTTCTGTAGCCGAAAGGACTGCTGATATAGCAGGAAGCGTTACCCAGGGGCCATAGCCAGTCACCCTTCGCCGTGTAGGAGGGTCCTGCAGGCTTCGTGGTTGTTTCGGATGAAGACTTTGATGTGGTCGGCTCATTATTATTGACAGGCAAGGTTGTCTGAGTTGCATAGTATTCACTTAAAATACGGTCAATTTCAGCGTCAGCCTCTGCCTTTTCAAGCTGAAGATTGCTTATATATTTCTTATATTCGGCACTTGATTTATCAAGACCTGAAATAATACCCTCTGCCTCTGCATACTTGCTTTCGAGGTCAGTCATAGTAGCATCGTGAGCCTTTTGCTTTTTTTCAAGCTCAGCCTTCTTTTCAAGGGAAAGAGCCTTCTTTTCGTTGGCCTCGGTTATTTTTGAGCTCACATCAACCTTGTCTTTTTCAAGCTTTTCCTTTGTTTTGTTGAGCTTTGTAACCTTGTCTCTGAAGCCTAAAATAAGGTTTTTGTCTCTCTCTGAGGTTCTTTTCATCATCTCGAGACGGGTAAGAAAGGATGCAAGGCTGTCAGAGCCCATAAGAATTTTAAGAGCTGATTCGTTACCTCTCATATAAGAGGAACGGAGCTTTGCGGCAAGCTGGTCACTTGTGGAGGTGATATTGTTCTGCATAGTAACAATATCCTTTTCAGCCTGTGAAATATTACCGTTAATTTCAGTTATTTCATTATTGAGCTGTTTAAGCTCTGTGTTCAACTTTTTAACCTGACTGTCGATGGTTTCAATCTGTGTCTGAAGGCTCGAAACTTTGCTTTCGACGGTTTCAATCTGAGCCTCAAGAGTATCAAGATATTCCATCTTTTTATCTTTCTGGTCCTTAAGAGATTCAAGCTTTTGCTTGTTTGCGGCAATCTGAGCATCGATTTCATCGATTCTGTTTTCAAGCTCTTCCTTTTCCTGAGGCAGAGCAAAGGCCGTCGTCAGCGGATTGAAAAACAGAAGCGGTGTAACAGCCAGCATAAGAGCCAGAACAATACATAAGATTTTTTTATTCAAAATTTAATCACTCCTATGATTACGGGACACTGTCAATTGGGGTTTTTAACATAATTAAGAGGATCCTTTTTTTCGCCGTAATAACGGATTTCGAAATGAAGATGCGCACCTCTTGAGTTGCCCGTGTTACCGACACGGCCTATCATCTGACCCTGAGCAACATAGTCGCCGACATTTACATATCTTGCCGACATATGGGCATAGAGACTTGAATAGCCGTCTCCGTGATCGATAAGCACATAAATTCCGTAGCCCGTATCGCTCGTAACGGCAGAGATTACATAACCTGCCCTTGTTGCGTAAACCGGTGCGCCGTGAAGCTTACCGTTACCTCCCGCAAGGTCAATACCTCCGTGGAAGCCCCAGCCGGAAATACTTGCGTCACGATAACCGAACTTACTGCTGATATAGCACCAGGTGTTACCGATAGGCCAATACCAGGTTCCTGAGCCCTGATAGGATCCGCCGGGAGCAGCATTTGAAGCGGGAAGTCTTGTTGTGCTTTGCTGATTCTGTGTGGCATAATAGTCCTTTAAAATACGGTCAATTTCAGCATCAGCCTTGGCATTTTCTTCCTGAAGCTTATTAATATAATTCTTATATTCAGAGCTTGATTTATCAATACCTGCCATTACCTTTTCTACTTCGCCGTACTGACCCTCAAGACTTGACATTGTGCTGTCATATTCCTTTTGCTTTTCGAGAAGACTAGCCTTTTTTTCTCTCTGCTCGTCCTTTTTTTCGCTGATTTCAACTTCCTTTTCAGCGAGCTTTGCACGGTCGTCAACAAGCTTCTTTTTGTCTTTATTAAGCTGAGTTACCTGATCTCTGAAATCAAGAATAATTTTTTTATCTCTTTCCGAGGTACGCTTCATAAGCTCGAGTCGGGTAAGGAAGGAAGCCAGACTTTTCGAGCCCATAAGTATCTTAAGGGCAGACTGGTCGCCGTTCATATATACCGAGCGTAGCTTAGCAGAAAGAGTATCACTTTTCCGGGTAATATCTGATTTGGTCTGATTGATAGCATTTTCGGTCTCTTCGATTTCAGCATTGATTGCCTTGGTCTCGTTTCCGAGCTGCTTCAGCTCAGAGTCAAGCTTGCTTATCTGACCGTCAATGTTTTCAACCTGAGTCTGAAGATTGGATGCCTTGGTTTCAACAGCCTTTATCTGCTCTTCGAGAGCCTCCAGATATTGCTGCTGATTTGCTTTTTGATCTTTAAGCTCATTCAGCTTTTCCTGGTTCACCTTGATCTGAGCGTTGTTGGCGGCAATCTGTGCCTCAAGCTCAGCCTGGGTAAGTGCGGAGCTTTCAAGAGTAAAAACACATATAAAAGCAAGCAGCAGACATATAAGAGATGTTATTTTTTTGCTCATAATTATACTCCTGTAAATATAATTAAACCGAGAGATAATCTTTCGGTTTAATCATAACCCGGCAGATTTTACCCGCCGTCTAAAGAATTTTAAAGCATTTCGTTGGCTTCGCTGCCTTCCTTTTTAAGGTATTTGCTGATGGAAACAATACTTCCGAAGGCACCGATGAACACACCGGAGAAAAGGTAGCAAAGAATAAGAACGGGAAGATAATCCGTAAGAGAAATAGCCTCACTGCCAAACATTTCGAGAAGAGACTGCATAGCACCGCCTTCAATCTGCTCGACAAGGAAGGTAAGAATTACCGCAAGAATACCTGAAATGATGCCGATAATAACACCCTCAATCATAAAAGGCCAGCAGATAAAGGTGTTTGTGGCACCCACAGATTTCATAACCTGAATGTCAATCTTTCTGGAAACCATTGTGATACGGATAGTGTTTGAAATAATAAACATTGAAACCACGGCAAGAACTGCAACGATAATTATACAGATTGCCGTAATTGAATTCTGTAATGTGGAAATCTGACTGACAAGCTCCTGGCTCTCTCTTACGGAATCAACATTCGGAACAGCCCTTATCTGCTCAAGGGTCACCTGAAACTGCTCAAGATTGCTGACAGATACGCGGTATGAATGAGGCAAGGGGTTTTCAATTACGTCATCGAAAAGATTTTCGTCAACGCCGAATTCGCGAAGCTGCTCCTCATAGCCTGCTTCCTTTGAAACAAACTCAACATTGGTTACATCGGGAATCTGCTCGAGAGCAGTACGCACACCCGCAACCTCTTCGTCAGTGATTCCTTCTTTTACAAAGGCAACAACAACATTCTGGTTTTCAACGTCCTTTACAAGATTCTGGATATTAACAAGAATCATAACAGAAACGCCGATAAGAAGAAGACACGCCGTAAGAACGCTTATTGATGAAAAAGACATACTGCGGTTTGCAATTATATTATGCGCACCCATTTTGGTAAGATAGTTGGTGTTGAGACCGCCTGAACGATGCTTTCCTTTTTTAGCCATTGTCCTGTTCCTCCGTTCCTTCGGTTTCTTCGGTGCTTTCCTGAGCTTCCTCTTCTGTCTTTTCAGCAGTAAATCTCAAGGAAATATCCTCTGACTGCTTATATTTGGAGGGAATGTCGGAAACAACTCTGCCGTTTTCGATGGTAACGATACGGTGGTTGAACTGATGAACAAGCTCAAGGTCATGGGTAACAACCACAACTGTCGCTCCGAGAGCATTGATTTTGTCAAACAGACTCATAATATCGTTTGAAAGAATCGGGTCAAGATTACCCGTCGGCTCGTCGGCAATAATAACAGCGGGGTTATTTACGAGTGCTCTGGCAATAGCCACACGCTGACGCTCACCCTGAGAAAGCTGATGGGGATAATCATTTGCCTTATCCGTAAGGTCAACAAGCTTGAGTACATAGCGTACTCTCTTTGTAATTTTTTTGTCACCCATACCGATAACACGAAGAGCAAAGGCAACATTATCATAAACGGCCATTTTCGGGATAAGTCTGAAATCCTGGAAAACGATACCGAGCATACGTCTTAAATAAGGAAGGGCTCTTCTTCTGATGGAAGCAAGGTTATAGGGGCCGACTCTTACAATACCTGAGTCAACCTTTTCCTGGCCCATAATAACGTTGAGAAAAGAGCTTTTACCTGCACCTGAGGCACCAACGATAAAAACAAACTCGCCGTCGTCGATTTTTACACTGACATTGTCAAGAGCAACGGCGCCGTTGGTTTTGTATTTCATTGAAACATTTTTAAATTCTATCATATTCCGTCTCTTTCTTTGTTTTGATTCATAAAAGAGAGCACTATCCCCCTTTTACAAACCGATAATCTTATTTATAGCCGTCAGTATTCCTTTGAAATAATGACGGCTTTTACCAGCACTGCAAATTATATCCTAAAAACAGACAGCTTATTGCAGGAAATATTAATATTTGATGGGCTTTGCATCAAGATATTTTTTAACCATAAGTGCAACCTTGAATACGATTGCATCGTCAAATTCTCTCAGGTCAAGACCTGTAAGCTTCTTGATTTTTTCAAGACGGTAAACAAGAGTATTTCTGTGCACAAAAAGCTTTCTTGATGTTTCAGAAACGTTGAGGTTATTTTCAAAGAATTTCTGTATAGTGAAAAGAGTTTCGTGGTCAAGACCCACAATAGAGCCTTTTTTGAAAATTTCCTTGAGGAACATTTCGCAAAGAGTTGTGGGAAGCTGATAAATAAGTCTTGCTATGCCGAGATTTTCATATGTGACGATAGTTTTTTCCGTATCAAATACTTTGCCTACCTCAAGAGCAATCTGGGATTCCTTGAAGGAACGGGGAAGCTCCTTGATACCGGTTACGATTGTGCCGATGCCGATGATGGCATTGATATAATATTCGGTATGTAAGGAGTCAACAATGCTTCGGGCAAGCTTTTCAAGGTCCTTGATTTCATTTCCTGCACGCACCTCTTTAACGAGAGCGATGTCGGTTTCGTTGATATTGATAACGAAGTCTTTATTTTTATCGGGGAAAAGATTTTGTATGGACTCGCTTACGGAAACGTCGGTTCTTTCAGCTGTTCTTATAAGAAGCACACAGCGTGAAACCTCGTTGTTAAAGCCGAGCTCACGGGTTTTGAGATAAATATCACCCTGAAGGATATTGTCAAGAATAACATTCTTTATAAAGTTGCTGCGGTCAAACTTGACATCGTAATATTGCTTGATACCGCCGAGAGCAATTGCAATAAGCTTCGCATAGTTTTTTGCTGCCTCATCATTGCCATCGACAAAAATAGCACTGTCGGGATGAGTCTGTGATGCAATTGCAAGGAAGGTCTTTCCGCCGATTACATTGACATCAGTTGTAGCAAAAACCTCCTTGGCATCAACAAAGCCTGCTTCACCGATACGGCTAAGGTCGCTGCAGCAAATAATTGTTCCTGTAATATCAACAACGCCGATAGTACGGTCAATCGCATCCTTCATCTGATGAATAATACCCTGGAATAATCTGTTAGACATTTTTGTATTCCCCCAACTTGTAAATTATGTGAATTGGATATTTTGACTATTGTCACTTTAACCATTTTACACAATTTATCGGCATTTTGCAATATAAAACCGCAATTTTTTTAGATAATTTTTTATTTATTAAAAAATTTAGAGGGAGAATTTGACATTTTCAGCATTATTATTGATTATTTCGGGAGCATTTTTGTAAATTTAGACATTGGTCAAAATCACCATATAATCACAGATAAGCTTAAGATTTTATCATTTTAAAGCGCAAAACAGAAAATAATGGTTATTTTGACGAAAGGAAAAACTTTTCCTCAGGATGAAACCGATATTATTGTAGCTGAATTACTTTAATATTGCTTTAAAGCATTTACTGATTCCTCCTTTTACAGATAATACAACTTATTCAGTCTGTTTTTTTCATAAGAGCAACTTTTTTTGCTTTTGGGTTTGCATATGGCTATGCTTTTATGATACAATATAAAAGTATATATTTACTTATCCCAATCAGGAGGAAATAATATGAACATAAAAGAAATAGGCAGCGGTGTCAGACTCTGCACCCACAAAACTGCCAAGTTTAAAAACTCAGTTGTTACGGTGAGTCTTCTCACTCCCCTTTCCGAGGATGCGGCAAAGTATGCTCTTCTCATAAATCTTCTCGGCCGTACCAACAAAAAGTATACTACTCTTATGGATATGAACCGCCGCCTTGCCTCTCTTTACGGTGCAGTAATTTCTCCCTCAGTCAGCAAAATCGGTGAGGTTCAGGTTTTATCTCTTTCCCTTCTCGCTCTCGACGACAGATTCGCCTTAGGTAACGATAAGGTATGGGAGGAATGCGTCAAGCTTCTTTGCACCTGTCTTTTCCAGCCCGACATAACTCCCGACGGCTTCAAAGAAGAAAACGTTGCAAGAGAAAAGCGTCTTCTTATCGAAAAAATCGAAAGCAGAAAAGATGAAAAGCGTATCTATGCTCTGGACAGAATGACCGAAGAAATGTGCCGCGATGAAATATACGGCATCAGCCCCTACGGAAAAATTGATGACATTAAAGCAATAACATGCAAGGAGCTTATGGATATATGGAAAAAGCTTCTTTTCTCCTGCCCTGTTCAGATAAACGTTACAGGCAACATAAGCGAAAAGAGAACCGAAAAAATCTTTACTGCTCTCTTTGACTCTCTTTCAAGAGACAAAAAGTCCATCACAGAGCTTCACACGGAATTTCTCACCGAAGCCTATGAAAGCAGAACCGTTACCGAAAAGCAGAAGGTCAATCAGGGTAAGCTTGTAATCGGTATGAGAGCAGGTATGACATACGAATATGACAACTATGCGGCAATCAAGGTTATGTGTGCAATTTTCGGCAGCGGCACCTTCTCAAAGCTTTTCACCAACGTAAGAGAAAAAATGAGCCTTTGCTATTATTGCAGTGCAAGACTCATCAATCATAAAGGTCTTATCGTTGTCGAAAGCGGTGTGGAAACAGAAAATGCACAAAAGGCTCTTGATGCCATAAGAAATGAGCTCGACGAAATAAGAAAAGGTAATTTCACCGACGAGGTTATCGAAAATGCCAAAAAGAGCATTACTGACTCCCTTATCTCTGTCAATGACAGCATAATGACCGTCAACAATTGGATGACATCACAAAGCACAAACGGCCTTTTCAGAACACCCGAAAGCTTCATTGGTGAAATCAATTCCGTAAGCCGTGAGGAAATCATTATTGCCGCCACAATGGTGACAGAGGATACTGTCTTTATTTTAGAAAGCGAAAAGGAGGAAGAATAATGAATCTGAAAACTGTCAGAAACGACCTTTTAAACGAAGAGTATTATGAAATTGACCATAGCTCGGGTCTTAAAATTTTTGTTATGGAAAAGCCTGATTATTCAGGTGCTTATGCCATTTTCGGTACAAAGTACGGCTCCGTTGACACCTGCTTCAGACTTGAAGGTGAAAAGGAATACACCTGCGTGCCCGAAGGCATAGCCCACTTCCTCGAGCATAAGCTTTTTGAAAGCGAGGAGCTTGATGCCTTTACCCGCTTTGCCGAAACCGGTGCAAGCGCCAATGCCTACACAAGCTTCGACCGTACCTGCTATCTTTTCCAATGCTCGGGAGAGTTCGAGAAAAATCTTGAAATCCTTCTCGATTTCGTTAAGGCTCCGTACTTCACCGAAGAAACTGTTCAGAAGGAGCAAGGAATCATCGGCCAGGAAATAAGAATGTATCAGGACAGCCCCGACTGGCAGGTGCTTTTCAACCTCTTAAGAGGTATGTACAGTAATAACCCCGTAAGAATTGACATTGCCGGCACAATCGAATCAATCGCGCAGATTAATTCCGACCTGCTTTACAGCTGCTACAACACCTTCTATAATCTGAGCAATATGGCTCTTGCCGTGGTAGGTAATGTAAAAAAAGAAACAGTTATTGAGCTTGTTGACAAATTTATAAAGCCTGAAGCTCCCGTAAAATTCGAGCAGATTATTCCCGAGGAGCCTAAGGAGGTTTCCCAGAAGCTCATCGAACAGGACCTCGGTGTTGATATGCCCAAATTTGCTCTCGGCTTCAAGGATAACCTTGACGAAGCTGTCCCCTCTGCAAAGAAGGCTCTTACGGTAAATCTTGCCCTTGACGTCATCGCAGGTAAGGTTTCCCCATTATACAGTGAGCTTATGGAAAAGGGGCTCATAAATTCCGCCTTCGGAAAGGAATACTTTGCCGGCCGAGGCTTCGCCGCACCCATATTCACCGGTGAAAGCGCAAGACCCGAGGATGTCAGAGACGCAATAATCGGCAAAATCGAAGAAATAAAGAAAAAGGGCATCAGCGATGAGGATTTTGATGTCTCTCTCAAAAAGATGTACGGTATGGCTGTTCTTGCCTTCAACGATGTTGACGATATGGCAAACAACATCATTGATGCCTACTTTAACGGACAGGGTCTTTTTGACACCGTCGAGCTTTACAAAAGCATCAAAAAAGAGGATGTTCAGAAGGCAATTGAGGAAAGCTTTGACACCGAAAACTTCTGTCTTTCCGTAATCAGATAACCTTTAGAAGGAGATAAAAAAATGGATAAAACTCTTGTTTTGGCGGAAAAGCCCTCCGTCGCCAGAGATATTGCCCGTGTGCTCGGCTGTCATCAGAAGGGTGACGGCTGTATCATCGGACAAAAATACATAATCACCTGGGCACTCGGTCATCTTGTTACCCTTGCTGACCCGGACGCATATGACGACAGATATAAAAGATGGAATCTTGAGGACCTTCCTATGCTTCCCGAAAAAATGAAGCTGGTTATCATCAAGCAGACCTCAAAGCAGTACAGAGCAATTTCTGCTCTTATGAAGCGTCCCGATGTTTCCTCTCTCGTTATCGCCACCGACGCAGGCCGTGAGGGTGAGTTAGTTGCAAGATGGATAATGATGAAGGCTCATTGGAAAAAGCCAACCTACCGTCTCTGGATATCCTCACAGACGGACAAGGCTATAAAGGAAGGCTTTGCAAAGCTTAAGCCTTCCAGGGAGTATGACAATCTTTACTATTCGGCTCAGGCAAGAGCCGAGGCAGACTGGCTTGTAGGCCTCAATGTCACCCGTGCCCTGACATGCAAATATAACGCTCAGCTTTCAGCGGGCAGAGTGCAGACCCCTACTCTTGCGCTTATTGTTCAGCGTGAAGAGGAAATTCAGGCCTTTCAACCTAAGGATTATTTTTCACTTCAGGCTGTTTTCAAATCCTTTAATGCCACCTTCCGTGACGAAAAAAACAACACCCGTTTTTCTGACCGTGCCTTTGTGGAAAAAATTGCTGAAAGCGTAAAGGGCAAGGACGGCACAGTCAAAAAGCTCGAAAAAACCTTAAAGAAAAAAGCTCCCCCTGCCGCCTATGACCTGACGGAATTGCAGAGAGATGCCAACAAAAAATACGGCTATTCGGCAAAGCAGACCCTTGCTTATATGCAAAGCCTTTACGAATATCACAAGGTACTCACCTATCCCCGTACGGACTCACGATATATCACCGACGATATTGTTGCAACAATTCCCGAAAGGCTCCGTGCTATGGCTGTCGGTCCTTATCAGCAGCAGGCAATGAAGCTCGCAAGAGGTAAAATCGAAACCAAATACATTGTTAACAACGCAAAGGTAAGCGACCATCACGCCATTATCCCCACAGAGCAGTCGCCCAATCTCGCAAAGCTTTCCTACGAAGAAAGAAACATTTATGATCTTGTTGTAAGACGGTTTATGGCTGTACTTTCCGAGCCATACGAATATAACGAGGTCAAGGTCCAGATTGATATAGGCCCACACAGCTTCCATGCCAAGGGCACAACACCCGTAAAGACCGGTTGGAAGGAATATTACGGAAACGCCGTCGATGAGGACGAAGAGACAGACGCAGAAAACAAGAGCCAGGATTTACCTGTGCTTAGTGAGGGTATGACTCTCCCCCTTCTCAACACAAAAATCATCAACGGAAAAACGAGACCTCCCGCAAGATACACAGAAGCGACTCTTCTTTCCGCTATGGAAAATCCCGTAAAGCAAATTGAGGACAAAAATCTTCAGGCTGTCATCCGTACCACAAGCGGTCTCGGTACACCCGCAACAAGAGCAGACATCATCGAAAAGCTTTTCGATAATTTCTCAATCGAGCGTGTCGGTAAGGAAATTCATCCCACCTCCAAGGGAATACAGCTTATAAAAATCGTGCCTCCTGACCTTAAGTCTGCCGAGCTTACGGCAAAATGGGAGCAGGAATTACAGAACATCAGCAAGGGCACGGCAAATATGAAAAAATTCATCAGCGAGATGAGAGACTATTCGACCTCTCTTGTTTCAATGGTAATCGGCAGTAATGCTCAGTATACTCACGATAACGCCACAAAGGACAAATGCCCCGTTTGCGGCAAATATCTTCTCGAGGTCAACGGTAAAAAGGGCAAAATGCTCATTTGCCAGGACAGAGAATGCGGCTACAGGAAAGGCCTGACACAGGTTACAAACGCCCGCTGTCCCGACTGCCATAAAAAGTTAGAGCTTCGCGGCGAGGGTGAAAAGAAAATGTTTGTCTGTGTCTGCGGCTACAGAGAAAGACTTTCCGATTTCAATAAGAGAAAGGAAAGTGCCGGCGCAAACAAATTCGATGTTATGAATTATATGAGAAAGCAGCAGAACGAAAAGAAAAAGGAAGAGAATGACAATCCGATGGCAGATTTACTTAAGGATTTCTTTAGATAATTCGAAATGCGGAGGACCCCTCTGTCACTTCGGGACACCTCCCCTTTCAGTGGAGGCACAACAGCAAATACTTTTGAGGCGGTGAGATTCCGCCTCTTTTTTCGTATATTGACAAAAGCATTCAAAAGTATTATATTTGACTTGGAGATAGATTATAAAGGAGGCAGAGATATGAAGAAGATAGTTTTAGCGGTGTGTATTATTTTAGCGGTAACAGCGGCAGTTTTCGCTTTCATACCGACACTGCCTAGAAACGATGCAGAAGCTACCACTGAGTTCACCCAATCGGATGCAGAGTTTCCCATGATAACCAAAGCGGTGCTTTACAGAGACGGAGTGCCCGAGGAAATAGAAATTACCGATTACAGACTTGATGCCGCTGTAGATTATATTATGACCTCGGTTAAAGAAGGAAGCTACGGATGGATTCAGGGAGTTTTGCATATTTACGACATTGAAACCAACTATATGCCGCAAAGCGGTATGTATATGCTACTAGAAACAAAATCGGGAACAGGTAAACCCTTCGACAGATATGATAAGGTTATTATTTCACAAAGCAGCGTTGTTTTCATAGACAGCGACTCAGAAAGTCAGCTCAATGCTGATACTCCCTTCAACAAGTGTATTACTCCTTATTTTAATAATTACACATCATCTGAAAGCATCCCCGACATTCTGCGTAAATTTTTCTGATGCATAAAGAGAGAACTACCCACTTTTTACGGTGGGTAGTATCTTTATATCATCTCTTTGTCGGGCGCAATTCTGCGTTCTGCACTCTGCATTCTGCACTCAACATCAGTTTGCCTTTGCTTCGCAGTAAATGCAACGGTAAACTCTGTTTTCTCTGTCGGTGAGCATAAACTCCTGGCTGAGCTCCTGCTCAACGGAGGTTATGCAGCGGGGATTTTTGCAACGGAGTACACCGTGTAAGGTTTCCGGAAGGTCCACATGTCTTTTTTCAACAAGCTTACTGTCACGGATAACGTCGATGGTGATACCCGGGTCAATGTAACCGAGAGCCTCAAGGTTAATGTCAATATTGCTGTCAATTTTGATAATATCCTTTTTGCCCATCTTTTTGCTGTTTACGTTTTTGATAATGGCAATACTGCATTCAAGCTTATCAAAGCCTAAAAGATTGTAAATTCTCATAGCGTTGCCTGCAGTAATATGGTCGATAACGAGACCTTCTTTAATAGAATCAATATTCATTATTTACTCCCCTTTCAGTCAAGATGAATGCCTAAAAGCTCCATAATAAGAGCCATACGGACAAACTTACCGCAAAGTGCCTGTTCAAAATAGCAGGCTCTCGGGTCATCATCCACATCGGTGGAAATCTCATTTACACGGGGCAGCGGATGAAGGATGATAAGATCCTCCTTTGCCTTGTCGAGCTTTTTACGGGTGAGAATATAGCTGTCACGAAGACGGATATATTCTTCCTCACTGAAGAAGCGTTCCTGCTGAACACGGGTCATATAAAGAACATCGAGCTCGGGAAGAACAGCCTCAAGGTCTGTTGTCTGAACATATTCGATGCCGTTATTTTTGATAACATCCTTTTTGATATAGGAAGGAAGCTTCAGCTCGTCGGGTGAGATGAGAACGATTTTTATGCCCTCATATCTTGCCAGAGCAGTAATAAGTGAATGTACCGTTCTGCCGAACTTAAGGTCACCGCAGAAGCCGATGGTGAAATTATTGAGTCTGCCCTTTTTACGGCGGATGGTGAGAAGGTCTGTAAGAGTCTGGGTGGGATGATTATGACCGCCGTCACCTGCATTGATAACGGGTACGCTTGTTACCTTTGATGCAACGAGAGGCGCACCCTCTTTGGGATGACGCATTGCGATAATGTCAGCATAGCAGCAGGCCATACGGGTTGTATCTGCAACACTTTCACCCTTTGATGCCGATGAAGAAGCGGCGGCAGAAAAGCCTAAAACATTACCGCCGAGCTCATACATAGCAGCCTCAAAGCTGAGTCTGGTTCTTGTGGAGGGCTCAAAGAAAAGAGTTGCAAGCTTTTTGCCGTGACAGACCTCGCTGTACTTTTCACGGTTAGCGATAATATCATCGGCAACATCAAGCATTTTGTCAATCTCTTCTACCGAAAGGTCAAGAATGTTTATAAGACTTCTCATTTTGCTCCTCCTATCCAACTTTCATCGGAAGGATTATCTCTGAATTTAAGAAGACGGGCAATATCATCGTATTTGATATAGCCTTCCTCTGCAGCAACCTCTGCCACTGCGTCAAGGTTTGAAAGGCTGTGGTTGATAACGTTTGCTGCAGCCATTCTGTCGATGCCCTTTTTCATACCGTAGGTGAAGATTGAAGCAATACCTAAAACCTCTGCACCTGCTTCACGGAGTACCTCAACAACCTCTAAAACGCTGCCGCCGGTGGAAATAAGATCTTCCACAACAACAACCTTCTGACCCTTTTCGAGCTTGCCCTCAATCTGGTTCCCTCTGCCGTGGTCCTTGTGACCGCTTCTTACATAGCCCATGGGGAGGCCGAGAATATGACCGACGATAGCGGCGTGAGCGATACCTGCTGTGGAGGTACCCATAACAACCTCACAGTCGGGATAATACTTAAGAATAGTTTTAGCAAGACCTGTTTCTACATCTGTTCTTACCTGAGGAGATGTAAGTGTGAGTCTGTTATCACAGTAGATGGGGCTTTTGATGCCGCTTGCCCAGGTGAAGGGCTCTTCGGGGCGAAGGAAAACGGCACCGATGGAAAGTAAGTCTTTTGCAATTAATTTTTTCATTTCAAATCTATCCTTTCGTTTTTTAATATACTTTGTCAATCAGCCTACAAACTCGTTGAGGCATCTTTCATATGCTGCAACAGGATCCTCTGCAGCGGTGATAGGTCTGCCGACTACGATATAGTCAGAGCCGATTCTGTTAGCTTCAGCAGGAGTCATAACTCTCTTCTGGTCGCCGATATCACCGTCAGCAAAGCGTACACCGGGAGTTACTGTAAGGAAATCCTTACCGCAGGTTTCGTGTACCTTCTGTGCCTCAAGGGGTGAGCAGACAACTCCGTCAAGACCTGCATCGGCAGCGTTCTTTGCATAGTGCATAACAACCTTGTCGATAGGTTCTTTGATGAGAAGGTCGTTTTCCATGCTTTCCTGGTCAGTTGATGTGAGCTGGGTTACGGCGATAAGAAGAGGTCTTGTACCGTCAGGTCTTGTAAAGCCTTCGAGAGCAGCTTCCATCATACGCTTCGTTCCGCCTGCATGAAGGTTGCAGATATCAACGTCAAGTCTTGAAAGCACAGCCATTGACTTTTTTACTGTGTTGGGAATATCGTGAAGCTTGAGGTCAAGGAAAATTTTATGGCCTCTCTCTTTGATTTCTTTTACAATCGAAGGACCTTCAGCATAATAAAGCTCCATACCGATTTTTACAAAAGGCTTTTTGCCCTGAAATTTGTCAAGGAAGGAAAGAACCTCCTGCTTACTGCTGAAATCACATGCGATAATAACATCTCTACCCATTAGTGAGCACCTCCGATAATTTCTTTTAATGATGATATGTTATATTTTTCCATTGCCTTCGGTAAATCATTGATGATGTCACGGCAGGCAAAGGGATTTACTAAGTTAGCGGCACCGACCTGTACGGCTGTGGCACCGGCGAGCATCATTTCAATAACATCCTCTGCCGTTGAAATTCCGCCCATACCCACGATGGGTACATTTACCTTTTCATATACCTGATAAACCATTCTTAAGGCTACGGGCATTATTGCAGGTCCCGAGAAGCCGCCCATTTTGTTTGCGATAACGGGCTTTTTGGTTTTAAGGTCAATTCTCATACCCAGAAGGGTGTTTATCATACTGATACCGTCTGCACCTGCGCTTTCGCAAGCGAGAGCAATTTCGGTTATATCCGTTACATTGGGTGTAAGCTTTGCCATAACAGGCTTCGTTGTCACCTTTTTAACTGCCTCAATTACTGCGGCTGCATTTTTGGCATCTGTGCCGAAGTTGACACCTCCGGCGTGAAGATTGGGGCAACTGATATTGATTTCGAGTATACCCACCTGTTCTTCCGCATCGAGAAGTCGGGCACATTCCTGATATTCCTCGATAGCGAAGCCGCCTACATTGGCGATAACCTTTTTATCGAATACTTCCTTAAGCTTCGGAAGCTCCTCAGCAATAACCTTATGTACACCGGGATTCTGAAGACCGACGGAGTTTATCATACCCTGAGGACATTCGGCAATTCTCGGTGTCGGATTACCGAAACGGCCTTCGAGAGTGGTACCCTTGAAGGAAAAGGAGCCGAGACAGTTGATGTCGTAAAGCTCAGCAAATTCATAGCCGAAGCCGAAGGTACCCGAAGCAGGGATAACGGGATTGTCAAGCTCAAGACCGAGAAGGTCAATCTTTGTGTTTACCATATAATTTCCTCCCTTTCAAGAACGGGTCCGTCCTTACATATTCTCTTGTTGCCGTATTTGGTTTTGCAGCTGCAGCCCATACAGGCACCGAAGCCGCAGCCCATTCTTTCCTCAAAGCTGTATTCGCCTGAGCCTACTGCAGTTTTTTCTATTGCTTTGAACATCGGCATAGGACCGCAAGTATAAAAGAAGCTGTATTCCATATCCTTCATCGCATCGGTTACAAAGCCCTTTACTCCGACGGAGCCGTCAACGGTGGTGATAACCGTTTCGGCAAGGGCAGAAAACTCATCCTTACAGAAGATTTCGCTTTCCTCGTTGAAGCCGAGAATTACTACGGGCTTTTTGCCTTCTGCCACGAGCCTTTTGCAAAGGCCGTAGAGAGGAGGCACGCCTACACCGCCACCGATGAGAAGAGGTCTGTTTCCGCTTTTTGAGGTATCAAAGCCGTTACCGAGACCGACTAAAATATCACACTTATGATCCTCCTGCCATCTGCTCATTTTTTCCGTACCCTCACCTACTACCTTGTAGATAATGGTTACTGTGTTTTCGTCCCAGTCATAAACAGAAATGGGACGTCTTAAGTAACAGCCTTCAACAAGAAGATTAACAAACTGTCCCGGCTTGGTGAGGGCAGATGTGTCGCCCTTAAGCACCATACGGTAAACAGTTGAGGTAAGCTGTTCATTTTTAAGAACCTCATAAACACCCTGTGTCATTTTATCTCTCCTCTTTTAAAAAATCTTTTCACCGTTTACATAGGTGTGTATAATCTTTCCCTTTACCTTATAGCCTTCAAAGGGAGTCGCTTTACCCATTGAGTAAAAATCGGCGCTGTCAACGGTGTATTCCGCATCAAGGTCAACCACCGTAAAGTCAGCCCTTTCGCCATCGTCTGTACCGCCGCCGATACCGAAGCGCTTTCTCGGGTTGACAGCCATAAGCTCAATAAGTCTTTCGAGGGTGATTACACCCTTTAAAACAAGGTGTGTATAAAGAAGCGGGAATGCAGTTTCGATTCCGACAACGCCCATAAGACTTCCTGCAAGACCCTTGCCCTTTTCTTCAGCCGAATGAGGCGCGTGGTCAGTTGCTATCATATCAATGGTGCCGTCCTTTATGCCTTCGATAAGGGCATCTCTGTCCTGCCTTGAGCGAAGGGGCGGGTTCATTTTGAAGCGGCCCTCCTCCCGCAAGTCCTCGTCGCAGAGGATAAGGTAATGAGGACCCGTTTCGCAGGTAACATTCACTCCGTCCTTTTTTGCCTGACGGATAATTTCAACGCTTTCTTTTGTGGAAATATGGCAGACATGATAAGCACAGCCTGTTTCCTTAACAAGCTCCAGGTCACGTGCAATCTGTTTCCATTCGCTTTCGCTGCATATACCCTTGTGACCGTGCTTTTTTGCATATTCGCCGTCGTGGATATATCCGCCCTTAAGAAGGTCATTGACCTCACAGTGGGCAACTATCATTTTACCAAGAGCCTTTGCCCTCAGCATAGCTTCACGCATCATATCATCACTCTGGACACCTCTGCCGTCATCGGAAAATGCGATAACATCCTTTGCCATAGCCTCCATATCCGAAAGCTCCTCACCCTTTTGTCCGACTGTGATTGAGCCGTAAGGATAAACGTGGACGCATGCATCCCTTTCGATTATTTCAAGCTGTTTTTCAAGATTTTCACGGCTGTCAGGCACGGGATTAAGATTAGGCATTGAGCATACAGCCGTGTATCCGCCGTGCGCTGAAGCAAGGGTTCCGCTTTTTACGGTCTCTTTATAAGAAAAACCCGGCTCACGTAAATGAACATGTACATCTACGAAACCGGGAAAAATATGATATCTGTCGGAAAAATCAAAAACTTTTTCCGCTGAGTCCATTTGAGAAACAATAATACCGTCATTAATAAAAAGCGGGAGAGAAGACAGCTTGCCGTCCTTATAAAGTTTTTTTCCAACTACGGATAACCTCATAGTCTACCTCCTGTTATTAAGAAACTTCCTTTTTTTGCTTTCCAGATATTTTAACATATATATATTTAAAAGTCAATGGAAAAACCTCAGTTAACATAAACTTTATTTTTATGTAAGTTATTGATTAGAGGATTATTTTAGTTTATAATAAATATATATTTCCCCGAAGGAGTTTTTCAAATGAAAGTTACCGTTAAGGCCTATGCAAAAATCAATCTTATGCTTGACATACTCTCCACACTCGAAAACGGATATCACGATCTTTTTATGATAATGCAGTCCGTCGGAATTTATGACAGAGTAACCGTCGGAAAAACGGAGAGCAAAAAAATTGAAATTACCTGCACAAAGGACGGTGTTCCCACCGACGAAAAGAACATAGTCCATAAGATTGCAACCAAATTTTTTGCTGACACGGACACAGAAAATCCGGGCATCAGCATCCATATTGAAAAGAATATTCCTCAGGCAGCAGGCCTCGCGGGAGGAAGTGCTGACGGTGCGGCAACGCTTGTGGCTCTCAATAAGCTTTTCGGTACAGAGCTCAGCTTTAAAGAATTGGCGCAGATCGGCGGAAAAATCGGCGCAGATATCCCCTTCTGCATCATGGGCGGAACAATGGCTGCACAGTATACGGGAACGGTGCTTTCCTTCCTCCCCGACCTTGAGGCGGAAAACATTGTAATCGTAAAGCCGAAGCAGGATGTTTCCACGGGCGAAGCATATGCAGCCTTTGACAAAGCCGAAAGAGTGAGACACCTTGACACAAGAGGAATGCTTATTGCGGCGGCAACAAAGGATAAAAAAGGGGTTTTCGACCGGGTTGACAATGTATTCGAGCAGTTTATCGATGTTCCCGACAGAGTGGTTATCAAAAGCGTTATGAGAAAATACGGCTGTGAATGCTGCTGTATGAGCGGAAGCGGCCCCAGCGTATTCGGCATTTTTGAAAAGAAAGAGGATGCTGAAAAATGTCTCGGTGAATTAAAGAAAGCCTACGACGAAGCCTTTCTTTGCTCCGCTGTGAATAAGGGCTGTGAGATTGAGTAAAATTCTCCGTCACACAGGAACCTCTCCGTCAACCTACGGTTACCACCTCTCCTTAACAAGGAGAGGCTTTTTTTGTACTTACTTTTAGGTTCAGAATATCTTATCTTGAATTAAAATACCATTACTTTAAAATCAAAATGTCATCTTGAGCGGAGCGAAAGATCTTTCACATTCGTTCAAGATGACAAGCTAACAAAAAGCCACAGGGAACAGCAACAAGCTGATTTCTGTGGTTAATTTTTCATTTATTTATTAAGAAATAGATCCGTCTGCTGCTTTTATCAATTTAACTTCCGGATAGAAAGGTATGTTTTCAACGCCTAAGCATAAATATAACTCGTTTAAAAAATTCTCCTCGTAAGGCAAAACAATGGTTTCGTATCTTATTAATTCTGTGTAAGGACTTATTTCATTTTCAGGTTCTTTGGATCCAACTTTCCAAATTACGATAAACTTTTCAGCATTACTACCATACCTATGCATATATAATAAATTCATGACTGAAATGTTATATGCATCATATCGGCTTACTGTTCGAAATTTTTTCCCACAAATTATTGAAACACTATCAGCTTCGAATTGAAATTTGCTGAATCTGTATTTTATGTCTCCCAAAGGTTTTAATGCGATAAACGCAAAAACCAATCTGACAATATTAATATACAACCCATCATCTTTTTCTCCGAAATTATAATTTCTATAAACTATAAGCAACGCCAAAACAACATTCATTACAAAAAGACCTATACATGAAATAGTAAATGCTTTTCGTTCCTTTAGAGGGAAAACATAGTTCTTATCCACCGTTCATTCTCCTTTCCGTTAAGCAGTGAAACAGTTAAATCATCAAGTCTTCTGTTTTGATAATATCATTTACCATATATTTTGTCAACAGATCTTTCTGGGCGTCGATAACGCTACAACTAAAAGCACAAAAGGACAGACTTTGCACGGTCTGTCCTTAAGTTTTTATAAAAAGCTGTTATGAGCTTTCTTTTTCTGAAGCTGTAAGAAATCTTGCAATCAGTATTCCGGCAGCCAATGCTACAGCGATACTTATAACAGAGGGTATAATATTGTAAACAATAAAGCTGACAGCAGATGTAGTAATGTCGGTATTTGTCAAAGCAGAAATAATAGCAGTTACGCCCGCTGAAACCGTAAGAGAAAGATTATAAACAAAGAAGAAAAATCCGACACAGTAAAGAATAGCTTTTTTATCACGCACGAAAATAAAACACAATGCATAGCACGAGCCGAATATAACTAAAGAAGCGAGCAAGTCACCGATGTCGGCGCCAAGATTAGTCATTTCACCCTCAAGAGCAAGGGTAAGCGGTGCAAAAATCCTGATGAAGACATAGCCTGCAATTCTTGTTGCAACGAGAGGCAAGCCACATATGAGAGCAACCGCTTTTTCGCAGCTGTAATTTTTACGGAATGTCTGATCTTCATTATCGGACCTGCAAAATATTTCATCCGTTCCGTTAAGCTTTAATGATAACAGAAAGCTCACAATCCCACCGCATAAAAAGGAGATTTGCATTGCATAAGCCTGATCAATGTAAAAAATATCTGAAATCAGATCGTTAATGATTTTGATTACAGGAAAAAAGAGCCATGAACTCGTCGTAAGAAAGGAAAAGGCAAAAATAAAGCGGAATATTCTTTTATCCTTTCCGTAATAAAGGAAGCCAAAAAGGGCCACCACGCCGAAAGCAAGAATTAATCTTAACACTTCAGCAAATATATATGGCATATTGACTATCTCGAGAAAATCGGGAATAAGATACATTATCAGCCCTGCAACCATTGCAGCCAAAGACAGAATTATTTTTTTCTTGTTACTCTTTTCCATAATTAAAATCCTCCGTTTTTTTTATATTTTATCATATGATTAAGAGAAAATCAACTTATAAAAAAAGAACAGACTGCCTTGTTTTTACAAGGGATGTCTGTTCCTTCTTTTTATCTTTCGTCATCCAAAACTGCGTGAGCACATCTTATACCGTCAACAGCGGCAGAAACTATACCTCCCGCATAGCCTGCACCCTCACCGCAAGGATAAAGACCTCTTATGTTTGTTTGGTAAATATCGTCACGGATAATTCTCACGGGTGATGAGCTTCTCGTTTCAGGAGCAGTAAGAACCGCATCCTTAAGTGCAAAGCCGTGAAGCTTTTTATCCATAAGCACTATTGCCTCAGCCATAGTGTCGGTTACCTTTTTCGGAAGCACCTGCCTTATATCCGAGGGTGTAACACCTGTGGGACAGGAGGGATTGACAAAGGAAAGCTTTGTGCTCTTTCTGCCCTCAAGGAAGTCACCGACCAGTTGGCAGGGAGCACAGTAATCTCCGCCACCGAGAATGAACGCCTTTTGCTCCATCTGTCTTTGAAGGTCGAAGCCTGAAAGAACATCATCAGAGGGAAAATCCTCGGGATAAACATTGACGAGAATTGCAGAGTTGGAATTTTCTCCGTCTCTCGCCCACTCGCTCATACCGTTGACAACCACACCGCCCTTTTCGCTTGTGGCGGCAACAACCGTACCACCGGGACACATACAGAAGGTGTAGGCTCCCCTTTCGTGCTTACCGTGGCATGCAAGCTTATAATCAGCGGCACCGAGTGCCTTATGGCCTGCGAAATCACCGTACTGGGCTTTATCGATAAGCTCTCTGGGATGCTCGATTCTTGCGCCGACAGAAAAGGGCTTTTGCATCATCTGTATACCCTTACGGTAAAGCATTCTTACAGTATCTCTTGCCGAATGACCGATGGCAACAATAACGGCATCCGTTTCAAAATCGGCACTTTTCCCCATTTCCTCATAGGTAATGCCCTGGATACAGCCGTTATAGACGATTATATCGGTAAGCTTGCTTTCAAACTTAACTTCACCGCCAAGAGAGATAATCTCTTCACGCATATTCTTTACTACTCCTGCAAGCCTGTCTGTACCGATATGAGGCTTACCCGAATAAAGGATTTCCTCAGGTGCACCGTGCTCATAAAATTCAATAAACACCTTTCGGCAAAGAGGATTTTTTATGCCCGTTGTGAGCTTACCGTCGGAAAATGTGCCTGCACCGCCCTCACCGAACTGAACATTTGAGGTTTCGTCAAGTATTTTTTCGGTAAAGAAGGTGTTTACGTCTCTTGTTCTGCTGTCAACATCTCTGCCCCTTTCAAGAACGAGAGGCTTAAGACCGGCTCTTGCAAGAGTAAGCGCCGCAAAAATACCCGCAGGACCAAAGCCGACAACAACGGGACGGAGAGATGATTTTCTCTTTACCTCAGGCATAACATAATCATAAGGCTCAACAAGAGTAAGCTTATTTGAATTAATCTTTTTTATTATTTTTTCTTCGTCTCCGACAACCTCAACATCAACGCTGTAACAGAAAAAAACATTATCCTTCTTTCGGCTGTCAACGCTTTTACGGAAGATAGTCATAGACTTAATCTGTTCATCCTGCAACTTAAGAATCTTTTTACAGGCTCTGAACAAATCCTCCTTCGTGCTGTCAAGACCTTGCTTTACTTCATTTATACGAATCATTGCTTCACCAACTTAAATAAGACTTTCACCGCAGAGCCTTCCGCTACTCCACGCCCACATAAGATTATAACCGCCGCAAAAGCCGTCAACATTTAGCATTTCACCGACACAGTAAAGACCTCTTACCTTTTTCGATTCCATGGTTTTACTGTCAAACTGACTTGTGTCGGCTCCCCCTGCCGTAACCTGGGCATCCTCAAAGGAGCGAAGTCCCTCGACCTCAAAGGTAAGCTTTTTCGCAGCGGAAACAATTGCTTTAATCTGTTTTTCCGAAAGCGAAGAAACACACTCGGAAAGAGAGACACCGCAATTTTTAAGAATCACCGTGCCGAGCTTTTTAGGCATAAAGCCCGTCAGCAGATTTTCACAGATAAGACTACCGTTATTTTTACATATATTTTCAACAGCCGCTTTCATTTCTTCATAGGAAAAATCAGGTGCTGTATCAAGAGTGATTTTTATATCCTTCGACTTTTCCCGGGCAATATATGAGGACAGCTGCATTACACATATTCCCGAAAGGCCGTATTCGGTGAACTGGATTTCACCGGCTTCACCGGCTATTCTTTTGCCGTCGGTATAAAGGACAAGGTCGCCCTTATGACGGATTCCCTTAAGCTGCTTTGCCCTTTTAATATCCTTGACAATAATTTTTGTAAGAGCAGGCACGGGAGTAATCACATTATGACCGAGGTTTTTAAGAATATCGTAAGACTGATAGCCCTTCACCCCCGCCTTACCTCCACAGGCAAGGACAACCTTATCAAATATCTCTGAGCAAAGCTCAAAGCGTCCGCTTATTTTTTTGATTCCCGTTACCTGACGTGAGCAGATAAAGCGCACACCGAGCTTTTCACATTCAAACCTCAAAGCATCAAGAACGGCCGATGCCTGATTGGCGAGAGGATAAACTCTGCCCTCGGAATCGGTACGGGTATAAAGTCCCATTGAAGCAAAAAAGAAAAGATTGCTTTCTGCATTATATTTTTTAAGAGCATATCGGACAAAATCTCCGTCGCCGAAATAAGGCATATCCTCGTTTCTGTTGAGCATATTGCATCTTCCGTTACCCGTTGCTAAAATCTTTTTTCCGACTCTGTCTGCACTCTCAAAAACAGTTATGCTTACTTTCTTTCCTTCCCTTTCAGCCTTTCGTCCGCATTCAACGGCACAGGCAAGACCTGACGCACCGCCGCCGATAATTGCAAGCTTCATCCCTTCACCTCCCGTGGGTTTAAGTATAACCATACTATTTTAGCATATTAATTTCACAATGACAACCTTTTAAAGAAAAAAACCGTCCCCCGAAGGAGACGGAAATTTTTTATTTATCAGTCGATTATGGATTCACCGTAGTTGATATCACCTGAGAAGAGCTTGAGCAGATAATCAAAATAGTCAGCAATCTTTCTCATAATCTTACTTAACCAGCTCTTGAACTGGTTAAAGATATCGTTGGGAGTTTCCTCGAGATTGGTTTCAAGAAGACTTTGAATAAAGGATACCGAATCATCAGTGATATTACCTTTGAAAACAACATCGACTATTTTAGAAATATTTTTCGTTACATCAGAGATTTCCTCATAGCTGTAGCCGGCTTTTGAGTACCTTCCGTCAACAAAGAAGAACTCGTTGATTTTTGATGCGAAGGAGTCGACAGCCTTGCTGTTATTTTTATATTTGTAGTTTATGGCAAAGTACATATAAAGGAAAAGCTGCTGTTCATTTCTGTTTTTAGCGGCAGAGATTCTTGAGCCCGGGAAACGGAAAAAGTCATAATCAAGAACACCGTCAAAAACATAAGTGAGGAAGCCGTCAACGGAATTGAGCTCTGCAACGGTATATTCGGTACGTTCCACTGTTCCGTCAGCCTTTCTGTCGGGCTTACCTGCTGCAATTTTTCTGCTGAAAAGGTTAGTGGCAGCCTTATAAACGGTGGAGGAATAAGAGGTGGAAAGGTTTTCAAGCACACCGAAGGCATATTCGAGAGGACCGACACCGATAAATGTGCCTACTACACCCTCAACGAAAGCCTTTGCAATATACTTACCGTGGTTACGCTTGTTGGATACGATATCGTCAACATTTGCACCGAAAACCTTAAAGAAGGCTGTATAATCAACACCCATATCACACCAGCTGTTCTGGATAGCATCTGCGAGGCCTGACTTAACGGCAATCGTTTCAAAGAAGTCATAATCATTGGGATTTACATTGGTTTCGAAGGCACGGGTTACAGGTACAAAATTCGGATTGATAAGCTTGCCGAAGAAATTGATAAGGTCAACGGCATATTCCTCAGTGTAAAGCTTCTGACCGAGGAAGAAGGAGTTCATAACTCTTTTAAGATAAGCATTGATATTACCGAAGGCAAGAGCAAAGCTTCCGTCGGTGGACTGGGTAGGAAGACCGTTGGCACTGAATCGGATGTCAAGCTTTGACCAGTCAACATAGGCGTTGCTTTCATAAAGGAATTCGGGTGTATAACCGAAAATTTCCTTATCCTTATTCTCGTCCATAAATTCATAGTACGTGCTGAAATTATCGGTGATGGGATTTTTTGCGGCATAGCCGTCAGCTGCCGATGCACCGATAACCGCAGCAGAAGAAAAAATCATAATTGCAGCAAGAAATACGCTTAACAGTTTTTTCATTTTCATTCGCTCCTTTTTCAAGGTATATTTTTACAGTTTCAGTTTATCATTGATTTAAGATATTGTCAAATAAAAACTGCTCATATTAATAATTTTTTAGTATATTTGTCAAAAATGGCATTATAACAATATGCAAATTGACGATTGAAAACAGTGATTTAATGTGATAAAATTTCTTTATTAATTTATGGAGGTACATTTATGTCTACTCAACTCAACAAAAAGTACGGCCTGCTTACAGCAATATGTACTGTTGTCGGCACAGTTATCGGCAGCGGCGTATTCTTCAAGGCCGAAAAAATTCTCACGGAAACCGGCGGTAATCTTCCTGTCGGCATCCTTGCCTGGATTATCGGCGGTCTTATCATGGTTGTTTGTGCATACGCATTTTCAATCCTTGCAACCAAACACGAAAAGGTAAGCGGCATCGTTGACTATGCCGAGGCTATGGTAGGTAAAAAATATGCTTACTTTATGGGCTGGTTCCTTGCTCTTTTCTACTACCCCACCCTTACTTCAGTTCTCGCATGGGTAAGTGCAAGATATCTTTGCGTTTTCATCAATGCCTTCTTGCCCGCAGAAGCTCAGCTCAGCATCGTAGGACCTCAGTGTATGACCGTTGCAGGCGTTCTTCTTATCTGCATTTTCTTCCTTAATGCAATCGCTCCGAAAATTGCAGGTAAGTTCCAGGTTTCCGCAACCTTCATCAAGCTTATCCCCCTTTTCCTTATGGCTATCGTCGGTACCATTAAGGGTCTTTCAAACGGTCTTCTTATTGAAAACTTCACAACAATCGTTAACGAAGATATTTCAACCTCAAGCGGCCTTTTCAAGGCAGTTGTTGCTACTGCTTTTGCTTATGAAGGATGGATCTGTGCAACATCAATCAACGCAGAGCTCAGAGATGCAAAGAAAAACCTTCCCAAGGCTCTCGTTATGGGCACACTTATCATCGTTGCAGTTTATATCACATACTACATCGGTCTTGCAGGCGGTATTGAAAACTCAGTAATTATGGCCGGCGGTGAAGCAGGTGCAAGAATTGCCTTCTCATCTGTATTCGGTAATTTCGCAGGTACTGCACTGTTCCTCTTTGTTGTTATTTCCTGCCTCGGAACTCTCAATGGCCTTACTCTCGGCTGTGCAAGAGCCTTCCACGCTATCGCATCCCGTGACCTCGGCCCTGCTCCCCACATTTTCAAGCAGGTTGACCCCGCAACAAATATGCCCGTTAACTCCTCAATGGTAGGTCTTTTCATCAGCGGTCTCTGGCTTCTCTTCTTCTACGGCTCACAGCTTGACAACCCCTGGTTCGGACCCTTCTCCTTTGACTCCTCCGAGCTTCCCATCATCACAACCTATGCTATGTATCTTCCCATTTTCTTCAAGATGCTTGCAAAGGGTAAGGAATTCGGTACTCTCAAGGGCAGAGTTGCTCCCATCCTCGCAATCTGCGGTTCAATCTTTATGGTTATCGCCGCCGTCTTTGCTCACGGTATTTATCCCTATCAGGCAGCAAAGGCAAACGGAACATTCGCTCTTCCTGTTCTCTTCTACCTTATTACCTATGCAATAATTATGATTGCAGGTCTTGCAGTAATGAAGAGCAAGAAAAAGAAATAATTCAAAGTAAAATTTAACGGAGTGGTTAAACGCCGACGCCCGATAAGGCAGTATTTCTTTAAAAAGTGAAATAACTTCACAATAATGCGTTAAAAATCACCGATATGCGACAGCATTATCGGTGATTTTCGCCTTTTCTTGCAAAGCTATTTCGCATTTTAAAGTGCT
>JAZUMO010000015.1:0-2994 GCA_045603665.1 Acutalibacteraceae bacterium
TTAGCGATAAACAGAAACTCCTTCTGATATAATAGAAGTGCGGTCTGGCAACTGCACAAAGAAATCAGAAGGAGGTCATCAAATGCATGACAATAATAGTTTAGCACACACAAGTTGGAATTGCAAATATCATATAGTGTTTGCACCAAAGTATCGAAGGAAAATATTCTATGATAATAATAAAGCTGAAATAGGAAAGATACTAAGAGAATTATGCGAATGGAAAGGTGTACATATAATCGAGGCAGAAGTATGTCCAGACCATATACATATGTTAGTGGAGATACCACCTAAACAAAGTGTATCAGGTTTTATGGGATTTTTAAAAGGAAAGAGCAGTATAATCATACACCAAAGACACGGAAATTTAAAATATAAATACGGAAATAGGTCGTTTTGGTGTAGAGGATATTATGTAGATACGGCGGGCAAAAATGCAAAACGAATACAAGAATATATAAAGAATCAACTTAAAGAAGACCAATTACACGACCAAATGACTTTACGAGGTTGGGAAGACCCGTTTACGGGTAGCAAGTAATAATCGCAAGTGTCAGACCGAAAGATGCGCCTTGAGGCGCTGCTAGTAACAGAGCCTTTTAGGCGCATCTGAAATACCACCGGCTAAGCCGGTGGATTTTTATTGTGTGGTTAAGTGTTGCTATTAGTAAACATTTGTTATTATACTGTAGGTACGAACTGTGTTCTCCCGTTAGTTATATGTTGGTTATTGCGGGCGAACACAGTTCGCCCCTACAATATAATAGAAAAAGTGAATTGTCGGACAATAAAGACCTCTGATAAAATTAAGTTATCTTCTCGGCGTGGATAAAACGTCACGTTTTTGTTTCACGTGAAACATTTTTGAATGTAAAACAGCGTGTTTGCAACAATTTTTATCGAAAATTTCTTATATCTATTTAAAATACATTACAAAAGTGATATAATAATACCTATAAACGCAAAACCTGAAAGCAAAGGTGATATTTTGGCAAAAGTAATATCAATTTCAAACCAGAAAGGCGGAGTCGGCAAGACAACGACAGCGGTAAACGTTGCGGCTTGTCTTGGAAAACTTGGCAAAAAAACGCTTTTGATTGATGCCGACCCACAGGGCAATGCTACAAGTGGTGTTGCAATAGATAAACGTAAGGTGGAATATTCAACATACAATGTGCTTGTTGATGAATTAAAGGCTGAGCTTTGTATTGTTGAAACACAATACGAAAATCTCCATATTATTCCCTCAAGTCTTGATTTGGCTGCTGCAGAGCTTGAAATTGCCTCTAAAAACAACAGAGAGTCAATTCTCAAGAATTCACTTGTAGGTGTAAAATCTGAATATGATTACATAATCATAGATTGCCCTCCGTCGCTCGGTCTTATTACAGCAAACGCACTTACAGCGTCAGACACATTTTTAGTGCCAATTCAATGTGAATACTACGCTCTTGAAGGTCTTACACAGCTTATGAGCACAGTAAGAAGAATCAAGCGTCAGTATAATAACACTATCGACATTGAAGGTGTGCTTCTCACAATGTATGACGGCAGACTTAATCTTACACAGCAAGTTGTGGAAGAAGTTAAAAAGTTCTTCCCACGTAAGGTTTTCAAAACTGTTGTACCTCGTGGTGTAAGACTTTCCGAGGCTCCCAGTTTCGGTATGCCTGTAATTTATTATGATAAGTCTTGCAAGGGCAGTATTGCATATACTGAGGTTGCAAAGGAAATTATAGCAAAGGAGAGAAACTATGGCTAAGAAATTTGGCGGACTCGGCAAGGGTCTTGATGCAATTTTCGTTGAAAATGAAAGCGAAGACAAAAATAGTTCAATAATGCTCAGAATCTCTGAAATTGAGCCAAACCGCAATCAGCCGAGAAAAGAATTTGATGAAAATTCACTCTCCGACCTTGCACAGAGTATTTCACAGCACGGACTTTTACAACCTCTTTTAGTCAGACCACTTCCAATGGGAGGCTATCAGATTGTAGCAGGTGAGAGAAGATATCGTGCGTGCAGAATGGCAGGACTGACAGAAGTGCCTGTGACAATCAGAGAGCTTACAGACACACAGACAATGGAAATTGCACTTATAGAAAACCTCCAGCGTGAGGATTTGTCAGCGATTGAAGAAGCGTTAGGTTATAAAACACTTATGGATGAACACGGTTTCTCACAGGAGGAGGTAGCAACTTCTGTCGGCAAATCCCGTCCTGCGGTTGCAAATGCACTCAGACTTTTAAAGCTCCCCGAAAGTGTGCTTGAATATCTTAAAGAAGATAAAATCACGGCAGGTCACGCAAGAGCATTGCTTATGCTTTCATCAGAAGAAGAAATGCTTGCACTTGCTGAGGAAATTTATAAATATGACCTTTCTGTGCGTCAGGCTGAAAAGCTTGCAAAGAAAAAACCTGAGGAAAACAAAGAAACAGTTGCAGAAAGAAAACCATCTTTCTATAGTATGGTGGAACTTGCACTCAATGAAAGCCTCGGCAGAAAAATCAAGGTCAATAAAAACAAAGGTAAAGACGGCGGCGTGTTGCAGATTGAATTCTATTCCGACGAAGAGCTTACCGAACTTTCAAACAAACTAAAGTAATGTTTCACGTGAAACAAATTTCATTATAAACAGGAGAATAAATATGATTGATATTAAATTTTTAAGAGAAAACCCAGAAGCTGTTAAGCAGAACATCAGAAATAAATTTCAGGACAGCAAGCTTGAGCTTGTTGATAAGGTAATCGAGCTTGATGCTCAGAGCCGTGCAGTAAAGCAGCAGGCTGACGAACTCAGAAGTAACCGTAACAAGATTTCAAAGCAGATTGGTGCTTTGATGGCCCAGGGCAATAAAGAAGAGGGTATGGCTCTCAAAGATGAGGTAACAAGACAGGCAGAGCAGCTTGCAGAGCTTGAGAAGCAGGAAGCAGAGCTTTCTGAGAAGGTTAACGAGATTATGATGATTATTCCTAACATCATTGACCCACAAGTG
>JAZUMO010000016.1:0-13179 GCA_045603665.1 Acutalibacteraceae bacterium
AAGCAGTTTTTATTGAGAAATTTTTCGTTTAAAGGAAATGATAAAACTCCCGTAATACTCGCGTATTTCGGGAGTTTTTCATAATGTTTAAGCGGAAAAGAGCCAATAAAAACCTTAACTTCCTTGTGAAGTGTCGCCCAAATCCCGTCGTTTTTTGTTGTTTAAATTTCTCAGGAAATTTCTTCCACAGCTCTTCTGAGGTTATCCATAGCCTTTTCAACGGTCTCTCTCGGACAAGCGAGGACAACTCTCTGGAACTGCTCGGCAATAGTGCCGAAAATATCACCTGCATCAAGCCAGAGACCCGCCTTATTGATTATGAGATCATTGAGCTGCTCCACGGTAAGGCCGAGTCCCGAACAGTCGAGCCAGGCAAAATATGTACCCTCCGGCTCAACAAGCTTTACACCGGGGATATTTTCCTTAACATAATTTCTCACAAAGGTGAGATTTTCTTTTATATATGCCCAGCACTCCTCATACCAATCATCGCCCTTTTCATAAGCCGCCTTGCAGGCAACAATACCGAGGTTGTTGGGTACAGTGTAGCCGCTGGCTGCGATTTCGTCGTTATATCGCTGACGAAGCTCTTCGCTCTTTATCCATATGTTTGAGCACTGAAGACCTGCGATATTGAAGGTCTTGCTGGGTGCGGTGCAGATAACGGTTCTGTCCGCCATTTCAGGAACTGCCTCATAAAAAATATTATGCTTATGTCCCTCATAGGTGAAATCACAATGTATTTCGTCAGCAACAATAATAACATTATACTTTTTACATATAGCTCCGAGCTTCTGTAATTCTTCCTTTGTCCATACTCTGCAAATAGGATTATGGGGACTGCAGAGAATAAAGAGCTTTACTTCATTATCTATAATTTTCTTTTCGAAATCCTCAAAATCAATTGTATATTTTCCATCAGTATAAACGAGAGGGCTTTCAATAATTTTTCTTTGATTGTTTCTTATAACGTTATAGAACGGATAATAAACGGGAGGCTGAATTATAACACCCTCACCCTTTTCCGTAAAGGCTCTTACTGCCATAGCAAGAGCATAAACCACACCGGGAGTCTGCACAAGCCACTCTCTTTCAGGAGTCCAGTCGAAATGGCGGGTGAACCATCCTGCCACAGCTTCATAATAATCCTCTTTGAGATTGCTGTAGCCGAAAATGCCGTGGTCAACGGAATTCTGCAAAGCCTCGAGAACACACTCGGGAGCTCTGAAATCCATATCTGCAACCCACATAGGCATAACATCAGCCGGCAAACCGTTTTCCACGGCAAAATCATGCTTGAGACTGTTGGTATTTCTGCGGTCAATTACTTTGCTGAAATCTCTCATTTTTATTTCTCCTTTTCATTCAAAATCAAATTCATCCTCGTTCTTTTTGCGGAAAATATCAAATATATCGTCAAGAGCCTCATCGTCGGTAACTCTTTCATATTCTTCTCTACCTGCGTCAACGATTATACGGAATATATCCACATATCCGTCGCCATTCGAAGGCTCGACAATTACATATTCATTCCCCTTATAAAGAACGATATCCAAAAATTCATATTTTCCGCTTATACCGTCGGTGTCCGTAAAGCATACCGTAAAATCAAGCTCATCGTCCTTAAGCTGATTAAGAAGCTCAGACATCACTTTCACCTCTCTGTTCACGGTTATTCATTTCAAAGCGATAAATTTCTTGCTTTTCAATGTCAACATTCTTTAAAATTATCGGTGGCACACCTGCGTTGGCCGAAACAGTGGTCACAACCGCCTTCGCAAAAGGAAAGAGCTCCTTGAAGGTTTCCACATGGACAAATTCCTTTTCTATTTCTTTTTCTATTACAAAGACACCGTGCATAGTAACCTTGATATTAAGCACATCGGGCTGTTCTTTATCAAAAGCCTCAACAGTCATAACCGCTTCACAGGTACCGTTGCCGCTGTATCTTACATTATGGGAAACCTTGTTGCTGAGCTTGAGCTGCACCTTTCCGTTTACCTTATTGTTAAAAACAATCTCGCTGACCTTATAGGCCTGCATCCTTACATTTGCCATATTATTTTCCTCCTGCAATGAAGATGATGAAAGCAAAAAATTCGCGTATATAATTTTTGACCTTTTCTTTTCCGGGTGAGGGTGCTGCCACAGTCTGACAGTCAATTCCCGCTTTTTTTGCAATAAGTTTCGCCCTCAGAAGATGGAAATCACTTGAAAGAAGAGCTATACGGTTTTCTTTCTTGTCTGTACCGCTCCCGATTATCTTTTTCGCATTTTTAAGGTTTTCCACAGTTGTTGTGGATTTGTCTTCTTTTATAATCCTCTCTTTTTCTATACCCTTTGAGAAAAGAATTTCTTCCATCGCCTGAGCTTCGCTTATATACTGATCCTTATGGACAATACCTCCGCAAACAATTGCTACGGTATCGGGATGCTCCTTAAGATAATCCGCTGCCCTTTCACAACGCATACGCAAAGTTTCTTCAGCCTCGTTGCCTCTTACTCTGCACCCCAAAACGAGAAGATAATCCTTTTCACCCTCAGCATTACCCTTGTAAGCCTTCACCTCAGCCAAGACAAATACCACCACAGCACAAATAATTATAACAGCGAGAGTACAAAAAAATATTTCCATAATTCACTCCGTAAAAACAAACTCAATCAATATTTGAGCCTATTATAACATAAAATAATAAAAAGTAAAAGGATTTTTACCGAAAGGAGAATTTTTATGTGCGGAATAATAGGCTATGTCGGCAAAAATAAGGCTGTTCCCTATCTCATAAGAGGCCTCGAGCATCTCGAATACCGAGGCTATGATTCATCCGGCATTGCAGTAACCCAGGGGAACGAGGTAATAACAGTAAAAGCCTCAGGCAGAATAAAGGATTTAAAAAGCAAGCTTTACGGCATTGAGCTCAATGCAAAATGTGGCATAGGCCATACCCGCTGGGCAACTCACGGAGAGCCCGACGATGTCAATTCTCACCCTCACAGCAGCTCAAAGGGAACCTTTACTATAGTCCATAACGGCATAATAGAAAACTATCTGTCACTAAAAAAGGAGCTTTTGAGCGAAGGCTTTACATTCAGAAGCAGCACAGATACAGAGGTTATTGCCAACCTTCTGGAAAAATACTATGAAGGAGACGTTCTCTGCGCAATAAATAAATGCCGTAAGGCTATGGAAGGCTCTTACGCTCTTTGCATTGTCTGCCGTGACTTTCCCGACATCATTTACGGAGTACGCAAGGGCAGTCCTCTTCTCTGCGGCGAAAGCAGTGAAGGAAAATTCTTTTCCTCCGATGCCACAGCACTTATGCCGTACACAAAGGATATCTTCACTCTTGACGAAGAGGAAGCTGCAACAATCGAAAAAGGAAGAATTATCTTTTATGATAAAAACGGCAACAAAAAAGAAAAATCGCCCGAAAGAACCGTTCTCCCTGAGCACACAGCGGAAAAGGGCGATTTCCCCCACTTTATGCTTAAGGAAATTTTTGAACAACCTCAGGTTATACGAAAGACACTTGATTCTTTGATTGTAAACGGCGAGCTTTTGCCACATCTGAAGGACCTTAAAAAAAGCTTTTTTGCCCTTCAGAAAATCTGCTTTATCGGATGTGGCTCAGCCTACCATGCAGGACTTGCGGGAAAGCTGCTGACAGAAAAGCTGGGAAATATTACCTGTATTGCCGAAACAGCCAGCGAATTCCGTTACGGCAACACCCCTCTTGACAGCAAAACCCTTTGTATTTTCATAAGCCAGAGCGGTGAAACTGCCGACACCCTCGCCGCCCTTATCAAGGCGAAGGACCAAAAAGCAAAAACCCTTTCCGTCATAAATGTCAAAGGCAGCTCAATTGCCAGAGAAAGCGACAATGTGATATACACCGAAGCAGGTCACGAGGTAGCCGTCGCCACTACTAAGGCCTATACGGCACAGCTGATTGCCCTTTATCTTTTTGCTCTTTCCTTTGCCCACGAAAGATGGCAGATCAGAAAGAGCGAGCAGGAGCATTTACTCGAAGAAATCAACACCCTTCCCGAAAAGGTGCAGGAAATAATCGATCAAAAGGAAAAAGCAGAATTTTTCAGCAATATTTTTCGTGGCAGAGATTCGGGCTGGTTTATCGGCAGAGGAAGTGATTATGCGGCAGCTATGGAGGGAAGTCTGAAAATGAAGGAAATAAGCTATATCAACACGGGTGCATATCCTGCAGGTGAGCTCAAGCACGGCACTATTTCTCTTTTGGAAAAAGGCACGCCCGTGGTGGCTCTTTGCAGCGAAGATAAGCTTTTTCCGAAAACCTTTGCCAATATCAAGGAGGTAAAAGCAAGAGGCGCACAGGTGCTGATTTTAGCTCAGGAAAAGAATAGGAGCAGACTTACAGATGAAGATAACGTCTTTTTTATCCCCAACACAGCAGAGGAATTCACCTGTCTTATGCAGGCAGTAGTATTACAGCTTATCAGCTATTACACTGCAAGTGAAAAAGGCTGCGATATTGACAAGCCGAAAAATCTGGCAAAATCAGTAACTGTTGAGTAAAATTTTAATATAAATATTGTGTTAACTGTGTTGAAATTTGCTTTTTCTTAGAGTATAATTGATACTGAATAAAATTAATCTGAAATGAAGGAGCAAAGATTATGGCAGCAGTTAATTTTACTTTAGAAGAAAACGGTTATAACCCCGAAGAGGTTAACCGATATATAGCCATGCTTCAGCAGGAATATGCAAACGCAGTAGCCTGGGGCGAAGAAAACGAAAGAAAATTCGAGCAGCTCAAAAAGGATATGGAGGAGCTCGGCGTGTACTTTACAATCGACGAAAACAACCACAGTGAGGTTATCGAAAGAGTTTTTGCCGAACTCAGCAAAACCGTCGCCAAAATCAAGGTTGATGCCGACAAGCGTGCCAACGAAATAATTGAAGCTGCCCACGAAAAATCAAGAGGTATAGTCCGTCAGGCTATGGAAAAATCAGTAGAAATAAGAACTGATAACACCACCATTATGAAAAACCTCAAAAGCATCAACGATATGATAAACGTCATACTCGAAAAGAATGCATTCTGATAAAAATCAACGGAATTTATAAATTAGATAAGGAAGTGATAAAATGGCTTATAACCGACCGAAAAGTCTGGACGAACTTAACAGCATTTTTGACAAAACAGTAGCAGCTGAAAAAGCCATAAAGAAAAATTCCTCCAAGCTTGAAAGCGGAGAAGACAGCTTCTCTTCTTTTTCGGATGACAAACCTGAAGAAGACGGCAAAGAGTCTTCCTCAGCAGAACCTATATCGACACCTATTTCCGAAAATGTCAGTACTTTTATCGCAAAGTTCTCTGCGGACAATGACCCGGAGCCCGTAAAATCAAAGCCTCAGATGACTGTTATTACGCCTGAAGCTCCCGCAAAGTCAGACGAGTCAAAGCCCGTATACCCTTCACACGAGGATGAAGCATCCTTGCCGTCACAGTCTGAAAAAGCAAGCCGTGACGATCTTTTCAAGGACTATGCCCGTATAATGTCTGATGAGGAGGAAGACGATACTCCCTCGGAAAAGAAGCTTTCAAGAAAGGAAAAGAAGCTGCTCAGAAAAAAAGAAAAAGCCGCAAAAAAATCAGTTCAGGAAAAGAACCCTGAGGATGACCCTGCAGCCGAAGCTGAAGAACCGATTGCAGAAGCTCCCGTTACCGAAGATCCTTGCACAAAAGATCCGGACGAAAATACAAATCTGAAAGAAACTCCTTCCGAAGAGAGTCCTGCAGAAGACAACGTCGACGAAGGCCGCGAAAATTCAGACTCAGCCAACACTGATAATGGCTCCGCGGAAATCAGCCAGGATATGACTGAAGAGGAAAATGACGACTTCAATTTCCCCGAGGACCATATTCCCGAATGGATGAAAGATGAAGAGGAAGAATACGAAGAAATAGACGATCCTCTCGAAAAAAAGACAAAAGCCGTACACTCTGTCCTCAAGGTCCTCCTCAGTCTTATTCTCATCGCTGTCATATGCACAGGTACACTGGCAACAGTTTTCAAAACCGTTGTTGCAGTAAACACCGGAAAGCTTGTATCAGATAAATACTATTTCTTCACCACATATAAGGATTACACAGAGCTTGGTCTTTCCAAGGGCGACCTTGTTATAACCGAAAAGAAATTTGCCGAGGAGGGAGAGGTTTTTGCCTATGTGGATTACAGCAGCAAATCCTTTGAATTCGGCAAGCGTACCGACAGCATCACCAAGGATGACGGAGAGGTCCTTTATGTAACGGAAAAGGACGGAGGACGCACTCTTGTTTCCCGCGATGACTGCAAGGGTGTGATATATCTCACCTATGAAGGACGCGGCGATATCGTAAGCTTCCTTACGGATAATTACATTATCCTGATAGCATCGTCTGTGGTTATTTCTCTTGCAATAATTCTTGTTTTTGCCCTTGTACTCAAAACAAAGAAATCCGACGGAGAAGACTCGGAAGAAGATATCTTCGCAGAAAGCGACGAAGAATTCGAAGACATTTTTTCAACAATAGAATAACAAACATCATAAAACCGTTGTAAAAGCAAAAGCTGATACAACGGTTTTATATATATTCGATTTATTTAAGTTTCCGTGCCACAGACACATTCAACGGTGATTTTTCCGTCACTGACATCACAAAGGTAACTTTTACCCTTTTCTACCGTGCCGTCAAGTATTTTTTCCGAAAGGACATCCTCGATCTTAGTTTGTATTGATCTTCGCAAAGGTCTTGCTCCGTAAAGAGGATCAAAGCCCTTCTCGCTGATAAAAGAAACGGTTGCTTTTGTAAAATCAACTGTAATTTCAAGGTCGGACAGTCTTTCCTTCAAATTTTTCAGCATATTTTCGGCAATTCGTTCAATTTCTGCTTTTCTCAGCTGCTTGAAAATAATAATTTCATCAATGCGGTTTAAAAATTCAGGGCGGAAGGCCTTTTTCAGCTCACCTCTGACTGCCTGAGAAATCCTTTCATCATCGGGAAGAGAGCTTTTTGTAAAGCCGATGGAAGAGCCTTCGCCGGCAATAAGCTTAGCACCGAGATTTGACGTCATAATAATAACCGTATTACGGAAATCCACTTTTCTGCCCTGGGAATCCGTAAGAATTCCGTCATCCAGAATCTGTAAAAGCATATTAAAAACATCCGGGTGTGCCTTTTCGATTTCATCAAAAAGAACTATGCTGTAAGGCTTTCTTCTGACCTTTTCCGTAAGCTGACCGCCCTCTTCATAGCCTACATATCCGGGAGGTGAGCCTACGAGACGGGAGGCGTTGTGCTTTTCCATGAATTCGCTCATATCAAAACGGATAACAGCATTTTCATCACCAAAAACTGCAGCTCCCAAGGCTTTGCAAAGCTCTGTTTTGCCCACGCCGGTAGGTCCGAGAAAGATGAATGAGCCCATCGGTCTTTTCGGATCCTTAAGTCCGCTTCTTCCCCTCCTGAGTGCCTTTGAAACAGCTGAAACAGCATCGTCCTGGCCGATTATTCTCTGATGCAAAATTTCTTCCATTCTCAAAAGTCTTTCACTTTCATTCTTTGTAAGCTCATCGGCAGGAATGCCCGTCCAGCCCGCAATAATTTTTGCAACCTCCTTTGCTGTTACAACACCCGTTTCGCTTCGTTTTTCTTCCTTCCATCGCGTTCTGCCTACAGTGATTTCACTCATAAGCTCCTTTTCTTTGTCCCGAAGACCTGCCGCACGTTCAAAATCCTGGTTATTTATTGCTGCTGCCTTTTCTTCCTGCACAGCCTTCAGCCTTTCTTCAGCCTCCTTGATTTCCGGCGGAGCTATATAACCTTCAAGTCTGACCTTTGATGCCGCCTCGTCAATAAGATCTATTGCCTTATCGGGCAGAAAACGGTCGCTTATATATCTTGAAGACATTTTTACTGCTGCGACAATCGCCTCATCGGTAATTTTCACCTTATGGTGTGCTTCATACTTGTCGCGAAGTCCCTTAAGAATTTCTACGGTCTCCTCAGCTGTAGGCTCACCGACCTTTACAGGCTGAAAACGTCTTTCAAGAGCAGAATCCTTTTCTATATATTTTCTGTATTCCTCCAGAGTGGTTGCTCCTATAACCTGCAATTCGCTACGTGCAAGAGACGGCTTGAGAATATTTGCCGCATCGACAGCACCCTCTGCCGAGCCTGTTCCGATAAGATTATGCACCTCGTCAATAAACAGAATTACTCTTTTGCTTTTTGTTACCTCATCAATGCATTGCTTGATTCTTTCCTCGAAATCCCCTCGGTATTTAGTACCTGCCACCATACCCGTAAGGTCAAGGCTAACTATTCTTTTATCTGCCAGAAGCTCAGGCACCTCACCTCTTGCAATTTTCAGAGCGAGACCCTCGGCAATCGCCGTTTTTCCCACTCCCGGCTCACCGATAAGACATGGATTATTTTTATTTCTCCGACAAAGAATCTGGATAACTCTTTCTATTTCCTGCTCTCTGCCGATAACCGGATCAATTATCCCCTTCAGTGCCTTTTCGGTCAGATCCTGTCCGTATTTATCAAGGTTAGGCGTGTTTTCCCTTTCGCCGGTCTTCTTATCGGAAAATCTTCCCTGAAAGCTGTTTGTCGCCGCAGATCTGACCTGACTCAGAAGAATATGAGGCGAAAGTCCCATCTGTGACAGAATAAAACATGCACTGTTGTCGTTTTCCTTAAGCATAGCTGAAAGCAGATGCTCCGTGCCAATATAACCGGACTTTTCCCTTGCGGCAAGATTGACGGAAAGCTCGATAACACCCTTGCATCTCGGCGAAAAATCATCAGGAGAAAGAACCGTGGGAATTCCCATGCCCACATTTTTCTTTATCATTTCGAGAACCCGCTGACTCGTTACTCCCTTTGAAAGAAGAGCAGATGTACCCGGACCGTTATCCTCTTTTACGATACCTGCCAGAAGATGCTCTGTGCCGATGTATGTGTGGCCGAAGTTTTCTGCTGTTTCAACGGCAGAGTTAAGGGCTCTGTTTGCCCTTTCGGTAAAACCCGTAAATTTATACATTGTTAATCCTCCTTAAGTTTAAGATACAAAAAAAACGGAACGTATCTTTCAACGTCCCGTTTAAAGTCAGCCTAATGCTTCCCTCACCTTTTCAGCTCTTTTTATATCACGCTGCGAACGGGTGAGAGGCGTTTCGCTCTGAGTGTTCATTGTGGCCGGCTGAAGCTCAGTCATAAGAGTGCTCAGCTTTTCAACAGGTATGTTGAAAAGTCCTTCAGCGGCACCCAGACGAACATAGGAAATAAGATTTGTAAGCTCCTTTGAGGTGAGCTTATAAGCACTTTTAAGTATGCCGTAGGCTCTGAAAATTCTGTCCATAAAATCCTCATCCTTGATAAGAACAGCTCTCGCCTGCTTTTCCTGCGTTACAATCTGTAAAGCAATTGAGTTAAGATTCTGAAGGGCAGCCTTTTCGGAAATGCCTAATGTAACCTGGTTGCTGAGCTGATAAATATCACCCAATATTTCACCGTCTTCACCGTAAGAACCACGAAGAGTAAGACCTAACTTCGCAACCGTTGAGGTAAGATTTCGGACGGCACCCTTTCTCGAAAGGGCAGGCAGATGCAAAAGCACCGAAGCACGCATACCTGTGCCTAAATCTGTGGGACATTGTGTAAGATAGCCTATGCGTTCATCAAAGGCATAGTTAAGCTTGTTTTCAATAACCGTGTCAATTCTGTCGGCCTTTTTGTAAGCCTCATCAAGAGAAAGACCCGGCTCAATAATCTGAATACGGATATGGTCCTCCTCACAAAGCATAAGACTGACATCCTCTTCATCTGAAATGAGAAGCATTCGCCCTGTGCCGTTTGAAGCAAATTCAGCACTGATAAGATGTTTTTCGGCTAAGGACACCGCCTGGGCCGGTGAAAGCTTTTCCATATCTGTACAAATAAGAGTCTCTCCTTCAAGAGCGTCCTTCACAAGATTACAAACTGTCCTTTTTTCATCACGGTCAAGACGTGCGGGGAAGGGATACTGCTTTAAATTTCGTGCAAGTCTTATACGGGTGCTTAAAACCACATCCGAATTTTCTGCTGAATTTTTGTACCAGTTCATATCAGTTCTCTCCCTTCATTTTCTTTATTTCATCTCTGATTATTGCTGCCCTCTCGAAATTCTGTTCCTCCACTGCCTTTTGCATTTCAGCTTCGAGATCAGCAATTTTTTCTTCGGCGGTCTTCTCTTTTACGACCTCCTCTTCCTCGTGCATTACGGGAATTTTACCCGAATGCTTTGCCTTGCCGTGAATACGCTGAATTGACGGAAGAAGCTTATTATAAAACTTTTCATAGCAATCGGCACAGCCTACTATACCCGTTTTGATAATATCATCAAAGCAGCATCCGCATTTTTCACAGCGGTCAAGCCTGCTTTCACCCAGAGAAAGAGCAGTGTCGCCGAAGAAAGAAGAAAAGATGCCGGGAAGATTAAAAGAGAAATCATCGAAAATATCTCTGTAGCCTGAATTCTGTGCGCAGGATGAGCAAAGATGGCTTTCGGTTGCTTCACCGTTGATTACACGCTTGATATGGGTTGTTGCTTCGCTTTTTTTACAGTTCTGACATAACATAGTTATTACCTCCTCGTATTATTCGTAAAGACTGTCTTTATTTGCTGACAGTAATAAGCATCTGTTTGAAAATATCTGCCCTTACAATCGCTCTCACCTGAGGCGGCAGATTCCTGTAAGCTCCTTCACTTGTGGCGGCAAGCATAATTTTTGCCTGCTCTTTTGAGATAAGCTCCTGATAAAGAAGATTCATTATGTGCGCCTGCACCGTATCCTCGTCAATCGCAGAGCCTACAGAAGATATTATTCTCGGTAAAAGGGAGCTTTTGTCATAGACAATACGGCTGATTTTAATAAATCCTCCGCCTCCCCTGCGGCTTTCAACTATATATCCTCTTTCGGGAGTAAAACGGGAAGAAAGAACATAATTTATCTGACTCGGCACACAACCTAAATTCTGAGCCAGGATATTACGCTGAATTTCTATTTCATCCTTTTCCTCCAGCATTTCACTTATCATCTGTGCGATAACATTGGATAGATTCATTTTGTCACTTCCTTTTTTCAAAAGTCAAAACTTTGACTTTGACTTTCTTTGACCTTATGATTTTATTATAATCCGTAAACAAGTTTTTTCAAAGGTCAAAAAAGGTCAAAATTATAATAAAATCATCCCAAAATCATAAATTATCTTTGATTTTCTTCGCTTTTCTTTAATTTTTGAGTTTTTTCATCTGCCTGGCAAAAACTCATTCCCGCTCTTTCATATATATTATGCTCAGCTGTTTCTGACCTTCCCACAGAAAAAAACTTACTGTATGCCTCCTCGTCATCAAACAAGCTTTTGCCCCGTTCAAAATTAATTCCGTCAAACATATATCCGTCCCCCGCGATTTATTCTCATTATATTTTTGGCGGCTGAAAAAATCTTATTCAAAGCAGTAACACTATATCGGTGAAAACATATAATGATGATGTAGGGCGACGGAAAAACGCCCGAAAACGAGAGGGGGTTAAGTAAATGAGCTGTAACAACGGTTTATTCGGCGGCAACTGCTGCACATGGATTATCATTCTTATTCTCTTATTCGTGTTCTGCGGTGACGGCGGCAATGTCCTTGGCGGTAACGGCTGTGGCTGCAACAACTGCGGTAACGGTTGTGGTTGTCACGACAACTGCTGCTGAGTGCAGTAAAAAAGAAAGGGGGCTGATTACTCAGCCTCCACTTTTTTCTTTTCATTTAAATACCTTCAAATACTTTTATCTTTTTCCGAAATCAGATCGAGATTTTCCTTTTCTTTTTTCCATTTTTCATATTTCTTTATATCAACCTTCATAGCCTCCTGAACAAAGCTGAAAACCAGCATATCATCCAGATGACCTATAAGAGGCAGAAAATCAGGGATAATATCAATAGGACTGACAAAATAAAGCACAGCCGCAAGAAGAGTTATAACCGTTGCCGTCGGCACTGCAGTATAACGCTTACAGATATAATCGTTTATCATATTGCACACAAGGGAAGCCTCTTTGAAATACTTACCTATAATGCGCAAATAAGAAAGATCATCGCACAAAGAAATTGCCTTTTCCAGAATAACACTTACTTTTTCAGGATTATCGATAATTTCCTTTGCCTTTAAAGAAAACTTATCTATCTGTGCCTTGATTTTTTCTTTGGTAAGCTTCTTTGCTATTTTGCTGTCCCCTGCATAGCTCTGAGCCTGAGCAAAAGCCTCTTCAAAAGAATCAAAGCCATCGTTTATTTCTTCATTCATTATTTCATTCATTTTACGCACCATATTTATTGAGATGATTTTTGATGGCATCAAAAGTTTCTTCGGAAATAATATGCTCAATCTTGCAGGCATCCTCCGAGGCAATCTCCTTATCTACACCTAAAGCCATTATCGCACGGGTAAGCACTGTATGCCTTTCATAAAGTCTTTCGGCAATTCTCTTTCCCGGCTCAAGAAGAAGAATTCTTCCATCACCCATAACATCGATATAGCCGTTTTCCCGAAGATTTTTCATAGCAATGCTGACACTGGGCTTGGAAAATCCCAGCTCGTTTGCAATATCTATACTGCGGCAGGAGCCGTTGCGGTTGGTTAACATAAAAATAGTTTCAAGATAGTTTTCTGCTGACTGATGTATTTTCATAGCTGTTTCCTCATATTTCAACTTCGTGTGGCTATCATTATACACGAAAATCCGAGCTTTTTCAAGTAGCTCAAAAAATTAGTAAAAACTGTTGACAAATAAAGGCTTTTAGGGTAAACTTAATTGAAATATCGAGGCGTAGCGCAGCTTGGTCTGCTCTGCTTTGGGCATTATCACCGAAGCGCTCGCTGTGCGAGATGAAGCGAGGCGAGAATGGCGCAGCGGTCAAAGTTTTGACGCCGCTCCAAGGTGCAGCAAAACTTTGGGCACCGCAAGAGGCAGAGGGCCGCAGGTCCGAGGCCTCGGCCCCCGCCCCGGTCGGTGCTTCTGTGCTCCGCACAGAGGTGTCCACCGGACACCCGCACCCTGTCGCCTCGACCATCAAAGGGCTACAAAAAAGATATAGCCACAGAAAAACTCTGATTTTATC
>JAZUMO010000017.1:0-55952 GCA_045603665.1 Acutalibacteraceae bacterium
AAAGCACAGAAATCCATGCCGGATTTCGAGCATTTTTAACGCAGTTGTGCGCAAAAATAACGAATTTTAAGGCTTAACATCCTTATGAAGGGTCGCCCTTAGGCTTTGTTTTTTATCTTCTTGCCTTTATCTGGGTGATAACGATGTGACCTATACCTCTGATGCCTTTTTTGATATATTGACCGAGGTTTTTATTGAATCCCGTCATAACGGGGTTTTTAAGGTCGCTTTCACTTTTTCCGTCAGCCTTACCTTCTCTTACTGAAATGTTATCCTTCGTAAAGGGAGCAAGGGCTGAGCTTGTCGGGGCAGTGATAAGTGTACCGTCAGCAAAAGCACAGATTTCGTTTCTGTCATTTTCACCGAGACCGTCATCTGAAAGGGGATAAAGACCGAAAAGGGCGGTTTCGCTGCTGCCGTTATAAGAGGGGGCAATACTCTTTCCCTGAGCGGCAACAAGGGTATAGGCGTCGAGGATTTGTCCCTTTGCTCTGCTCCAATGATGACGCTGATTGCCGTAATAGGTGCCGAAGGGGTTCATACGCACGGTTTTATCCTTTTCGAGTCTCATAGGACAGTGTGCCATTGAAGAAAGCACCTGACGGGAATTTGCTACAATAAGGCCGCCTTTTTCATCATAAAGACCTACAAAGCCACCCGTAAGCTGATGATTGAAGGAATCAATTGAAGAATTAAGTGGATCGCATTCGGGGAAGGACTGTGTACGGAAGGATGAAACATCATCCATAAAGTTTCTCTTTATGACTGAAGTATCTCCGTCAAGACAGGGGGTAAGCTGGAAGGGGACTGTTTCGGTCCATTTCATATCGGTGAATCTTCCGAGGGAGGAGTTTTCCGTGGAAATGGAGGTTGTTTCTGCTGTATAGGGATAGCTTACTGTAGTTCTGACAAAGATACCGTCGGAAAATTCTGTTTTGTAAAAGTCAAAGACAAAGCTACCTGAAGTAACCTCATCGGGAAGATGTATTTCACCTGAAACTCTTATGCCCTCGCCACAGCCCGCAAGGGGAAGAGGAGAAATATTTTTATAGTTAAAGAAATATTTATTATCCGAATATGTAATAAAGGAGTTGAGGAAATCTCTTTTGCCTATAACTCTTCCGTCCGAGATAACTTTTTCAATTGTACCCTTTGAAGTGAAGTCTATTTTCATACGCTTCGTTTCGAGGGTATAGTTTAACTCTTTGTCTTCCTTCTTTCCATCAAAGGATACCTCCATTTCGTATTTATCCTTGATTTCTTTAAATCTGAGCATAATGAAAGCGGATTTACATTCTTCGTCCGTTGCAACGGCAGTGAAGCTTTCGAGATCTTTGCCTTTAATTTTTAGTGCAGAAATATCGCTGATGTACTCTTTGATTTCCGCCTGAACACATTGTAAAGTGGTTCCGTTTATGTTGTGAACGGTGATTTTTTTGGTTTCGGGCATTGCCGAAAGCTCTTTTTCCGTAACTCTGTCACTATATTCAAGTGCAGTTTTTTCTCTTTGAATATTGAGCACGGGAGTGGCAAGACCAAAGTGAGTTGTGGAAAGAAGAAGAATACGGTCGTCAAAGGAGGGAGAGAGGCAATCTCTTTCGCTTGTGAGCTTTGACATCATTCTCGCTCTTTCGAGTCTTGTCCATATTTTTCTGTTAAAGGGCTTTTCTGCCCAGGAGGCATATCCTGTGAAGTTTCCGTCGGCAGTATCGTGAGTGAATTCGATTTCTCCCACACAGCTGTGGTTTTCAAGATAACCGCCGGGGGTATCAAAGACTATGTAGGGTAAATCAGCTATTTCCGTAACAAGGCCGTGGATACCGTCTGTGTTGGCTATTTTGCCTGTAAGTGGGCCTAAATCCATAGTTTCCCAGAAAATTGCATCAGCATCCATATTGATGAAAATAAAAAGATCTCTGTTTATCTTGCCGCTTTCCTGCTGATGTCGGAGATTCTTTACCCAGGCACGAAGGCACCCTGCATCACAAACGTCAGAATTGCTGTATGTGGGGATGATGGTTATACTTTCGCCCTTATAGGTGTATTTTACGGGATTGAAGCCGATTTCGTCGGGGAGTTTCGGAATGATTGTCCTGAAGGCATCAAAGGGTACGGCACTGTAATAGAGACAAAGTGCTTTTATTCCGAGCTTATTGTAAAGGCTTACCTGAGAGGGGGTGAACATAACCTCCTGAGGGCGGACAATTTTTTCGCATTTTCCGAAAATATCATAAAGTCCGCTGCCGTTTTTGTTGGTGATAGCAAGGTTGATGCTTTCGCAGAATTCATCCTCCGTCATAGCAGAGAGCGCACCGTTATTGTAGCCCATGATGATGTTCTCATCACCGTATCTGTCAACTCTTTCCTTCATTTTTTCAATTATATCAGGTGCATATTCAGGAAGAATTTTTTGCAAAGAGAAAAAATTTTCTGTATCCCAGGTGCCCTTTACAGGTATACCTTTTTCGTTGAGATCGGTAAGAATGTCCAGAATCTTTCTGATAATTCTTATATCTGAGCCAAATCCTAAATTATCGTTTGTGTCACCGCGGTAGGAATGATAACAGTTTACGTGGAAGCCGTAAGCGACATGGATTTTATTTTCTTTCATATTTGCCTCCTGAAAATATATTTCTTTTGCGATTATATCACAATGCTTATATCTCTTTCAATAAAGAATAAAAGAAAACTGACACTTCTGTCAGAAAAGTGTCAGTTTGTTATAAGCAAAATATTAAAGGGAAGAAAGGATTGAGATTATGAAGTCAATAATCTGCTTGATTACCTCAAGGATCTTAAGAGCGATCTGGATGAGGAAGCATGGCTCGTCTGCGGGAGCTTCTTCCGGTGCTGCTGTGGTTGATTCGGTAGTTGCTTCGGTTGAAGGAGCAGCAGTTGTTGTTTCTGTCGTTGTTTCCGTTGTGGGAGGAACGGTGGTTGTGGGAGCCATAGTGGTGGGAACCTCTGTTGTTGTGGGGGGAGCTGTAGTTGTGGTGGTTTCTGTTACCTGCTCAACAACAGGAGCAAGCTCCTTGATTTCCGCTGTAACGGCACCTAAAACAAAGCCGGCTGTAAAAAGAATTGCAACCGTAAGAACGACCAATATGGTCTTTTTTACAATTAAATTGCCTTTATCCATTTTTTTACTCTCCTTTATATTAAAAACTCTGTTTACAATCTTAACCATTTTCTATTCTATCACATATATTTCATTTGGTCAATTGTTATTTTGACTTTTTTTCGGATAAAAAAGCTTCTGTTGTTGACAGAATTATCAAAAGACTGGGTAAATAGGTTATCCAGGTAATTATATAGGCGGTATGCATCATATTTTCCGTAAGAAATCCGAGCTGTAAATTGCGCAGACCTACACCTATATCGCCGATAACCAATAAAATAAGACCGAGGAGATAAAGACGGTTGGTTTTGTTTTTGTCGCCTATGTAATTTTCGATGCAATGAGCTATGTTAATGCAGATAAAAACACCGTAAGCCAGAATAAGAGCGAGTCCCGGTCCTTTGATAACAAGACCGGCAATACCGAGAATGGCGGCAGGAATTAATCTTTTAAAAAGCTCTGTTTTTGTGTCCTTTTTGCTGATGAAGGTAAGACGCAGAGTATGTATTATCTGAATTATAATGTATGTGCCGATGCCGAAGGGCGGTTTGTTCAGTAAAAGAAAAAACACATCGGCTATTACCGTAAAGAAAAAAATTGCCGTTACACATCGGTTTTCTTTAGATTTACCTGCGCTGAAGCTGAAAAGAGCAATTAGGGAAACGGCAATAAATTTAAGTATTTTCGGCTTGCCGACAGAAAAAATATCTCCGGTGACAAAGAGGAGGTACAGGACTGCTTCGGTTATTAAAAAGATATATACTAAGAGCTTTTTCAATTAAGTCACTTCCTTTTTTTATTATTATAGCATAAATTTCATTCAGCCGCAATTTATTTTTTCTTATTTTGATATTGAAATTGCCCGAGCAATATGTAATAATATATCTATCATCCGGGAGGTGAAGATATGAAAGGCTATTTGTTTTGTTATTTTACGGGCAACAGACCCGAGGAGGAAAGAGTGCACTTTGCTCTTTCACGGGACGGATATAATTTTAAAGCGTTAAACGGCAACAAAGAAATATTTTTTCAGACAAAAGGCAGAAAATGCTGTCGTGATCCTTTCATTTTCCGCGGTGAAGAGGGTGTCTTTCATATTATTGCTACGGATATGCGCTCGGAAGACGGATGGGCGAATAATAATTCTATGGTAGTATGGGACAGTGAAAACCTTATTGAATGGAAAAACGAAAGAATAATTGATTTTTCTCTTTTTAAAAGTACCGAAACAGCCAACAGAGTGTGGGCGCCTCAGGTTATTTTTGACAGAGAAAAGGGTGAGTATATGATTTACTGGACTCACCATAATAAGGATTCATATCTTGACACGGTAATATGGTATGCCTACAGTGCTGACCTTGTTACTCTTACAACTGAGCCTCAGCTTCTTTATCAGCCTCAAAGCGGTCTTTGTGCAATTGATGCCGATATAACTGAAAAGGACGGTAGATTTTATCTTTATACTGCTGACGGTAAAAAGGACGGAATATGCTACTGTGTGGCGGACAGACCGTCGGGGCCTTATACTGAGCCCTTTGATAACAAGGTATCCGTTGCTGATACGGCTCTCGAGGGAAACTGCCTTTACAGACTTATCGGTGAAGAAAAATATATTATGATAGCCGACAAATTCAAGTCGGGCGGATATTTTATGCAGGAAACTGAGGATATGATTCATTTTACTGCTGTGGATAAGGATAAGTTTTCTCTTAACCATCTCAGCCCACGTCACGGCTCGGTGATGCATATAACGGACGAGGAATATACTGCACTGGTCGGACATTTCGGAATTGAAGAGTAAAGGATGATTGATATGATAAAAATACTCGCTGTTGATATGGACGGTACCTGCCTTGATTCAAAGGGACAGATGGCACCGGAAACCGTGGAGGCGCTGAAAAAGGCTTCGGAAAAGGGTGTGCTTGTTGTGCCGACCACGGGGCGATGTGTGAACTGCTTGCCGAAGGCGCTTAAAAACAAGGATTTTTACCGTTATATAATTTCCTCAAACGGCTCTCTAGTGGTTGATATGCAAGAAAAAAAGGTTCTTTTTGAAGCCTGCATTGAAAGCAAAACAGCTGCCGAAATACTCGAAAAAACAAAGGGTATGATTGTTTTTAAGGCTGCACATATGAACAGAGACTTTTACACTCAGGGAAGAATTCTTCAGTTTATAGTGAAAAAGTTTTTCAAGGACAATTCGGTTAATATTATTTATGCAAGAAAGCTTAGTGAGTATATTCGCAAAAAGAATACCGGAGTAGAGGAGCTTCAACTTTTTTATAAGGATGAAGGCTACCGTGAAAAAATAAAGAAAATACTTGAGGCTTATCCTGAAATTACGGTTGCTCACTCAAAGGGATATGCCGAAATTTACGATAAAAGAGGCTCAAAGGGGACTGCACTTCTGGCTCTCGGAGAGACTTTGGGTATCACTGCAGATGAGATTGCCTGCATAGGTGACGAGGAAAATGATATTTCTATGTTTGATGTGGCCGGGCTTCCGATGGCTATGGGAAACGGCATTCAGGCAGTAAAGGACAGAGCGAAGGTGATCTTACCCACCAATGATGAAAAAGGTGTGGTAACAGCAATTTATGATTATATACTCGCATAAAAAATCCCTCACACAAAAGAGTGTGAGGAATAATTCTTTACAGAGAAATTATTCAGCGTTTTCCATTTTTGCTCTCTGCTCAAGAACAGCCACATGGATATCTTCCTTTGTCTTGCCGGTGAGCTTATAGAAGAAGAAAGGAACACCTGCAAGGAACATCATAATACCGTGAACGATAGTATAGAAGAAGAGAAGTGTAATCTTTGTTTCGAGACTCTGAACGGGGGTAGGTACAAGGTCGGTGGGCTGGATGTAGCCGATGATTGAATTGTCACCGTAAAGAATAAGAGGAGCAAGTGAGCTCGCGATTGTACCGCTGATAAGAGTGCCGATGCCGATAACGAAGGGGAAGGAAGCATCGAAGCGCTTACCGGTTTTAAGCTCGATTGTTTCGAGAACGTCAGCCTGGAACATTGAGGGGAGAAGGTTTGATGCACCGAACTGGAGACCGATAAGGAAAAGGAAAACGATAAACACGATCTGAAGAGCGGCTGTGCCGGTTTTGAAGTAGGTATAGCCTACGCCGAAGGCGATGCAGTTGGCGCAAAGAGAATAGATACCGCTGGCGATATAAAGTTGACGGGCATCGAATTTTTTGAGAAGGAAGTTGATAACGAGCATACCTACAGCTGTGCCGATACCGACGGGAAGAACAAAGAGTATCTTTTTCGAAACGTCACCCAATACTGCGGCTGCAATAAAGGTTTCCATATATGTTGCAAGACCTCTGAAGCTCTTGAGAAACTCGGAAATGATGATTGTCCAGGCATACTTGTTTTTTACAATATCCTTGAAGCCTAAAAGAGGATTCTGCTTCTTTTCGGTGTAAACCATTCTTTCGCGTACAAGTCTCATACCTAAAAGAACGGTGATGATGCCGACAACCGAACAAAGAGCGGCGGAAATTATGTACTGAAGGCCTTCAACGCTTCGGATGCTTGTGCCTGTTACAGCTTCAATAAGCTCAGGGTTATCCTTGCTCCAGATAAGACCGATTACAAGGAGTATAACAACGGGAGCAGAGTTACCTACAGCCGAAGAAATACTTCTGAAGGAAAGAACCTGGTCACGTTCCTTGAGGTTGGGAGTCATAACGTTGGCTATCATATTGATGGAGTTACCGAAGGTGCAGAAAACACTCCATAAAACAGCCATAGTGATAACATAAATGAAAAGAATAGAGCCTGAAAGTCCCGGAGGAGCCCAGAAGGTGAGCATCATAACTATTGACATAGGTATGATAACGAGAGTGGTGATGGGCTTGAATTTACCGCTTTTACCCATTCTTCTGCCGTCAATATACATAACGATGAAGAAATTGAGCACAAAGGGGATGACCGATGTGAGAAGGTTGAAAAGTGAGGTCTGTTCCTCGGGAAGGCGGAGAACATTGACAAGATAAGCGTTCCTGTTACCGCCGACCATACCGGTCATTGTTGTGTAGAAAAACACGCCGATAAGATAGAGAATAAATTCAGCTTTACCGACATACTTTTTTGTTTCGTCTGTAGAAACGGGTGTACCGTTTAAACTGTAAGACATTGGTTTTCCTCTTTTCTCTTTTGTAATAAATATATAATACTTTAATTTTAACCTTTAGGCAAGCCAAAACAAACAAAAATATGTTAACATTTTGGAAATAAAGAACAATATTTCTTAAACTGTATTGTAAAGGGTAAAAAAGCAAGATAAAATATATGCTGATGAATGAAAGAAAGGTGAAGCTTATGTCAAAATATCCCATAAGTAAGGAATACGGTATTTTCCGTTATTTTGCTCCTCCTGTCTTTAAGCCTCTTTTTCCGATAGCGGCTAAGGTTTTGTCTGCACCCTCATTTCTTTTTAAGGACGAAGAGCTTGAGGTAAGGGAAGAAAAGGTGAAAAGCTTTGACGGATACGAGGTGACTGTTTATGTTATTTCGCCTAAGGGCATAAAGGAGCCTTGTCCGTGTCTCATTAACTATCACGGCGGAGGCTTTGTTTTTGAGGGAGCCTTTCACCATTATCGCCTTGCTATGGCTTATGCAAAAAGGGCAGACTGCAAGGTGATTTATGTTAAATACAGACTCGGACCCAAGTATAAATTTCCCGTACCTATGGAGGACTGCTATGCGGTTCTCAGATGGGCTTATGATAATGCGGAAAAGCTCGGTATTGACAGTAATAATATTGCTGTTGGCGGTGACAGTGCAGGTGGAACGCTTTCTGCGGTTGTCTGCCTTATGAACAGAGACAGAGGTGCAGAAATCCCCATACGCTTTCAGCTGCTTGTTTATCCCTTCCTTGATATGAGAAACGAAAGCGAATCAGCGAAAAGGTATACAGATACACCTATGTGGAATTCCGTTTTGACGGAAAAGGTCAAGCCCTTGCTTATGCCTGAAGGTGAAATCAATATCTCCTACATTTCACCCGTTGAAAGTGAAAGCTTTTCCGGTTTGCCCGCTGCATATATTGAAACAGCAGAGTTTGACTGTCTTCACGATGACGGAATTTTATATGCCGCTCTTCTTGAAAAAGAGGGAACAGAGGTTGAACTTTTCGAAACCAAGGGTACTATGCACGGATATGATATAGCTCTTAAGTCTTCAATGGCGGCAAGAGCAATAAGTAAGAGAACGGAATTTATGAAAAAAGTCTTCGCTTTCAGGGCAGAGGATAAATAAAGGTAGGCTTTTTATGTTGTTTGTACTTATTGTTATTTATATTGTCTTTATTTCACTCGGTCTTCCCGACTCTCTTTTCGGAGTTGCCTGGCCGGTGGTGCATACGGAATTCGGCATAAGCGAAAGCTTTGCTTCCGTTTACAGTATTATTGTAGGTGTTTGTACAAGCGGTGTAAGCTTCGTTGCCGGCAGTCTCATAAGAAAATTCGGCACAAGTAAAATCACACTTGTATCCATTCTGATTACGGCAGCAGCTCTTACCGCAATCAGCTTTTCACCGAATATCATTGTAATGGTAATAAGCTCCGTGATATTAGGCTACGGCGCAGGAGCAATTGATACGGGTGTCAATAATTTTGTTTCTCTTCATTATAAGGCTCATCATATGAGCTGGCTTCATTGCTTCTGGGGTGTAGGGGTTACCGTAAGTCCGCTTATAATGTCGGTTTTTCTCGGTGACGGCGGCACACAGTGGAGAAACGGCTACCGTGTCGTTGCCTTGCTTCAGCTTCTGATTGCTGTGATAGTCTTCTTTTCTCTTAAAAAATGGGGAGAGATTGAAAAAACAGAAAAGGAAGAGATGGCGGAGGAAGAGAATTCTGCAGGTGCATTGGATATAATAAAAATCAGAGGTGTTTTGACGGGAATCTTTTCTCTCGGCACATATTGCAGTATGGAATTTCTGCTCGGTACATGGGGTGCAAGCTACGCGGTTAATGTTTTCTCCGTATCTCCCGATGTGGCAGCAAAATGGGTTTCTCTTTATTACGGCGGAATAATGGTCGGCAGAATGATTTCGGGTTTTCTTGCGATGAAGTTGAAGGATAAAGCTCTTATAAGACTCGGTATAGCAGTGTCAATTTTCGGCTTTGTTATTTTTGCTTTACCTATAGGTACAAACTCTCTTATCGGATTTTTCCTCATCGGTGTCGGCTTCGGTCCCGTTTTTCCGAGCGTGCTTCACAGTATACCCGAAAGATTCGGTGCAAAATATTCGGCTGATATAACAGGCTATCATATGGGTGGCGCCTATGCCATAGGCTTTACCGTACAGCTGATATACGGCTTTGTTGCCACGAAAGTGAGCTTCGGGATAACTACTTATGTTCTTCTCGGTCTTTGCTCGGCACTCATTGCTTTGAATGAAACAACCGTCAGAAAGACAAAAACTTAATATTTGTAAAATACACTTGAATTATTTTCACTTTTGGATTATAATAGCTATTATAGTTCAATTATTTTTTTCGAAAGGAGTTCTATAGATGAAAAAGATTATCTGTAAGGTCGAATATGATACCGAAAATGCAGAGCTTGTAGCAAAGTTTACAAGCGGTGAATTCGGTAGTACAGACGGCTATGAAGAAAGTCTTTACGTTACTGCTACCGGCAAATACTTCCTTTATGTTAACGGCGGCGAAGATTCCATCCATCCCGCTGAAAACATTACAAGAATGTCTGCCGACAAAGCAAAGCAGTGGCGTGCAGAAAAGAACGTTTAATAAAAATGCCTTCCCTGATGAAAAGGGAAGGTTATTTTTTTGCCGAGCAATACATTGACAGAAGATATAATGAGTGTTATCATTAAGTTGTTGTAGAAGGACAGGAACAAGGTTAATGGTTAAGGTGGATGTCAAAGACAGAGAACCGACCTTTTAATTTTCATTAGGGGGGTATACAATGTGAATAGTTATGTTAGAACTATGCTACAAGGATATAAGTCTGAAAGCATTCAGTCTTTTTTGTATAATAAAATAGTTGTCTTATTTCCATTTGTTCTATACTATTTTGTTGTATACATAGAACATATTGAGGGGGGCGTACCAAGTTTTTTATGGTTGTCTTTAGGTGCTGGTGTATTTTATGAAACATTTTCAATATTTACTATGTACGATATACCGATAAAAGCAAAATATGATTTGAAGTTTAATAAGATAATAAATAAAAGAATTGTAATAAAATCTGTTAAAAGCGAGTATTCGTGGGCAGGAAATAACGGGGATAGTCGAATTGGTAAATTTTTTCCAAAGAGTTTATCTGTTGATAGATATAGAATATATTATGACTGCGATGGCAAAAAAGGATATATCAGGGTTTTGCTGAGTTTAAATAATATGATGACTTTAAATGGATTAATTGGATTGGCTAAAGAGCAGGATCGATTAAAAGATTTATCCTTTGAAGTAAAGTATTTGCAACATAGTAAAGTGTTATATGATATTTCTCCCTGTAATGGTAATCGAAACAAAAAACAACAGCAAGAGCAACAAGATTTGATTGATAGTATCTTTAATTTAAGTTAGTATTAACACCTCAATCTTAACACAGGGGACTGTTAGCGTGAAAACCTTACCATTAAACTTGTCTAAATATCTTATAAATAGTTAATAACAAAAAGACTGATTTACCTCTTCGTAAACCAGTCTTTCTTTTTATCATTTCACAAACTCAGCCTTCCAGCTGTAAACGAAGCTTTCACCTGCAGGAATGGCGTTGATGCCGTCCTTCTGTGAGAAGTCGCTTTTCTTTTCCGTGGAATCATTCACACCGCACCAGGGTTCAATGCAGACATAGGGTGCGCCGGGTTTAGCCCAGATGCCGAGCCAGGGGGAATTATTAAGGTGGAAGATAACCTTTCTTGAATGATTATCGCTTTCGAGAGTAAGAGTATCTGATTTCACACCGTTAAAGATGAGAGCATCCTCATTGAAAATATCCTCTGTTATAGTAATAACCTTTTCATCCTTAAGCACGGGAATCAGCTCGGGAAGTCTTAAGGAATTCACGAGGTCGATTCTTACTGTGTCCAGGGTTTCCTTTTCACTGAAAACAAGTCTGTCTCCGATGCTGCAGTTAAAAGCGGGATGGGCACCGAGAGAGGCGTACATTACACCGTTGTTTTCATTTTTGATTTCGTGAGTTACCTTAAGACTGTTGCTCTCAAGAGAGAAGGTAACCTTAACAGTGAAATTATAGGGGTAAAGCTTAAGTGTTTCCTCGGTCTGTGTGAGAGTGAAAAACATTGAGCTTTCATCTGAGCCGCCGAAGCTCCAGGGCATTTTTCTTGCAAAGCCGTGCTTTGGCATAGAGTATTTTTTACCGTCAAGATAATAGCTATCTTCGATAAGTCTGCCTACGATGGGGAAGAGAATAGGGGACTGACCTGTCCAATATTTTTCGTCACCCTGCCAGAGATATTCTGTGCCGTTTTCCTTGAGGACAATACTTGTAAGCTCACAGCCGTATTCCTTGACTCCGATTTTAAGATAATCGTTTTCTATATAGTGAATCATTTCTTCTCCTTACGGTCTGAGACCCATGCCGCCCTCAAGAGTGAGGGTTTCGCCGTTGAGATATTTGAAGTCGGGGTTAGCAAGCTGAACGCATACTCTGCCGATTTCGAGCTCACTGTCACCGAAATGACCTGCGGGAGGCATTTTTACGTTTGCTTTGAAGGCTTCGGGATATGCCTTTTCAAAGTTTTCAAGCTGTGCAGTCCAGGCGAGGGGACAGATAACATTGACATTGATGCCGTCAGCTGCCCATTCTGTTGCAGCAACACGGCTGAGACCTCTGATGCCTTCCTTTGCTGCTGCATAGGAGCACTGACCGTAGTTGCCGAAAAGTCCTGCGCCTGAAGCAAAGTTGATAACAGAGCCCTGAGTTTCCTTAAGATAAGGATAGCAGGCTTTCATATAATAGAAGGTTGCATAAAGACCTGAGAACATTGCGAGGTTGAACTGCTCTGTGGTGTGATCCTCGAGCTTTACACCTGAGGCCGATGCCTGAGCATTGTTGATAAGAACGTCAATTCTGCCGAAGGCATCGACAGCAGCCTTGATAACGCTGTTTACAACTGCTTCGTTGTCAGCTCCGTCATTGACGTCAGCCTGAACGGTAAGCACCTTGATGCCGTAAAGTCTTTCAAGCTCTTCCTTTGCATCCTCAAGCTTCTGAACATTTCTGCCTGTGATTACAAGGTTTGCACCTTCCTTTGCATAGGCGGTAGCGATACCGTAGCCGATTGAACCGCATCTGCCGTCGCTTAAAACGGCTCTGCCGGCACCGGTGATGATTGCTGTTTTACCTGTTAAAAAACCCATAAAAATTCTCCTTTGAATTATTTTTCTCATATATAATATCATTTTTTGCCTCTGATGTAAATAAAATGAGGGAAAAATACATTTTAATATTGTGATTAATTTTGCACAAAAATGCAAGTCGGTTTTTGGACATTACATAAAAAAATAAATATCCGCTTTTTTTAGCTTGAATTTTGTTGTATAATGAATAAAACTATCAATCAAGGAGAAACAGTATGAAAGTTTTACTTATCGGCGCAGGCGCTATCGGCGGAACAGTAGCCGTGCTTATGAAAAAAGCAGGCTATGACGTGCGCGTTATGTGTCACAGCGATTCAACAAAGGAGCTTATCGAAAGAGAAGGCTTTTTCCTTCACGGAGCAAAGGGTGAACACCGTGTTGACTTTACCTGCTACAGCAGCTATGAGGCACTTGGTGAAGAAAAATTTGACCTCGTTATAATTGCAACAAAGTATGCCGCCATGGCGGAATGTGCGAAGGCATGTCTTCCTTATGTGGCTGACGGCGGTCTTGTTGTCGGAATGCAGAACGGTATTCTCACCGAGGAACTCGGAGAAATTGTCGGCAGAGATAAGGTTGTCGGATGTATGATAGGCTTTGGTGCCACAAAAAATAAAGCAAATGATGTAACAATGACCTCAAAGGGTGAGTTTTATGTCGGTATGCTCGACGGAAGACGTCCCGCAAAGCTTGATGAGTTTGCCGGAATGCTTAAAACTGTTCTTCCTACAGAGGTTACTATGGACATAAAGGCAAGACAGTATTCAAAGCTTATCATCAATTCATGTATCAATGCTGTTGCGGGTATCACAGGAAAGACATTAGGTGAAATCCTTAAGGATGTAAGAGCAAGAGATCTTTTCCTGAGCATTGCCAGAGAGGGTATGGCCGTAGCTAAGGCTATGAAGCTCAAGGTGCCCAAGTACGGACTGATGCTCGATTACCGATTCCTTGCCCTGAGTAACGGAAAGCTTTACAATTCCCTCTGCAAGCTTGTTGTCCGTGCCGTAGGTCTTCTTTATTCTGACGTAAAGCCCTCCACTCTTCAATCTCTCGAAAAGGGTGAAAAGACGGAAATTGATATTCTCAACGGATATTTTGTTGAGAAGGGTGCCGAATATTCTGTGCCAACTCCCGTAAATACAAAGCTTGTTGCAATGATTCACGAAATCGAAGAAGGTAAGAGAAAATCCACATCAGATAATCTTGCTGAGTTTTAAATAAAAGGAGAAAAAATATGCAGTACAAAATAGAAGGGGATACCTTGCCGGTAGTGACCTGTTATCTTGAACAGGGAGAGCAGATGATTACGGAAAGAGGCAGTATGTCATGGATGAGTCCCAATATGGAAATGCAAACCACATCATCAGGCGGAATAGGCAAAGCTATCGGCAGACTTTTTGCCGGTGAAGCTATGTTTCAAAACATTTATACTGCTAAGGGCGGGCCAGGTATGATTGCTTTTGCGTCAAGCTTTCCCGGATGCATAAAAACCTTTGACATTACCCCCGGCAATGATATAATTGTTCAGAAAAGATCTTTTCTTGCCGGTGAAAAGGCTGTTAACATTTCTGTGCACTTTCAAAAGAAACTCAAGGCAGGTCTCTTTGGCGGAGAGGGTTTTATTATGCAAAGACTTTCCGGTAACGGAAAAGCCTTTGTTGAAATTGACGGTCATGCAACGGAATATGTTCTCGCACCCGGTGAAAAAATGATTGTAGACACGGGCTATCTTGCGGCTATGGATGCTTCCTGCAGCATGGACGTGGTAACGGTTCCCGGTGTAAAAAATATTGTTCTTGGCGGTGAAGGGATTTTTCATACAGTTATTTCGGGCCCGGGAAGAATAATTCTTCAGTCTATGCCTGTATATGCTGTAGCCCACGCCATTCAGCCTTACATTGTTACGGTAAATAACAACTGAAAACAAAAAACGAGCTGTGAAAACATCTGTTCTCACAGCTCTTAATTTTTATTTAGGTGCATTTGTTTTTTCAATATCGAACCAGAATTCGACACCCTTTTCTTTGTTCATTACACCGTATTTCTGACCGTGCAGCTCCTGAAGCTTTGCAACGATGGAAAGACCAAGACCGAATCTTCCTTCGGCACGGGAATGGGATTTGTCGGCACGGTAAAAGCTTTGCCATATGTTTTCGATATCTGTTCCGGGAATCTGTTTGCCGGTGTTGAAAACGCTTATCCGACAGCAGCTGCCTTTATCCTCGGAGCTTATGATGATTTCTTTTTCGAAATCAATATGGCTCAGAGCATTGGAAAGATAGTTGTTGAACACATTGGATAAAAGCTCTGTATCACCGTAGCCGTAAAGCTTTTCATCAATGGCCAACTTTACGGTGGCGCCTGCTTCCTTTATGCGGTGTGATCTTAAATCCACGCATTCTTTTATAAAGGAAGCAACGTTGAAGGTGGTCTTGTTGACTCTGTAATTTTCTGTTCCGTACTGAAGATATTCCATAAGTCTGCTTACGAGGTTATTCATCTTTGCCGATTCCTCGAGAATGATGTCGCAGAATTCCTCGGTTGAGTCGCAGCCTATGCCGTATTTCATTCCTTCCGCATAGCCTTGAATAATTGAAATAGGAGTTTTAAGCTCGTGGGAAACATTTGCCATAAATGTACGCATTGTTTTTTCCATTCGTCTTTTCATCTCAATGTCCATTTCAAGACGCCGGTTTTCACTCTTGAGGTTTCTGAGAGCATCGTTGAGGGCGGCGGAAAGACGGTTTATATTTGAGCCTAGCTCATGGATTTCTTTGATTTTAAAGGGAGGACAGGTCTGGCTGAAATCCATATTTATAATGCTTCGGGTTTTATTGTTGATAATAAGCAGAGGTGTGATAACCGAATTGGCATAGATTACGGCAATTGTAATCATCAATACGCTCAATGCAATTGTGGTAACGAAAAATGCCCAGCTTGCCGTGGCTGCATTGGATTTCATCGCATCAAGAGAACGGTATATTTCAATGCCGTTGTTTTGTCCGAAAAATACACCGTAAACAATGTATTCCGCCTCAGTGTAATGCTCCTGACGGAATTCAAAATAGCTTCCGTCGTCAAGCTCAGTGTGTGACAGTATTTTCATGATACGGGGCTTGAGCTCTTCCTGGTCTGAGTTCCCGTCGGGCTCATACACTATATCGTTACTGTCTGTTGTATAAAAAAGCTTGTCGCGTGGGGAGTATATTTCTATGTATACGTCCTTGTTGACCTCGATATCGTCAAGAATACTTTTATAATCATCCTTTTTGAAATTTATATCCATTATCTGCTGAGAAATCATAATCATACTTTGCCGTGTTGCAAAAAGATAAAGGTCGTCCATAAAGGTGAACTGAATAACACTTGCAAAGAAAAGACAAAAGCAGAAACACAAAATTACAATAAAGGATGTCCGCCTTCTTAAAGGCGTCTTTTTGTCACGGATTTTCATTTAGAATTCCTCAATCTTATAGCCGATACCGTATACGGTTTTGAGATGCATTGCGCCCCAGTCGCCGAGCTTTGTTCTCAGTCTTGCCACGTGGGAATCAACGGTACGGATATCACCGGTAAAATCATAGCCCCATACACTGTCTAAAAGCTGCTCTCTTGAAAAGACTCTTCCGGGTGCTTCAAGAAATTTTTTGAGGATGTTGTATTCCTTGAGTGTAAGATCAATCTCCTTACCGTCAAGACGTACCTCGTGAGCATCGTCATTGAAAACAAGATCATTGAACCTCTTTTCTGTATTCAAAACGGAGGCTGAGCCGGACCTTCTCAAAAGAGCTTGGACTCTTTTGATAAGTACAGAGGGACTGAAGGGCTTTGTAACATAATCGTCAGCGCCTGATTCATAGCCCATAAGCTCGTCGAATTCTTCACTTCTTGCGGTAAGGATAATAACGGGAAGATTTGAGGTTTCGCGAATTTTCTTGGTTACCTCCCAGCCGTTAAGTCCGGGCATCATAATGTCGAGAATAATAAGACTCAGGCTGTCCTTGTGCTTTTCAAAGAGGTCAAAAGCCTGATCTCCGTCTTCGGCTTCGATCACGTTGTAGCCTGCCTGCTTGAGAAAATCAGATACAAGCTTTCTTATTCTTATTTCGTCATCAGCAATAATAATAGTTTCCATCAAGAAAGTTCTCCTTTCACAGTTTATTAATATTCTATCATAAAACTTCGCTTATTACAATGCAGAAAATATCACGATTTGTTGAATTTTTTTTAACAAAGACCGACCGGAGAAGTTTTCGGCGGTATTTTATTGACACTTGGCAATAAATGGTATAAAATTATTGTGTTAAATTTTGTTGTAAAACAAGAAAGGTAAAGACATTAATATGTCGAGGTAGGAAATATGATTTATATCAGCAAAGAAAATGTATTCCACTTACAGACCGAAAAGACGAGCTATGTTTTCAGAGCTCTTCCTACTGGTCAGCTTGAGGGTATGTATTACGGAAGAAAAATCAGAAATTCTGACGATTTTACTTATCTTTATGATAAGCACGCTTCCGGCTACAGCAACTCCACACCCTATACCCAGAAAGACACCTCTCTTTCTCTTGACCATATCGCTCTTGAATACTCTGCTTACGGTAAGGGCGATTACCGTATTCCTGCTATGCAGCTTATGCCTGAGGACGGTATCTTCACCACCGATTTCAAATATAAATCCCACGCTGTAACCAAGGTTAAGCCTGAGCTTCACGGCCTTCCCTCAAGCTACGGCGACAGCGACACTCTTACTGTTGTTCTTGAGGATTCCGCTTTAAAAGCTGAGCTTCATCTTTTCTATACTGTTTTCAGTGAGTGCAATGTTATTACAAGAAGTGCCCGTCTTATCAACAAGGGCGACAGTACAATCAAAATCCATTCTCTTATGAGTATGCAGCTCGACCTTCAGAGAGGGGACTATGTAATGCTTTCCTTCGACGGAGCCTGGGCAAGAGAAAGATATAAAAACGAAAGACCCCTCGTTCCCGGTGTGTGTGAAATCGGTTCTATTGCCGGTTATTCCTCAAACCGTCATAACCCCTTCTTTGCAATCAGAGAAAAGAATACAACCGAGCATAACGGTGACTGCTACGGCTTTAACCTCGTTTATTCCGGTAACCATACTGCAAGAGCAGAGGTTTCAACCCACGGCCTTGTAAGAATCCAGAACGGTATCAATCCCTTTGAATTTGAATGGCATCTCGGCGCAGGCGAGTCCTTTGACACACCCGAAAGCGTTATGACCTTCAGTCACGAGGGACTTAACGGTATGAGCCATAATATGCACGATTTCGTTAATGAGCATATTGTAAGAGGCTATTGGAAAAACAGAGAGCGCCCCATTCTTGTCAATAACTGGGAATGTACCACCTTCAGCTTTACTGAAAAGAAAATTCTTGAAATTGCTAAGGCAACAAAGAATATCGGTGCTGAAATGTTTGTTCTTGACGACGGCTGGTTCGGAAAGAGAAACAACGATAAGGCAGGTCTCGGTGACTGGTATGTAAATATGAAAAAGCTTCCCAGCGGCATCGGCGGCCTTGCAAAGAAGGTTAACGATATGGGACTTAAGTTCGGTCTCTGGGTAGAGCCTGAAATGGTCAATCCCGACTCCGACCTTTACCGTGAGCATCCCGACTGGGCTATGACAACGGATAAATATGAGCCTTCTCAGGGCAGAAATCAGCTTACACTTGACCTTACAAGAAGAGAAGTACGTGAGTATATCATCAACACGATGACTGATGTTTTCCGTTACGGTAACATCGCTTATATCAAGTGGGATAACAACCGCCATTTCTCGGATGTCTTCTCACGTCAGAAGGGTGCAAAGAGCGGTGAATATTTCCACAGATTTATCTTAGGTCTTTATGAAATCTGGGATGCCCTCATCGGCAGATTCCCCGAAATTCTCTTTGAAGCCTGTTCAAGCGGCGGTAACAGATTTGACCTCGGTACCTTCTGTTATATGCCTCAGTGCTGGACAAGTGATAACACCGACGTTCTCGACCGTCTTTACATCCAGAGCGGCACATCCTACGGTTATCCTCAGTCTGTTACAACTATGCACGTTGCAGCCTCAATGAGCTTTGCAAACTTCAGAGCACAGAGCATTGACCACCGATTCAATGTTTCCGCCTTCGGTGTTCTCGGCTATGAGCTTGATGTTACAATGCTTTCCGACCTTGACAGAGCAAGAGTTAAAAAGCAGATTGAATACTATAAGAAGCACAGAAAGCTTTTACAGTTCGGTATCTATTCACGCACCGGTGACATTACCGTTGACGATAAAATATTATGGCAGATTACCTCAAAGGACAAGAGTGAGGCTATGCTCGGCTACTTTGTGGACAGAGTCAAGCCTAACTGGGGTAACGATGTAATCAAGTTCCGCGATCTTGATGAGGACTTTACCTATGATATGGAAGTACGCACCCAGATTCTTGAGTTCAAGAATTTCGGCGAAATGATCAATGTTCCTCTTCCTAAGAAGATGGACCTTGAGGACGGCAAGATGTTTGACTTCCTTTGCAAAACCGTTAAGCTTCGCAATGAAAAGGAAGATTACACTATCGGCGGAGATGCTCTTATGAGCTCCGGCTTCAAGCCTAAGCAGCCCTTTAACTACAGCGGTTTCAATTTCACAAACTCCAGAATGCTCTTTGATAACGACTCAAGAATGTATTACATCAAGAAAACTGATAAATAAAGGACGGATAACGTGATGTCTATTCAGAATGAAATTAAAGTTATTGCCACCAGATTCGGTATAGAGGGAGAGCTGATTGATTTCAGCGTTTACACCGACGGTCACATAAACTCTACCTATCGTGCCAACTTTGAAAACGGCGACAGGACCGAAAAGTACATCGTTCAGGGAATCAATACCCATGTATTTAAAAATCCCGACGAGCTTATGGAAAACATCGTCAGCGTTACGAGGTATCTTAAGGCTAAAATCGAAGAATCGGGCAAGGACAGCTCCAGAGAATGTCTAGAATTTTTAGAAGCAGACACAGGTAAATACTACCTCTATCACGCCGATAAATGCTGGAGAATTTACCGCTTTATCGATAAATCCTACACAATTAACTACATTAAAAATCGCAGCTTTTTCGAAAATGCAGGCAAGGCCTTCGGCAGATTTCAGAGAAACCTCAGCGGATATCCTATGGAAACTCTTCACGAAACCATCAAGGATTTCCATAACACTCCTAAAAGAGTGGAGGCTCTCGAGGCTTCTGTCACCGCCGATATAAAGGGCAGAGCGAAGGAAGTGGAGCAGGAGATTAAGTTTGCTCTCGACAGAAAGGAGGATGCCAAGGTTCTGCTCGGCCTTTACGAGCAGGGTCTCATTCCTTTGAGAGTTACCCATAACGATACGAAGCTTAATAATGTTCTCTTTGACGAGGAAACTAACAAGGCTATCTGTATTATCGATCTTGATACCATTATGCCCGGCTTCTCTCTCTACGATTTCGGCGACGCTATCCGCTTCGGTGCTAACACTACCAAAGAGGATGATGCCGATCTGGAGAATGTAAACATTTCCGTAGAGCTTTTCAAAAGCTATACCCGTGGTTTTCTCAGCACCTGTGCAAGAGCTCTCACAAGAGCAGAGGTGGATCACCTTGCTTTTTCTGCAAAGCTTATGACCTATGAATGCGGTGTACGCTTTCTTAAGGATTACCTTGACGGTGATGTGTATTTTAAAACGGAATATCCCGGTCATAATCTTGTAAGGGCGAGAAATCAGTTCAGACTTGTTGAAGAAATCGAAAATAATCTTGATAAGATGAACAGGATTGTTGAAGAAATTTATCTCGAAGCAATCAAATAAAGTTTAAGGAGTCTCCGGAGAAAATTCCGAGAGACTCCTTTTTGTATCTGAAGGTAATTTTTATATAAAAAATAAATAAAATTTTCTGAAAACTATTTATTTTTATGTGAATATGTGCTATAATAAAGACGACAAAAGGATGAAAGTCCTTTTGAGCACAGAAAGGAGCTGACGATATGAAAATTACAGTTATCGGCAGAAAATGCACACCCAGAGATTCATTCAAGGAAAGAGCTGAAAAAAGACTCAAAAAGGTTGAAAAGTTTTTTGGCGCTGACACCGAAGCAAAGATAACTGCAACTGTTGAAAAGAATGAGCAGATAGTTGAGGTTACCATTTTCCATGACGGTATGATTTTCCGTTCTCAGGAAAGAGCTGCGAATATGAATGATGCCCTTGACAGATGTGCTGACTCAATCGTACGTCAAATCCGCAAAAATAAAACCAAGGTTGAAAAGAAGCTTCGCAGCGGTGCCTTCGAGGCATATGAAGCAATCGACACCTTTGAGCCGGAGGACGATTATTCTGTTGTCCGTTCAAAAGAAATCACCCTCAAGCCTCAGAGCGTTGAAGAGGCAATATTGCAGATGAATCTTCTCGACCATCAGTTTTATATGTTCCTCGACAGCACAAGTGAAAAAATCTGTGTTGTATATGCCCGAAAAGACGGCGGATACGGCTTAATTATTCCTGATGTTGATTGATTTATCTGAAAAGATGTGATATAATCACCCTGCTGACTTATGTCGGCAGGGTTTTATTGTTATTCAGAAAGCAGGTTATTTATGAAGATAAATTTTGTTATTCCGTGTCTTCTCGGCCTTGAGAAGCTTATTGCTGATGAAATGAAGGAGCTTGGCGCAGAAAACGTCGTTTCTGAAAACGGAAGAGTGCTTTTTTCGGGCGACGAAAATCTTCTGGCAAGAGCGAACATATGCTCCCGTTATGCCGAAAGAATACAGATTTTGGTCGGAACCTTTCAGGCAAAAACCTTTGAAGAGCTTTTTCAGGGCACAAAGGCATTGCCCTGGGAAGAGTGGATCGGTGCCTATGACACCTTCCCCGTAAAGGGCTATTCACTTAATTCAACTCTTTTCAGCGTAAGTGACTGCCAGTCGATTATCAAAAAAGCCGTCGTTGAAAGGCTCAAGAGTAAGTATAATATTTCCTGGTTTGAGGAAACAGGCCCCCTTTATCAGATACAGTTTTCCATTATGAAGGATCAGGTAAGCCTTCTTATTGATACCTCAGGCTACGGACTTCATAAAAGAGGCTACCGTCTTGAATCAAACGGAGCACCTATCAAGGAAACCCTTGCCGCTTCTCTTTGCTGTCTTTCGAGACTCCGCCCTTATCATACTCTTTATGACCCTATGTGCGGCTCTGGTACTATTCTTATTGAAGGTGCCTTACTCGCCAATAATATGGCTCCGGGAATTAACCGTCATTTTACCGCTGAAAGATGGACAAATCTCCCCGAGAATATCTGGAGTGAGGAAAGAGAAAGAGCAAGAAGCCTCGCTCTCACCGAAAGTCAGTTTGTGGCATACGGCTCGGATATCGATGAAAAATCTCTGGAGCTTGCCAAAGCCAACGCAAAAAGAGCAGGAGTGGACAAGTTCATTACCTTTGAAAAATGTGATGTAAAGGATTTCACACCGAAAACCGAAAGAGGAACTCTTATCTGTAATCCGCCCTACGGTGAAAGACTTTTAGACCTGAAGCAGGCGGAGGATTTATATAAGTCAATGGGTAAATGCTTTAAGCAGCAAAAGGGCTGGTCCTACAGCATTATAAGCCCCTCGGAGGATTTTGAAATTTTCTTCGGCAGAAAGGCTGACAAGAGAAGAAAGCTTTATAACGGTATGATAAAGTGTCAGCTTTATATGTATTTTAAATAAGATTGATGGAGAAAAGACGATGTTAAAAAGATTAGTTGTATTTGCTGTGATTATAGGTGTATTGATGATATGCTTTGTGTCATGCAGTAATGATACAGCAGATCAAGATATAGATAACAACAATTCAAGTCAAGAGACACTGTCTGTGAATAGTGAAAACGAATCGGAAGATGAATTTCTTTCAGCAGAAAATGAGTTAAAAGAGTTTTTTGAATACTATGAAAGTGATTTTAGCGGTGTTGAGAGCAAAGGACTTACTGTCATCTCTGAAAAAAGATTTTACGTCTTTGAGATGTCAGAATTTGACGGATATTCATATTATGTGTCTATAGATGAAAATTGTGATATTTACGGAGGTTATCCCGATTCCGGTATGGATTGCTTGTGGAAAAACGGTAAACCTTATGACGATTGGCAGGAAACTGATATTACAAGTGATGATGCAATGCCATATGTTTCGGTAGATTTAGATGTTTTAAATCGGTCTTTTGAAGGTTATAAAAATCAAACAGGTGCAACTTTTTTTGATAAGACAAACGGAAATATGATTGCAAGCTATTACATCAAAAAGAATAGTGCTATTAATTATTTCTATGGTACAAATGAGTTGTTTATCGGTGTTGAAAACGGAGAGTTAAATTTAGTACTGGGATACTGTTCTGATTTAGTTGATAAGACATCTCCGACTGTCAGAGATATAATTAATGCGCTTGGTATTTCCGAAATGTTTGATGTGCAACCAAGTGTGTATAAAGTAAGTAATAATAACAACGTAAGAAATTTTATATGTTGGAAAGTTAATAACGGGTATGTTGGTTTTGTAACAATAGGCAACATAGAACATCTTTCGTGTTATGACTTATGTGCATTCGAATTTTTAATGTTCGAGGATTGGGACTGTATTAACCTTGTTGAGGAATAATAAAAAAACCATTGTATTGCCATTACGGCTCTACAATGGTTTTTATGTTTTCATTTCTTCTCTTTCGGTGTAATCTCATTAAGCATCGTAAATCCTAAAATCAGCACACCGCCGATAATCTGCGGCACGGTCATAGTCTCATTTAGCACCGTCACGGAAATGAGCACCGCTACCAACGGGTCGATATAGCTGAGAATGGCAGCCTTCTGTCCCGGTAATTCCTTGAGAGATGAAAAATACATGCAGTATGTAACTCCAGTGTGAATGAGACCGATAATGAGAAGGTTTGTCCAGCCCTTTCCGTCAAGTTTTTCCAGAGTAAAGCCGCTAGTAAGCATTACGTAGGGGAGAAGGACGATAATCGCCGCGATAAACTGAAGAAATGTACGGTGTATACCCTCCACATTTTTTATGAACTTGTTCAGCAGGATAACTGTAGCGTAGAAGCAGGCTGCACCGAGACCGAACAGAATTCCGATTAGGTCTCTCTTTCCCGCAAGTCCTCCGATACCGGTGATAAGAATGAGACCGACTGTTGACATAATAAAGCACAGAATCTGCTTTCCCGTCAGCTTTTCTTTAAAGAGAAGGGGACATACCACCGTGACTATAACGGGAGCGAAATAATAGCTTAAGGTTGCCACGGAAACAGAGGTATATTTGTAAGCCTCAAAAAGTAAAATCCAGTTTATACCCATTGCTGTTCCTGAAGCCAGAAGGAAAGGAATTTCTTTTTTTATTTCGGCAAAGGGTATTTTTTGTCTGGTTATAAGCAAAAATCCACCGATTAAAATTGCCGCCATAACAGCACGGTATAGTGCAAGCTCACCCGACGAAACGGGAATATTACGCACAAAGATGCCTATTGTGCCGAAAATAGCCATTGAAAGAATAAGCATAAAGCGTGGATTCATAAACTTTTTCATAAAACATCCTCACATTCAGAAATGTTGGGATTATTATAGCACCGATTGTGTTGGCGGTCAACTTTTTAAAGTATATTGTCAAGAGAAATTTTTTGCCGTCTGACTATGGTTTCAATACCGCACCTGCACTCCTCAATAACAATAATTGCCTCCTCGGTCATATCTGTGATAATATATTTTTCTATACTGCTCAAAGAAATGTCAATCTCGTCAATAAGTGAGGTTTCGGAAATGGAGCTGAAAAGCTTTTCTGACTTTTCCCATTCCTTTTCCAGCTCCTTAATAAGATAATAGGCTTCGTCACCTTTGCCGTCCTTGATTTCACTTTCTAATTTATCGAGCGTATCCATAATGTCTGCACCCTTGTTTTCTGCTGCAAAGCTGCCGAAAACACATATACCGATGCAGACAAATAAAAGCACAACGGCAGAAATTATTCTTTTCATTTGCTCTTTTCCTTTCTGACAATGTAATATTTCCCGCCTCTTTCGGCTGTCATAAGCATAACATCCTCGATTCTGATGTGCTCCTGCTTCATTATGCTGTGTAGTCTTTTTTCTGTCATTGCACAGATATCAAGCTGACTTTTTACTATTTTACCGTCGCTTATAACCAGGCACGGAAGCTCACAGGGAGAAGTCTTAATATCTGTATCGTCAATTGTTACGGGGCGAAATCTGTTTTTCAAAAGAACACTTATTGAGCCGTTGGTCTCTATATAGGCAAACTGTACCTGGCCAATGTCGAATATATCCTTGAGCCTGAGTGCCTCCAGCAAATCCTCAACGCTGTAGCGTATATTTTTAAGCTCACTTTGTACGAGCTGACCGTCTTTTATTATCAGTATGGGATTGCCCTGAATGAGATTACGGAAGGTCTTTGTTTTAAGACTCACAACGGAGCATAGAATTTCGAGGGATATGAGTAAAAATACAATGGACAGTATGCTTAAAAGAGGCACTTCAAGGCTTTCAAAGGGCATAGAAGCTACCTGAGAAAGGAGAATTGTTACCACAAGCTCGGCAGGCTGCAGCTCACCGATCTGTCTTTTTCCCATCAGCCTTACGGCAAAAATAACCGTTACATAAATAATGATACCTCTTATGAGCATATTTATCACATACATCACCTCACACAGAGTATTGACCGATTTTGCGGGGGATAAACCGGGCGTTTTTTTGTTGACAGAAAAACAAAAAAATGATATTGTATTTTTGCAGAGTTTATATGTGCAATCTTATGAAAGGTTATTTTAAAATGAAAAAAGGGGGTTTAATATGCTTGTAATTTTGGTAGGTGCTACACTTGATGCAGGAAAAAACAGCCGTTCGTATTTCGAAGGCAAAGGATATTCTATTATAAAAAAATACACCTACAGACCGGAGGATTCCGTAGTCGGGCATTGCGGAGACGGCTTTATTGAGTATCCTTTGGAAGATGTCGAAAGGTGTGATTTTAAATATACTATTCACGGAGGAATGACCGGATTTTATAAAGCTCAGATTATTGATGCCGTACGTGGAAGAAGCAATGCCCTGATTACGGCGTCACCCGATAATCTGGATTTTATCCGTCAGGTAAAGGATTCCTTCGGTGAATATGTTATTACTATATATCTTTAAATTGATAAATACAGTCTTGAAAAGATGACTCGCAAGGTTATTGAAAACGAGACGGGCGTAAAAATGCGTCTTGAAAAAGGGAAATCTTTGAGAAAGATATATACTGAGAATATGTCTTTATTTGATGAAAAGGTAATTTATTCAACGGATGATGAGTTCGGCTTTGATGCTCTTTATTCTCAGTATGACAGAATAATAGAGGAAGCAAAAGAGTTAGAGAAGATACTAAATGAGCGCTTGTATGTTGGTTTACCCTATAAAGGAAATAAGGAATATATTTTTGTAAGCTATTCCCACAAGGATGAAAAAACTGTTTTACCCTATCTGTCTGCTCTGCAAAAGGAGGGCTATCGCATATGGTATGATGAGGGCATAAACAAGGGATCCAACTGGAATGTTTTTTTGGGTGAGCGCTTGCGGGGATGTACGGATTTTCTCCTGTTCAGTTCGCAGAACTCTGTAGCATCAGATAGGGTAGAGGATGAAATCAACGGTGCTAAAATGTGCAGAAACATTAAGCCTATTACGGTGAGACTTGACGAGTCAGTATTTCCTTTCGGTTATGAAATGTATCTGAATAAATATCAGAATATTTTTGCAAACGGTGCAAATGCTGTTTCGGAAATAAAAAATGCACTGAATCCGTCTACCAAAACAACGCATAAAAAAGAAGACAGCGCAAACTGATATAACAGAAAGCAGGAAATGAAAGCCTGCAGGCTAGTATCCGTTTTTTGTTACAGAAAAATTAATGTTGACATTTTTATTGCTTAATGTTAACATGAAGTACAAATTTGTTTATTTTAGGGGGATTTAAAATGAAAAATCTGAAAAAAGTGCTTGCAATCCTGCTTACACTTATTCTCGTTTCAGGCTCAACTGTCTCCTTTGCTGCAGACGGCGAAAAGCAGTATCACAAATATGATAAGGTTTTGCTTCTTGGTGACAGTGAAGCCAGCGGCTTCACCGATTATGGCCACGAAATGAGCGAATTCAACCGTGTTGACGATTCCTATGCCGCTTATGTGGCTGATGAGCTTGGTGCTGAGCTTATTCCCATGGCTTGCCCCGGCTTCAGAACAATCGAGCTTCGTTATATGCTTGATGACAGCTACAGACCCGATGACAAATATCTCTTTGATAAGGTGCCTCATACACCCAAGGATGAAATTTTAGCTAAGACTCCTCAGCTTCGTCAGGCTGTTGCTGAATCGGATCTTATTTTAATCGGTATCGGCGGTAATGATTGGGGTGCATATCTCGGCTGGATTATGGCTGATGTTCAGCTTGAAAACGCACTTCCCGAGGAGTTCAGGGAGGAATTGAGAAATTATCTTGCAACAGCCACCTTTGAAGACGGCATTATTTCAAAAATTGTTGAGCTTGCCGATTATCTTAATGCACTCGACGAGCTGGTTGTAGCACTTCCCGAGGCTATGAACTATGCTTTTTCTAACCTCAGAGAAAACTGGAATTATATTATTGAATATATCTATGAGAAAAATCCCGATGTGACTATTGCTGCTATCGGTATGTTTCCGACTTACTACCAGACGCCTGAAGGTGAGCCTGAAAATATTGCTCAGCCCAATGCAATGAAAATCAAGGTAGAGAATGCGATTATCGATTACGGCAATAAGCACGTACTAGACAATCAGGAAAAGTACGGCTATATCTATGTTGACACCTACGGCACCGTTGTTGAAATTTCACATCCCACTGTTGCAGGTCACAGATTTATTGCAGACAAAATCTTTGAGGCTCTTCCCGATGCAAGATATCCTTATAAGGATATTCCTTACGGTGCGGCAGAGTATAAGGCAGTCGAGTATATGTATATAAACGGCTATATGAAGGGCGTTGACGGTGTAAGCTTCGGCGGTGACGAAAAAATCACAAAGGCAGAATTATCTGAAATTCTTAATAAAGTTTCGTCTGATTATGAAATAAACGACAGTAATGCAGAGGTTACAAGCCTTAATCTTCACTCTGCTTTATACAAGGCTTCAGGTGAGGGTAGCATCATTGGCTTTTTCAAACATATTACTGAAATGTTCAGAATGATTGTTTCGGGTAAAGCCTTCAAAGCTGTAACAAGAGCAGAGGCTGCATACGAAATATATACTGTTATAAAATAATAAAACAGGGAATGACTGTATGAGGTCATTCCCTGTTTTTTACGGACTGCAATAAGCGCATGGCTCAAATTCTGCCTTTTCTGCATCACCGACAGTAACGGCTATTTTCTTGTCACCAAGAAAATTACATCCGTCAAGGTGATATTTTTTACCTGATGCTGTAATATAAACGGTTCTTTCATCTTCGCTTTTTTCAAGGGTTACATCGTGTATAACCACGGGCGAAGCTTCTCTTACGGAGCTCAGCTTCTGCTCTGTTTTCAGATACACCGTAAGAAATGTACCGAGAAAGGCGACGGTTATCATAATGTAAATGAATTTTTCAGACTTTACAAAGTTTTTCATATAAGCTCCTAAAAGATAAACTGAACCATCAGCATATAGCTTATCGTTCCTGCGGCGATAGAGAGAAGCATCTGCTTTTTCCAAAGATGAGTAGCTGCAGTAATTACTATAGCGATAAACTCGGGAATACCGTGACTTCCGTCAAGTATGCTGACGTTTTTGAGAGCGTAGACAACGAGAAAGCTGAAAACTGCAGGAGGCAGCACCTTGCCCATATAATGAATAAAGGGCGGTGTCGGTTTGTTGTCCGGAAAAAGAACAAAGGGAAGATAGCGCATTATGACTGTGGCAAGAACCATAACGGCTATGGTGATAATTTTCTGATTTGTGCTCATGCTTCGTCACCGACCTTTCCTTCAAGCTTACTTTTCGAAAGAGTAAGAATAGCGAATATGCCGATCATTGACGGGATGATAAAGTTATCTGCGCCGAAAATCAAAAGGCAGATAACCGATACACCGAGACCGAAGAAGGCGCTGAGGTGGTTTTTATCTTTTTTCCACTGTTCGAGGAAGATAACGACAAACATTGATGTCATAACGAATTCGATACCTTCGGTGCTGAATTTAATCATCGTGCCGAAAACAGCACCGACTGTTGAGCCGATAATCCAATAAATCTGATTGAAAAGGGTTACGAAAAACATAAACCAGCCTCTGTCAACGTCGGAAGGAGGCTGTGCAGAATAGTTAATGGAAAAGGTTTCGTCAACCATACCGAAAATCATATATAATTTTTTGATGCCGAGACCCTTGTAGTTTTCCAGCATGGATATTCCGTAAAAAATATGCCTTGCGCAGAGAATAAAGGTAATAATGAAGGAATTAACAGGGTCAAAAGCAGCTGTGAGCAGACTGACACCGACTATCTGTGTTGAGCCGCCGTAAAGAAAAATGCACATAAAAAAGGTGTAAAGAGGATGAAGACCGTTTACACTCATACAAATGCCGTAGGTAAGACCCAAAAAGCCATAGCCTGCAAGTATGGGAAGGGAGTGGGGGAAGGCAACATAAGCCGCACGACGGAGAATCTTGATTTTTTCTGCAGTAACTTTTTTTGCCATTGCATTTTGCCTTCCTTTCTTTTTTTACCAGAGACATTATAGACCTTTATATTGCAGTTAAATTTGCGAAAAAGAAAAATAAACAATAATATTTTAATTTAAAAAATGTGTTATTTTTAACAATTATATGTTATTATATATCCTGGTGATAAAAATGAAGACAGATAAGAAAAAAATAATCGGAGGTATTATCGCTCTTTCGGGCTTTGCGATGATGCTTTTAGGAGCTGCAGACGGGCAGCACAGAGATGTTTTTGAAAAAGCCGTAAGAATTTGTCTGGAGTGTATAGGAATTGGATAAGAAAAGAAAAAAGAAAAAGTCTAATCCCCGTCTGATTTTTCAAGGAGTCTGGGCTCTTATAACCAACAGCTATCTTGCGGGCTTTGTCCAGGGAAAAATCTATCAGGGAAAGCTTAAAAGCATTTGTCTGCCCGGTCTTAACTGTTATTCCTGCCCCGGAGCCCTCGGCTCTTGTCCCGTCGGTGCTCTGCAAGCCTCCTTCGGTGAAAGAGGAAACAAGATAAGCCTTTATGTATCGGGCTTTCTTATTTTTATCGGTGCGCTTATGGGCAGATATGTCTGCGGCTGGCTTTGTCCATTCGGATTTGTGCAGGATTTACTTAATAAAATACCTTTTCCAAAAAAAATCCGTACCTTTAAAGGAGACAAGCTTTTAAGAAAACTTAAATATCTTATACTCCTCGTTTTTGTTATTCTTCTTCCTATGGTTGCAGTTGATGCGACAGGACTTGGTGACCCCTGGTTCTGCAAGTATATCTGTCCTGCGGGAACACTTGAAGGGGGAGTACCTCTGGTGCTTTTAAACAGCGCATTGAGAGAAACCGTCGGGTTTCTTTATACCTGGAAGCTTCTCATTCTTGCCGTCACGGTGATTTTATCGATATTGATATACAGACCCTTCTGCAGGTATATCTGTCCTTTAGGCGCAATCTATTCCTTTTTTAATAAGATATCGGTTTTCAGGCTTACCTTTGAAAAGGAAAAATGTGTCGGCTGTAATCTTTGCCAAAAAAAGTGCAAGATGAATGTCAACCCCTGTGAAAATCCCGACAGTGCCGAGTGTATCCGTTGCCGTGAGTGTATTTCTGCTTGTCCGACGGGTGCACTGAAGGATAATTTTTCCTGCCTTTCCTTAAAGAAAAAGGATTCAGAAAAGGATCAAGTGTAATGATTTGTCTGGTTTTCTGTGATATTGACGTAAAGTGACGAAAAAAACTTGATAAAAATTTGAAAATACCATTGTTTTATTATTAAAAATGTTATATAATGATACGTATAATATTAAATTGATCGGAGGGTTCAGAAATGAGCGACAAGACAATACAATTTAAACTTACGGTGGGTACTCCCGAAGAAATGAAGGAGATTATGAACACAGTTTATTCTGCTCTCCAGGAAAAAGGCTATAACCCCATCAACCAGCTCGTCGGTTATATTCTTTCCGAGGACCCGACTTATATCACAACACACAATAACGCCCGCAGTCTTATAAGAAGAATTGACAGGGATGAACTTTTACAGGAGCTTTTGAAAAATTATCTCAAAGGCTGATTTCAGGAGGTAAAAAATGGCAGCTAAAAAGAAAAATGAATTTCTGACATATAAGGATAAACCCCTTGTAAGAAAGGGTAACACTCTTTATTACGGTAATATGAGTGACAAGTTTGTTGTTATGTTCCAGATTATGAGCACAAAGGATGTTGACGGCTTACAGGTTGCGGATAAGGTTTCCGTACAGCTTATCAATACTGACCCCGATGTAAGACCTCACGACAGAATTGCACAGAAGACAGAGAAAAAAGGTCTTTATGCTGCAATGGACATTGGCAGAATCTGGCTTGAAAGAGCCCTTGCCGAATAAGAAAAAGGAAAGGCTGTTGTCATAATGGCAACAGCTTTTTTAGTGAAGATCAAATAACCGCACGTGGCGCAGCCGGATAACGCAGCAGATTCCGATTCTGAAGAACGGGGGTTCGAATCCCTTCGTGCGGGCCAAAAATCGACAATCTTCGACAGAAGGTTGTCGATTTTTCACTTCTTCACTATTCACTCTTCACTAATCTTCGGGTCGATTTTTGGCGAAGTAATAGGTAAGAAGGAATAGTGAATAAGTTAGGGCGGGACACCCGCACCCGATTGTAAAAGTATTTTTAAGTTGTTGCCATTTTAAGCTGCAAACACAAAAAAAGACATCGCTTATGCGGTGTCTTTTTTATTCAATCCGAAGGATTGGTATGTAATCAGTAAAGCTGTATATTGTTACTTGGTGGATCCCTCATTCGAATTGATTATATGCTTTTTTACGTAGGAATTACATACAAAGCTTTGATATAAATATTCACATTCAACTATATAAATAATATTTAATTATTACTTTTATTTACAATTACTGTTTCTTATGTTATTATAAATACAAATATTTTTAGAAAGGAAGAATACAATGAAAAAATTTATTTCTTTGACGCTCGTTCTTGTTATGATTTTTGCGGTTATGGCACCCGTAATTTCGGTGTCTGCTGTAAATGAAAGAACGCCCATCGTTTACATCCGCGGTAACGGTGACGGACTTTATTACCCTGACGGTACCCTCTGTGTAGCACAGTTTGAAGATCTTTCTCTGGATGGTGAAGGCGGCATTGACAAGGATACCATCGTTGAAACTACAGTAAATATCCTCAAACCTTTCGTTTTAGAAGGTATGCTCTTTGATAAATGGGATAACTACGGTAGAGCTGTCTATGAGGAGCTTAAGCCTCTTTTCCCTGATGCAGGTCTTGACTATAACGGCAACCCCACAAAGGAAACAGGTGTTCATCCTCAGGTTATGGCTAACTCAATAGCAGCAGCAAAAAATCCTTGGTATTATAACGCAAACTCATCATACGCCTTCGCTTATGACTGGCGTCTTTCACCCTATGACCACGTTGACAGACTCCATGCTTATGTTTTACAGGTTCTTAAAACAACCGGTCAGGACCAGGTTTCAATGTATTGCAGATGTATGGGCGGCAGCCTTCTTGCAGCTTACCTTGAAAGATACGGTCATCTCGGTCACATAAAGAATGTTATATTCTGTGATTCTCTTCAAAATGAATCAACTCTTTTCTCAAAGGCTTTCAGTGGTCAGATTGAATTTGATGCAAAGACTATTGAAAGATATGCAGGTCAGGTTGACTTCTTAGGTAAAACAGGTGACGGTGTTGGCTTTGAGTTTACAGATGTCCTTTATGAAATCGTATTCAAGACAATGGATTTCTTTAATCAGATAACTGTTACAGATAAAGCTCTTGACGAAGTAGAAAAACTCTATGAAAGACTTGCTAAGGCTCTTATGCCCGCTCTTCTTCACGCTTTTGGTATGGCTACACAGGTCAACTACTGGACTGAAGTCAACGAAAAAGATATGGATGCTGCTCTCAACCTTGTTTTCGGTGAAAAGGGCTCAGAGCTTCGCACGAAGTACGCAGGGCTCATCGAAAAGATTCAGTATTACAGGGAACATGTTTCATCAGATCTTGATGGTTTCTACGATAAACTCGAAGAAAACGGTATTCACTACGGCTTTGTTGCTAAGTACGGATTTATGAACATGCCTATCCTTAAGGATGCCGACCTTCTCAGTGACTCACTTGTAAGCCTTACGCACTGTACTTTCGGTGCAACAACAGCTCCTGTAGGCAAAACTCTTTCAAAGGAATATCTTGCAGGTGTATCTGAAGAAAACCGTAAATACATTGCTCCCGATAAGCAGGTTGACCTCTCAACTTGCAGAGTACCCGACCGAACATGGATACTTAAAAATGCTCACCATGATGTAATTGACTGTCTGGAGCCTGTTATCTGGGAGTTCCTTAACGGCACAAATGAAACAGTTGACACTGTAAAATCAGGCTCACAGTTTATGGTGTTCGATTACGAAACTCTTACTGCTTCAACAATGACAGAAGAAAATTGTGCAGATTATGAGTGGATAACCCGTCCTGTTGAAACCCCCACAACAAAAACAAGACTGGTTTCATTTATGAGATTTTTCACAATGATTCTCAACTTCTTTACTAAGCTCTTTAAGGGCGAACTTGATTTTTCAAATATTTTGGGTTAAAGTTTCTCGTTTTCAGTTTTATTTGCCTTCGGCGAGTTATATTGCTCGCAATGATATTCGGCTAACGCCGAGTGATATTGCCTTTCGGGCAGTTAAGATGCAAACAGAATAACACCGGAGCCGCAGGTTTCAATAACACTTTCACAATAGTGAAAATATCACTCTGCCGAAGGCAGAATAACACTAAATGCTTTGTTGCTAATTCGAGCTGTAAACACAAAAATCGACAATCCTCGACAGAAGGTTGTCGATTTTTACTTATTACTTCTTCACTCTTCACTTTTCACTAATCTTTGGGTCGATTTTTGGCGAAGTAATAGGTAAGAAGGAATAGTGAATAAGTTATGGCGGAAACCCGCGCTCGATTGTAAAAGTATTTTTAATTTGTTGCCAAATTAAGCTGTAAACACAAAAAATATAACGGTGCCGACAGGTGCCGTTATATTTTTTTAGTTAAAATCAACCGAAGAGTTTTTTATCTCATCACACCTTTAGGTGGTATTTCTGCCGCCTTGATTATATGCAATGATACACCGCTGATAAATTTGTTTTTTTTTTTGCGGTGTTACTTTTTTGCTTTTGTTTAACTGTATTTATAAGGAAGTTCGCACCTGAGGAATATATTATAAGGAGTTTTGCAAATGAAAATTTATAAGGAAACTGAAATTATAAAACCACTGTACATAGTGAAGCTTGATAACGGTGTAACCTTGTTCGTATATGACGGTTATGCAGAAGGCTCGGACGGTCGAGTGTATTATCCGATATTCGAGGAAAATGATGAGGAGGAGGGTGAATTTATCGGGTGGAAACAGGCAAAATAATTCAGATAATTTGCTAAAGATTGACATAATCTGATATTTTATTGTATAATTGCACATATGATTTAGCGTAAAATTTGAAAGAGAGGGGATATGATTTGAGTATTACCGAAGCTTCAAAGCGTGAGTTGTGCAAAAGCTTGTGGTTAAGAAATGAACCGAAGCTGAGAAGGTTGTGTACATATAAATTAAGCAGCCATCCGGATGAGGTTGAGGATGTTCTTGCTGAAACTTCACTTATTTTATGGACAGCCATTCTTAACGATAAAACAATAGAATATCCGGATTCGTGGCTATATTCCGTAACGAATAATCTTATCAAGAAAAAATACTCTGAAATCAACACTGACAAAGAGCGTAAGGTCGTTTTTGACGAAGAAAATTTAAAGTTTTACAGCTTGTCTGTCGGACATGATTTTGAAAATATGCTGTTGACGGATGAGACTCTCGAAAAGATAATTAAAGAAATCGATTCTCTTTTGAGCTGTGATGAACGTCAGCTTTACGAATATGTTTATGAAGACAAGCTGAAAATGAAAGAAATAGCGGTATTACTGTCTTCTACAGAGTCGGCGGTAAAGCAGAAAAATTATCGCCTGACCAGGAAGTTAAGAAGGTTAATAAAAGAATTTCTTGAAAATTTATAAAAATAAGCGTTACTTTTTTTGTTTTTATACAACTAACTCTGTGAAGGAGGTAAATAATGGATAAGTATACTTTAAAAGAAATTTTAAAAGTGAAAGATATGAGCTTTACCAAAGAAGAAATCGAAGATATTATGAATACTGAGCTTGAAAAAGCTCCCGAAGAAATGGATACGGAGCTCATTGACATGTGTCTCGATATACTTACGGAAGAGCCGAAAGAAAAGACAGATGAAAAGATAACTGATTCATCTGTAAGGTCAGGTAAAAAAGTTAAAAAATTAAATTTTAAGAAAGGACTTTTAGTTGCTGCAATTATCATAATTCTCATAACAATTTCTATTCCCGTTGGAGCAAAAATCTTTGACATTGATGTTCCCGAACATATACTTAAGATATATGATGAGTATTTCAGACTCAGCTCGGACAACGGAAAGCAAGGTCAGGATTTAGATTCCCTTTTAGCTGAAAATGATTTGGACAACATTATACTTCCTCGTTTTTTGTTCTTGGAGTGTGAGATAAGCAAATTTGAAATCAACTACGAAGACACGATAAGACAGATCAAGTTTGATTACAATAATGAAGAGCAGAATTTAAGCGGGTCGGTTTATATAGAAAAATCTGATGCATATACAGATTTCTTTGATGGGGATAATTTGGTTAATGACGTATATGAAGGGGCTAGAATCATAACGGTTAACGGAATAGATGTTTTGGTTTTTAATAAAGATTATGAAGGCTTGATTGTTTATTATATAGGAGAAAGAGAATATAAAATAAAACTTGATGGTGTAACCTTTGATAAAACTATTGAAATTGCGAGCACTATATAAATAAAATAATATGAAAAAGCTTTTTAAAACAGTATTGATAGTCATCATGTGCATGGTTTCAGTTTTGCCTATGAAATCCTTCGCTGCTGATGAAGAAAAGATTCTTTGCCATGATGCTGTATTTTCTGAAGAAAGAATACAAGAGATATTGGCTTTGAATCCGCAGGATGAATTATCAACAAGAGCCACGGATTTAATCCTGACTTATAATATTGCGATAGCAAAGAACGGTTCATACATAGATATGGTAGCAAAGATGTTTTGCGATAATGATGTTGTAAAATGCGGCTTCAAAAAATTAGTTCTTCAGAAGAGAGCAACTACAAGCTCAGCCTGGGTGAACTGCCTTACCCTTGAGGATTTATATGATGATAGCTTTGCTTATTCAGTCGGAAGAACATTTTCGGTACCTTCGGGATATCAGTACCGTGTTGTTTGTACCTTCTATGCTAAGAAGAGCTTGCTTGTAACACAAAAAATTGAACATCCGTCAAATGTAGTAACATTATGATGAATCCTGTAAAACACCTACCGGCTTGATTTCGGTGGGTGTCTTTTTTATCCAAGCCGAAGGGCTGGGTATCTATATGTTTGTGAATTATTCTAAAAATGGACTAAGGATTATTTCTCTTTTTGTAAAATGTAAAAAAATATTTTTTTGAATATAATATCCTTAAATAAATACTTGATTTCTTGTGATTATGGTGATAAAATATAGTGTAAATTTATCAGTAAAGCTGATATTACCAAAAGACTTATTAAATAAGGGGTAATGTATCAATGGAAAGAAAAGTAGGTACTGTTTCAAGAGGTATCCGTTGTCCTATCATCCGTGAAGGCGACGACCTTGCACAAATCGTATGTGACAGCGTTATTGAAGCAGCTGAAAGCGAAGGCTTTGAGCTTCGTGACAAGGATGTTGTGGCAGTAACTGAGTCTATTCTGGCAAGAGCACAGGGTAACTATGCTTCTGTAGAGGCTATTGCAAAGGATGTAAAGGCAAAGCTCGGCGGTGAAACTGTCGGTGTAATTTTCCCCATTCTTTCAAGAAACCGTTTTGCTATCTGTCTTCGCGGTATTGCTATGGGCTGTAAAAAGATTGTTCTTATGCTCAGCTATCCCAGCGACGAGGTAGGTAACCATCTTCTTACTTATGACCAGCTCGACGAAGCAGGCGTTAATCCTTACACCGATGTTCTTGACCTTAAGAAATACCGTGAGCTTTTCGGCGAAAACAAGCATGAGTTCACAGGTGTTGACTATGTGGATTACTATTCAAAGCTTATTGAGGAATGCGGTGCAGAGTGTGAGGTTGTTTTTGCAAATCAGGCAAAGGCAATTCTTGATTACACAGATTGCATTCTGAATTGCGACATTCATACAAGAGCCCGTACAAAGAGATTGCTTTTAGCTGCAGGTGCAAAGGTTGTCTGCGGTCTTGACGAAATTCTTACACAGTCCGTTGACGGCAGCGGCTTTAATGAAAGCTTCGGTCTTTTAGGCTCAAATAAATCAACTGAAAACACCGTCAAGCTTTTTCCGAGAGAATGTAATGAATTCGTAAACAGAACACAGAAGCTTCTTATCGAAAAGACAGGTAAAAAGATTGAGGTTATGGTTTACGGTGACGGTGCATTCAAGGATCCTCAGGGTAAAATCTGGGAGCTTGCCGATCCCTGCGTTTCTCCCGGATATACAGAGGGTCTCAAGGGTACACCCAACGAGCTTAAGCTCAAATATCTTGCCGACAACGATTTTGCCGGACTCACAGGTCAGGAGCTTAAGGATGCGATTTCAAAGAGAATTGCTGAAAAAGGCGAAGAAAGCCTTGTAGGTAATATGGCATCTCAGGGTACAACACCCAGACAGTTTACCGACCTTATCGGTTCACTTTGTGACCTTACCAGCGGCTCAGGTGACAAGGGTACACCCGTGGTACTTGTGCAGGGTTATTTTGATAACTACACCAACTAAGTTAATAATCAGTTTAAAATAAAAGTATATATATCGGGAGGAATTAAAATGGATGCAAATGTAAGACCGGACACAATGGCTCGAATCACAACAAAGGAATTGGCCGACACCTTCATCGAACAGCAGGTTGAGGCAGTCCGTGCACAGGTAGGGGACAAAAAGGTGCTTCTTGCCCTTTCCGGCGGTGTAGACTCATCGGTTGTTGCGGCTCTTCTTATCAAGGCAATCGGCAAGCAGCTCGTATGTGTTCACGTCAATCACGGACTTATGCGCAAAAACGAAAGCGAGAATGTTGAGAAGGTATTCCGTAAGTATCTTGATGACAATCTTATCTGTGTTGACGCTGAGGACCGTTTCCTTGAGCTTCTTAAAGGCAAGAGAAGCCCCGAAAGAAAGAGAAAGATAATCGGCAAGGAGTTCATCAATGTCTTCGCAGAGGAGGCAAGAAAGCTCGACGGCATCGCTTATCTTGCTCAGGGCACGATATATCCCGATATTCTTGAAAGCAAAAAGAAGGAAGAGGGCAAAAAAGCCGTCAAGTCACATCATAATGTAGGCGGCTTACCCAAGGACCTTAAATTTAAGCTTGTGGAGCCCATAAAGCTTCTCTATAAAGACGAGGTAAGAGTGGTAGGTGAAGCACTCGGCCTTCCTCACGAAATGGTTTACCGTCAGCCCTTCCCGGGTCCCGGACTCGGTGTGCGCTGTCTTGGTGCTATCACCCGTGACCGTCTTGAGGCACTGCGTGAGGCTGATGCGATTCTCCGTGAGGAGTTTGATAAAAACGGCCTTGCAGAAAAGGTATGGCAGTATTTCATCGCTATCCCCAACATCAAAAGTGTCGGTGTAAGGGATGAAAGCCGTTATGAGGGATGGCCGGCAATCATCCGCGCCGTCAACACTTCGGACGCTATGACTGCAACAATTGAGGAGATTCCTTACGAAATCCTTCATCACATCACCTACAGAATCACTCACGAGGTTGAAGGCATCAACCGTGTGCTTTATGACCTTACGCCGAAGCCGATCGGCACTATTGAGTGGGAATGATGTGAAGGTCGTCAAAACCCCAGTAAAATAGGGCTTTGTGAGACTTTTTAAGTCGAAATGGCAACGTTTTGGCAACAAAAAGTATTATTCTAAAAATTTAAGAGCTAACTGATTTTTGATAGTCAGTTAGCTCTTTTTGTTTATTCTTAAAACCAAGTTTCAACAAACTCTCCAATCATAGCACCTAGAAACATTGATAATATTGTCCAAATAACTTGTATCCACCAAGTATCTTTGCAAAAATTCATTATTCCTTGAAACGATATACCATAAACATCTTTCCAATTAGAATTTACTTTCAATGTATTATTAATGGCACGATTGAGGAGATTTGAAAAAACATCAACTTTTCTCAATGTTGACATATGTAATTTAACATATTCGTGAGCTTTAAAAGCGTCTGCTTCTTGTTGCCCTGATAAATAATCTTTGGCTTTAATACCATTCTTTTCAAGTAATTTTTCCATTCTGGGATGTCCAATATATCCAACCCCATAACACTCGATTAATTTGCGAGAAAGATCTATTTTTTTCTCATCGGGTATTTTATATGGATTCCCGCCCAAAACAGAGTAGCGATGCTCAATTGCTTTGAAACCGTAATTTATGTCTCGCATATTCCAATGTATCCAAAAGTAGTTTTGCTGTTTTTCGGCGTATTCAAAAAATTCAGATAACATAGACAGTTCTAATGTGTCAAAGTGCTTTTCAATTTCTTGAAGGTTTATACCTGATTTCTCTGCAGTCTTGTGAATTGAAAATGACTCAGTTTGGCCTGAAGCATAGTGGTATACAGCAATTGATGTAATGCGAGGAGTATGCCCATCGTTAATGTCATAAAAACTCTCACAGGAATAATGAATAATTAGATAATTTTGAGGATTTTCATCGATTTTTTTAAAACACTTTTTAGCATCTTTATGACGTTTATATTGCATTAGTTTACACCTTCTTTTTTCTCGCGCAACTTATCCAAATCGTCTCTTGTCCTCTTAACCTCAACCTCAGGATAAGTATATCTCCACTGGTCATATTCCTCTTTGGTTATTTCTTCATTCTTGAACTTCTCATATTCCTTATACCAAGCATTGAAACGGTCATTGAGAAACATACCTTTATCTCTGTCAAGTCTTATGCAAACTTCGTTATCAAGCTTGCCTATCTGAAAACCGCAAGTATCCTCAAGAGCAAATAAAGTATGCATAATACCAATCTGACTTTCAATGTTAGGAACATCAAGAGCGAAAGTGGAAACATCTAATGCACGGGCGATATCTTCAACGAGATTTTCTTTGGGTGTTCTTGTGCCGGCTTCGTATTGAGCCATACGGATATCCGCTGTTCTTTCAGGGAATCCGATTTCAATACCGAGCATCTTTTGTGTAATTCCACGCAGATTTCTGATAAAACGAATTCTGTCGCCAATTGCCATATTTATCACTCCTAATATGTATTACAATTTGAATATTAACATATATGTTTAAGTTTGTCAAGGTAATATAAACAAATAAGTTTAAGAGAAATAATTAGGAGGGGTTGAAATAAACAAAAATGTTTAGTATAATATGGTTAAACAAATCGGTTTAAGTTAAAATGAAATAATAAGGAGGTGATGAGATGTCTACCAAAAATTTTATGAGAGCTGATGAAGTAGCTGCAGAACTGGATGTGTCCGAGGCTTATGCGTATAAGATAATTCGTCAGCTGAACGAAGAACTCAAAGCGAAAGGGTATATTACCGTATCGGGGCGAGTCAACAGAAACTATTTTATGAAAAAACTTTGCTATGGCATAGTAGAAGAAAGGAAGGATTAATTTATGGCTGTATACAAAGATACTAAAAACAACACATGGCGAGCAGTGTATCGCTATACTGATTGGAAAGGGGAAAGGAAGCAAACGCAAAAGCGTGGCTTCGAAACAAAGAGGGAAGCGTTGGCATGGGAGCGTGAACAGATGAATAAGGTTACATCTGATTTAGATATGACCTTTGCAAGTTTTATTGATGTCTATACCGCCGACACAAAGAACCGCATTAAAGAAAACACTTGGCACACTAAAGAACATATTATGCGAACAAAGATTTTGCCGTACTTTGGTGAAAGAAAAATCTGTGATATTCAGCCTAAGGATATTATCGCTTGGCAGAATGAGATGATAAACCTCAGAGATAAAAACGGAAAGGCGTACTCACCGGTCTATCTTAAAACGGTTCACAATCAACTGAGTGCACTATTTAATCACGCAGTAAAGTTCTACGGTTTATCTTCAAACCCTGCCGCAAAGGTTGGCAATATGGGTAAATCCAAAAGCAGAGAAATGCTCTTTTGGACACAGGAAGAATATCAGAAGTTTTCGGAAGCGATGATGGACAAGCCCATATCATTCTACGCCTTTGAAATGCTTTACTGGTGCGGTATGAGAGTAGGGGAGCTACTTGCACTCACACCAAAGGACTTTGACTTTGAAAAGAGTACTGTATCAATAAATAAGTCTTATCAAAGGATAGATGGCAGAGATGTTATTGCTGACCCGAAAACAGCAAAGAGTAACCGAGTGATAAAAATGCCTGACTTCCTGTGCGAAGAAATGATTGAGTATCAAAGTCAGCTATATGATTTAAAACCCGATGACAGAATCTTTGATATTACTAAAAGTTATCTTCAGCACGAAATGATAAGAGGGTCAAAGGAAGCAAATGTCAAAAGAATAAGAATCCACGACTTAAGACATTCACACATATCATTATTGATAGATATGGGGTTCTCCGCAGTAGCGATTGCAGATAGGGTAGGACACGAAAGTATAAACATAACATACAATTATGCTCATCTCTTCCCGTCAGCGCAGAATGATATGGCGGACAAATTAAGCGGATTCAGAAAGGCGGTAAGTTAAATGTCAGCAAAAAATTACGATAACCATAACCGTTGGAGAAACAAAACAGTTGCTTTCAGAATGTCACCCGAAGAAGCAGAACAGCTTGATAAGTTTGTCAAACTCTCAGGGTACACAAAGCAAGATTATCTGATTAAAAGAGCTCTGCAACAAGAGGTTAAAGTTGTGGGCAATCCTAGAGTGTATAAAGCGCTTAAAAATCAACTGGCAGAGATTTATTCAGAGCTTAAGAGAATAGAAAAGTGTGAAGATACCTCAGATGAATTTCTCAATGTGCTCAACCATATAGCAACTCTTTTAGATAGTAAGAAAGGAGATGATGCCATTGGAGGTTAAAAAGAAAATGACTACTCTTAACCCATCTGTTGGCCCAGATGAAGAGCAGTCATCATCAAAAACTGTAATGATAGTATAACCGAAACGCAAGAGCATTGCAATAGTTTTAATGAAATTAAAACTAAAACTGCAACATCGGAATGCAATTAGATTTTAAATTAATAATCATAAGGCATGACGATGTATGTCAACCGTGACAACTTATTTGCCACTACCACAAAGGTCGTCACGGTTGACACGAAAAACTGCATATTGATGAAAACAAATATGCAGTTTTTGACCCCCGTAGGGCGCAATAGCATCTTTTGAATACCCAAGTAGTCAAAAGTGCTTTTGCGTTACTCTTGACAAGAGTAACAGAACTATTTATAAGGTTTGTAGATTATAAAAGACGAAAGGCAAGGTGGTTCTATAAGAAGAACGATAAGCGTAATGGTAGGCAAAGGCTCGGTCAATCATAACAGCAGAGAGTTCAATGCGAAGAACACAGACCCGGAAAGAACTCATCTGAACACCGAGTACTGCAACATAGATATAAAAGAGGTGTATCACTATTTGTTTGACTATGCACTTGAAACATACAACGAAAAACAAAAACGAGCCGACAGAAGAATCGAAAACTACTACGAGAAAATCAGAACAGGCAGACAGGAAAAACTTTTTCACGAAATCATAATTCAGATCGGCAATCACGAAGACACCAACTCAAAAACTCCCGAGGGTGAGCTTGCTGAAAGAATACTCGACGAGTACTACCGTGAGTTTCAGAAACGAAATCCGTACCTGTATGTTTTCTCTGCTCATCTTCATATGGACGAGGCTACACCGCATCTTCATATTGACTTTGTACCGTTCACCACTGAAAGTAAAAGGGGTCTTGATACAAGAGTGTCACTCAAGCAGGCACTTGCTAATCAAGGATTCATCGGAAAGTCACGGCAGGAAACCGAATGGGCTCTTTGGGTTGAAAGTGAAAAGGAAGCTTTGTCAAAGGTTATGGAGCATCACGGTGTACATTGGGAGAAGAAGGGGACACACGAAAAGCATTTGTCAGTTTATGATTACGAAAAGAAAATGCGTAAGCAAGAGGTTGAAGAACTCACTCAGCAGACAGAAGAACTCAATGTAAAAGTTGAAGAGCTGACAGCAAAGTATGAGTCACTTGCAAAATATGAAACAGACATTGACGGCTTGACTGAAGATTTCTATGAGCAGGACGAGTTCAAGCTACCCGAACCTCCGCCACTGATGACTGCCAGAACTTACAAGACGAAATTTATTGAGCCTCTTTTTAATAAGCTGATTGGTCTTGTTAAAGGCTTGGCAAAGCAGTGTATGGAGCTTCAATCCCGTGTGTTCGGCATGAAGATAGGAGCTGGACTTGATAAAAGAAAAGTGAATGAATTGTACAAGGATAATGATTACCTTCGTGAAGAAAATCAGGAGCTTGTCGGAGATGTACTGAAGTTCAGACTGCTAAGAAAAGTTTTCGGTGATGAAGAAGTTGGCAAGCTTGTTGATAAAGCGACGGAGCTTGAAAGAGAAAGCCGCAGAGCTCGTAATCGCAGCGGCTGGGAAAGATAAAATGAAAAGCACGGAGCTGTTTCAAACGGCTTTTGAATAGCTCCGTATTGATAAAAAATTAAGAAAGACGAGGAAAAAATTATGAATTTACCAAAGCACATTACAGATGAAAGAACAGGCATAAAATATGAATTGATAGGCGATTATTATTTCATCGCAGGCGATGATGACGAGCCTGAAGATAACCGACCAATCGGTAGATGGGGGAGAACGCACGAAGATTATCTCAAGAAAAACAAAAGACATATATTTGATTCAATGTTTATTAGTGGTAAACTGCATTCTTACCTTGCCGACATAGACGAGCAAGCTCGTGATATGTTTGATAATCTTGTAGAACAGATGAAAGAAAAAGAAGGTGTTACAGAAGAACTCAAAGAACATAACCAATGGGAATGGATACAGCGAATGGAAAACATTCAGGCGAGGGCGAGAGAGATTGTAAACATCAAACTTATATACGCATAATATCTAAAAATATCGCAGTAAGAAAAAACTGCGATATTTTTAACTTTCTTGTGTTACTTTTTCACTTTTTTGAAACTATATATATGAAAAAGTATTTCTATTGAAAGTGGGTGATAAATGAGAATATACAAAAAACACAAAAATCAAAAAGGAGGATCAAAATGAAACTATTTAAGAAAACATTAGCGATGATTATGGTTATGCTTACTCTTTTTACAACATACACGGTAGCAATACCTGTGTTTGCTGAAAATGAAGATGCAAACATTACTGAAGTAGAAGAAAACAGTGAACCTGAAATCGTTTCAGAAATCACAGAAAAACGAGAAGAAAACTTAAAACATTTTATGTTGTCTGACGGTTCATTTATGGTGGCTCAGTATAACATCCCCATTCACTATCAGAATAAGAGTGGGGAATGGGTTGACATTGACAACACAATTACCAAAACTGATGCTACGATTGAACAAGAAGAGCTATTTGGTACAGATGAGTTGTATTCAACGAATAATACTGTTGGAAACGTAGTTTTTGCCGAAAAGTCGAACTCAAACACCTTGGTTTCTTATGAAGCAAAAGACTATCCCATCTCTCTCAATTATCAAAGTGCAAAGAAAAGCTATATAGAGATTATTGAAAATAATGATGATTTTACAGGCAACGATTCTTTTCTTACACTGTCGGATATTACTCAGCAGGTGCTTTATGAAAATGTATTTGATGATGTTGATTTGGAGTATATTGTGAGTTCTGTGGGGCTTAAAGAAAACATCATTCTAAAAAGTAAAAATGCTCAAAATACTTTTACTGTTAATTATAATATAGGTGGACTTACAGCTGAAGTTGTTGATATACATACTATCAACCTTATGGCGGGTGAAGAAATAGTTTATACCATAACCGCACCGTATATGATTGACAGCAATGGCGAAAAAAGTGAAGGCCTGGTTCTTGAAGTTGATAAAAATAATAACGGTAAGCTTCGTGTAAACATTCTTGTTGACAACGAGTGGTTGCGAGAGGAAAATCGAGCCTATCCCGTTATAATAGATCCCACAATTGTAACAGAGACAGAAAGATCTGCGATACAATCTGTAATGATTTCTGAAGGTGACAAAAACAAAAATTATTCCGGACAGGCAGAGATGATTGTCGGAAGAGAAGCTTCGGAATACGGCTATTCCCGTACATTGGTAAAGATTAATTTACCGGCATTAAAAAAGGGTGATATCATCGTTAATGCTGAGTTGAATATTTTAAATCATAAATTAGATTATTACGCAAGCACAACACCTAATATGCAGGTAAACGCACACAGGATTACATCAGCTTGGAATTATACTACTGTAACATGGAATAATCAGCCATCCTTTGATTCTGTTGTATCTGATTATGGTATTTTTGAAAAGCTTGGCTCAACAGGAGCTTGGCGTGTTTTCAATATTACCAAAGACGTAAAACAGTGGTATGAAGATTCGACGACTAATCATGGTATATTGCTAAAGGGGGCAAATACCAGCGGAACTTATGCAGAAAACGGTGTAAAGGCTTATATGTATTCCGATAACTATAATACTGTTGCGGCCTGCTATCCTAAAATTATGCTAACCTACCGTAACAATAAAGGCCTTGAGGATTATTGGACCTATACAACCTTAAGTGCAGGTACAGCAGGTACAGCGTACATCAATGACTACACAGGTAATCTTGTTTTTATTCACGGTGATGTTGCAACAACGGGCTTGCTTATGCCTGTAAGCCTGGAACACGTGTATAACGGTTATATGGCTGATAAAAACAACTCTACTTATCCTCATTCAGGTAAGGGATTTAAACTTAGTTTGCAACAGACGGTTAAGTCATCAGGGATTTCTGCGTATCCGTACATTTATGAAGACGGAGACGGAACACAGCATTATTTTTATAATGACGGTACAAAATATCTTGACGAAGACGGTCTTAATCTCGAACTGAAGGTATTAAGTGGCGGTGGCTATACCATAACCGACAAATCCGATAACGTAATGACATTTAATTCATCGGGTCTGCTCACACAAATTGCAGATGCAGATGGAAGAAAAGCAACTCTCACTTATGTAACTGCAAAGAACAAATCAGGTGCCGATGTGTCATATCTGAAAACTGTAACAGATGGGGCAGGGCATAAGATTACTTTAACATACAACAGCGGTGAGGGTAATTCGAGCCAGATTTCAAAAATAACGGGTCCTGACGGAAAATCAATTACATACACAACCTCTTCAGGGTCACTTACAAAAATCACTTATCCTGACGGAACATACAGCACCTATACCTATGACAGCGATGGAGCACTTCTTACGGCAACTTCTGCGGATGGATACAAACTTGCTTTTACTTACAGTACTGACGGCGCAAAAAGAGTTACGAGTGTAACGGAATATGGTGGCAGTACAGTTGGTCAGACAATAAAGTTCACCCGTGATAAGCTGAATCAGACACAAATCAGAACAGCGGGCAAAGATACCGTTATCGACAACTCAGATGATATTATCACAACATATCAGTTTGATAATTGGGGCAGAACGGTTTCAACAAAAATGCGTCTTGGCAACGGTACGGGATTGGGCGCAGAAAAATACGATTACACAACAGGCACAGTTGCCAACGGTACAGATATAGGAAAGAGAAACCGTGTTTCGGCTTCTGCGGCAACGGGAAAAAGTGTTGATAATTTGCTTGTCAATCATAATTGCGAAGGAACAAATGGTTGGACATCAAGTTATTGGTTAAGTGACGCATACACAAGCTGCGGAACTGCAGTCTATGATACATCCCAGACCTATCTTGGCTCAAAGTCAATAAAAATTAATGTTAATACAGCCACTGCAACGGGCGGTTTGTCAATGCAGCAGATTGTAACAAATTACGTTGAAGCAGGAAAATATACCGTATCGGCATATGTTAAAACCAACAATCTTGTTATCGGCACGGGAGCCGCCACAGGCGGTGCTTGCCTTGCATCGAGAGTTGTCAATGCGGACGGAAGCGTAACACGTCTTTATTCAAATATGCTGACGGGAACCACGGAAAGCAGCATTGATAACGGATGGCAAAGAATATATCTGACCTTTACTGTGCCTAATGGTGCAACAAATGTCAGGGTTGCTCCCTTGCTTTACAATGCTACGGGTACGGCTTGGTTTGATTGCATACAGCTTGAAAAAAGCAGTGTTCCTAATTCATACAATCTTATCGAAAATTCAAGCTTTGAACGTGATACTGCAAGCTGGACGGCATATAATGCCGACTCTGATGACATAATTTCTACGGCAAGATATAATACCGGTAAACAATCCTACAAGTTAAAGGGTTTATCCGGTAAACAAAAATATATTCGTCAGACTGTTTATGTTTCAGGAAGTGAAAAGGACACTTATATCCTCAGCGGTAATGTAAGAGCAAACTCTGTTCCTTTGGATATGAGCGCAGGGCGCAGAATGGACATAGCGGTCAGAATAACTTACAGTGACGGTACCAATGTAACCAAACAGCCAACATTATTTAACGGCGATGTTTACGGTCAGTGGCAGTATTCTTCGGGAATTTTCACTCTGTCTGATGAAGACAGCTCTACCAATAAAACGCCGGTAAGTATTATGATTTACTGCGGTTACCGTAAGCAGGCAAACAGCTGTTATTTTGATGACATAAACTTGGTTAAAGAACCTGCTCCCACTTATAGCTATGACAGTAAGGGCAATTTGGTTTCAGCTACGGAAAATGCTCAAAAGAATTCCACATTAGGCTATGATGCCAACGATAACCTTTCATCTTTTACCGATGAAAGAGGCGAGAATTATACCTACACTTATTCCACATCCGGCAATAAGCACAGACTTTTAAGTGCCGTAAGTGCAAAGACAGGTGTAAAGTATTCTTATTCCTATTACGATAACGGTAACCTAAAGGCTCAGGAGATAGTGAACGCTGCCGGAATTGCAATCCGTACGGGGATTAATTATACCGATGCTGATACGAGTCTCGGAATAGCCGAGGGAGCTTATGTGCGCAAGGAAAATGACGAGCATGGTTATTCGACGGTTTATGAGTATAATCTTAAGTCGGGTCTTCTGAACAGCGTTACTGATGCCGAAGGAAATAAGACAACTTATACTTATGATGCAAACAATGATTTGCTTAAATCTGTCAGTCTTGGCGGTAAAACTGTAAGTTATAATTATAACACTGCAGGAACAAGACTTGCTTCAATCGGTCATAACGGTTTTACTTACGGTTTTGAGTATGATACATTCGGCAATACCGCCAAAACCAAGGTAAACAGCACAGCTCTTATGACAAACACCTATCAGGGTGTCAACGGTAATCTTATTAAGAGTACCTACGGCAACGGTGCCTATAAGGATTACGAATACAACCACTACGGTCAGACCACAAAAATTAAGCTTAACGGCTCTGATGCTTATTCCTGGGAGTATAATTCTACGGGTCAGCCCTATCAGCATACGGACAGTAAAACTGGCAGAGTATATAAATACGTTTATGACGGATTGGGCAGACTTATCCGAAGCTTCGGTAGCACCAACGGCACAAACGATAACAGATTTGTAAGTCAGTTACGTTACGACAAATCAAATAATGTCACAAAGATAATCAATATTTCCGACGGAACACGAACTGCGACTAATTATATATACGATGATGCCAACAGACCCTCTAAGACTGAATACGGAAGTATAAGCACGACCCACATCTATGAGTCACTGGGAAGACTTTTCAGAAATACTCTTAATACCACCACTCCCGTTACCGTCACTTATTCCTACCTTTTGTCCAAAAGAGATTACGGTGACGGTGACGCTTACCGAAGCACACAGATTGGTTGGGAAAAGATTGACAACAGAACCTACGGTTATGAATATGATAAAACAGGTAACCTGGTAAAGTTTACCGAAAAGAAACCCGGCGGAACAAGCTATGACGAAAGAGCTACCTATACCTATGATGCACTCGGTCAGTTAACATCAGAAAAAAATGTTGACTTGGGACAGAAAATAGATTATACTTATGACAGTGGCGGTAATATAACCCAAAAGAATATATACGCCTATACAAGCGGAACTGTCGGAGCGCTTCAGAAAACTGTCAATTATACTTATGACAGCACATGGAAGGATAAGCTGATAAGCTATGACGGTGACAGCATAACCTATGATGCAATAGGCAATCCGCTTACTTACCGTGACGATATGTCCTTCACCTGGCAGGGCAGACAGATGGCTTCTGCCAACCTTGACGGAACTGCTGTCACCTATAAGTACAATGCCGACGGCTTAAGAACCTATAAAAAGGTCGGTTCAACGGTTTCTGAATACGAATACCTCGGCGATAAGCTGATATATGAAAAGCGAGGCAACCTGCAGTTCCATTACCGTTATGATGCCTACGGCAATCTCGGTTCAATAACCCGAATCAATGCGGCAGGTTCATCTTATACTGCATACGTGGTATGCAACAGCCGTGGTGATGTGGAGGAAATAAGAAAAGCCGACGGTACCCTTTACGCCCGTTATATCTATGATTCTTGGGGCAATACTGTAAAGATACTCGATGCAAACGGAAATACTGTAACCGATCCGGATTACCTTTCTGTTCAGAATCCCATCAGATACCGTGGATATTACTGGGATAGCGAAAGTGGGCTTTACTACTTACAGTCAAGGTATTATGACCCCGTGACGGGTAGGTTTGTGAATGGGGATTCGCTTGTTGATACATCCAATGTTCTCGGATTCAATATGTATGCATATTGCGGGAATAATCCGGTTAACAATGTAGATCCTACAGGTCATGCTTGGTATCATTGGGCTCTCGGTGCTGTGATTGTTGCAGCGTGTGCTGCAGCAACTGTGATAACGGCTGGAGGCTTTGTAGCCGCTGCAGGGGCAGTGGCTGCAGTTGGGAGCGGTGTCGCAGCAGCAACTACTGCATCTACCGTTGCTGCTGGTGCGTTGATAGGTTCAGCGACTGCCTATGGAATGGTTGCGTTATCAGCTGCGTCAACTTCAACTTCTGTCAAAGATTTTAATAGTAAAGGTAATTGGGGAACTGTATCTGCAACTGCTGGTGGTGCATTGTTAGGTGGATGTGATGGATACACAATGTCCAAAGCACAGGCATATAACGGAACAACCACTAAAAGTGCACAAGCTAATGTTTCCCATACTAGTGGAGTTGGTAGTCCAAAAAACAATATCAATCCAGGTGGTTCATATACGAAACTTGATAATAATGGTAATTTGTATTCGTACACTCAATTTGATAATTTTGGTAGACAAACAATGCGAATAGATTATCAAGGTAGACCACATGCTGAAACATTGCCACATATTCATATGTATACTTATCCCCAACAGGGTGGTCGAGCGGAATACATTTTTGATATGAATTGGCATTTGATAGATTGATGTTGGAGGAATATATGAGTTCGGTTTGTTTATGTGTTATTGATAATATCAAAGAAAAAAGTGACAAGCTTTTTTATTCTAAGCAAATAGAAGAGCTTGCAAAGTATTATCAATGTGGCATTAAATGTGGTGTCGATTGGCTTGAGCCGTTTGTTTCACATATTAAAAAAGATTCTTTTGTAATAAATATTGTTGATTATCCTAAATGTGATAATTGTGAAATGTTTTTGCTCCCAGACGGTTGGTATAATAATGGTCAATCCAACAAGTTGCCATTTATAGAGCGAATAAAGCTTTTGCAAAATATTTCTCGTTTTTTACTTAAAAAAAACAATCCCGTTAGTTTTTATATTGCTCAAAGTGGAACAAGCTTTGATGAGTTTTCTCATATTACATTAGAAATTAATAATTTGACTGATTATTTAGCAAAGACTATTGGCACTTATGGTTTAGAAGATGGAGTACATATTATTATCAATCAGAAAGATGATTGAACACAATCAGGGGACGGTACTACGATTGATAAGAACACAGGGGACGGTTCTATGTGTTCGTTTGAAGAATGATTAACGGGCGGTGGTTTTCCGCCGCCCCGCCTCTCACTCCCTCAGTCAGCTTCCTCACATCTGAATAGCATTAAGCACAGGGTTCAGCTCGTTTGCTGCCCCTGTGCTTTTTTGTGCCGTTTTTAGTTGTAAAAAAACTTTTTTGAAAAAATTCAAAAAAATTTGTTACTTTTTGTCATTTTTAAAACTATGAACACAGGGGACGGTTCTATGTGTTCGATTGAAGAATGATTAACGGGCGGTGGTTGTTCTCCGCCGCCCCGCCTATCGCTCTCTAGGTCAGCTTCTGCTGACAACTCCCTAGCATCTGAATAGCATTAAGCACAGGGTTTGAACACAGGGGACGGTTCTATGTGTTCGATTGAAGAATGATTAACGGGCGGTGGTCTTTCACCGTCGCCCCGCCTATCACTCTCTAGGTCAGCTTCTGCTGACAACTCCCTCGCATCTGAATAGCATTAAGCACAGGGTTCAGCTCGTTTGCTGTCCCTGTGCTTTTTTGTGCCGTTTTTAGTTGTAAAAAAACTTTTTTGAAAAAATTCAAAAAAATTTGTTACTTTTTGTCGTTTTCGAGACTATATAAATAAAGAGGGTGTTTATAGCTTATTTCTGTAATTATATTTGTTCAAAACCTGCTTTTTGCGTTTGGTTGTCACCTCGGTGTAGATTTCTGTAGTTGCCACACTGCTGTGCCCCAAAATCTCTTGTACTGACCTCAAATCAGCTCCGTTTGCAAGCAGGTTAGTCGCAAATGTGTGTCTTAAATAGTGCGGTGTTGATTTTTCGTTAATGCCACAGGCGTTTTTAGTTGAGTTATATATGTATTCTATACCGTGAATGCTTAACTGCTCACCAAAGCGGTTTACAAAAACTTTATTTGTAGCGGTCGGCTTGCTCTTTCGAGCTTTCAACCATCGTGAAAGGTTGTTCCAGGTTTCATTACAAGAAATGTAAATAAGCCTTTGTTTTCGCCCTTTACCGTGAATAAGAATTGTCCGTTCAGAGTGGATAATATCTCCTAAAGAGATGTTAGAAGCCTCGGCAATTCTTATCCCGGTACTTATCAGCACATCAATTAGAGCAAGGTTGCGTATGCTTTTCCACTTTTCAAACTCTGTTGTCTCTTTTGCGGCACAGTCAGTGAGATAAGTGAGCAGTTTTGATGTCTCTTTCACCGCTAAAGTTTTGGGCAATCTTCGCTCTTTTTTATAGCGGAAGTGGTGATTTTGGTAGTAGTTGACATCAGTATAACCTTGTTCATAAAGAAAGCCGAAAAACATTTTTAATGTTATCAGTTTTCGACAAACGGTGTTATCTTTGAGACCTCGCTCTTTGGATAACATCTGAACGTACTTCAGGATAACCGTTTCATCAAGATCGTTGTCTTGCAGAAACGCCTGAAAATTATTCAGGTCCGAACGGTAGGCTAGTACCGTTTTATCGGATAAGTTTTTTGTGGATTGGATGACTTGCAGAAACTCATCGCTCTTTAGTTTTGTGCATTTCATTTAATCACTCTCCTCGAAATTTTGAAAATGGGTTCGCAAAATTCATTTTATCAGATTTCGGGGAGGATTGGAGTAGTAACTGGCAATAACTATAAATTATTGTAAGTTATAAAATAATAAGGATGGTTATTATGAACATTAAAAATTGTCGAGTTGCTTTTATTGCAAAATATGCACCTAATGCTATTGATAAGCAAAAAATTATTACTACAAAAGAAGAAGATGTGTACTCTCAATATCATTATGATATTTTTATGTCTTTGTCTAAATTATTCCCAAATTTAATTACTTCTTACAGTCCGGATATCATAATTGAAAAACATGACGATATTGATTTTGTTTTTTCATTGCTTAACAGAGCAACTTATAGAAATTCTGAAATTTTTATTTCTTCTTTACTTGAGTATTACAATATACCTTATTTGGGTGCTAGACCGAATATAAGAGCACTGGCGGAAGATAAGCAACTTGCTAAAATGATGTGTTCATATTGCGGCGTTAAAACTCCCATTTGGAAAACATATACTTGTGGCGATGATATATCCGAAGATGAACCGTTTGAAGGACCGTTTTTTGTAAAGCCTAGATATGGAGCTTCGTCACTCTTTATAGATGAAAAGTCTATATGCGATACATGGCAAGAAGCAGTTAGTAGAGTAATGTATTTGTATTCCCAGAATACCGATGTAATTGTTGAAAGGTTCATAGAGGGTATTTTCTATAGTAGTCCTGTATATTTTGATAACCTTAAACCTATTTTTCTTCCGCCAGTACGTGAGTTTTCAAATTTAAAAGGTAATGTAGTTACATATGCTCAAAAAAGAAAATATGAAGATGGTTTATACAGAACTATAGAAACAGATCCCGAATTATGTGCAAAAATCATTTCAAGTTCAAAAAAATTACTTGAATATATAACACCCATTGACTATGTGAGGTTTGATTATATGGTTACTAGCAACTCAGAAGTATATTTTATAGAATTAAATGTTTGTTGTAATCTTGGGAAACAATCAGCTTTTATCTTATCAGCTAATAGTGTTAATAAAACACAAGACGACTTAGTCGAAAAAGTCATCGTCAACAGTCTCAAAAGGCAAGGGCTTATCTGATATCAATATTAACGGATCAATAATCCAATACTCTAAAAAACAAGGTGAAAAGATTTCTTTCCAGTCATTTTTTACGAAAGGTATTTCGTTAACTATTCTTTCTAATAAATTTTTTCGGATTTTTGTATATTTAAAAGTAAGTAAATCCACTTTACTCAAATAAATCTTTGCGGTTTTATAATCTGAAAGAGTATAGTATATGGTCGATAAAGTTAAATAGTATTTTGCCTTAAGTCTATTCAACTTTGATTTTTCGATTTCATCATTTAATTGAGTTAAAATGTTTAGAGCTTTTCTGCTTTTATCTTGTGATATAAATAGAGCACAGATATTCATTGTTGCATATGCTTTAGGCATTATGGTTTTAGACAATTGAATTGTTAAAGACAAAAATCTGTTTGTATTCTCAATATCATCACAATATAATGAGACAATGCCCAAATTATTTGACACAAGGTTTAGTTTTTCAACGCCAAATTGTTGCAACTTTTCAAATGAATTTTTTAAAAGTTGTTTAGAAAACTCGGGATTGATGCCCAAATAATGTCTAGACATATTACATAGTGTTGAGTACTCTCCAAATACATCACCGTTATTTTTAAAGTTTTGAGCAGCTTTTTCCCAGTATTCAATTGAGATATCATCATCAAATACTGTAGCCGAATTGCGAAGAAAGTATCCCCAAAATTTACTTTTAGATAATGATTCATTATCCTGATATGCTTCAACAATACCTTTAGCGGCACTTTCTTTACCATCATGTATTAAATTTATGACTAAAAAAGACAGCAATACAGACTGTTCGTCAATATTATTACTTGTGTTAATAAGTTCTCTTAATAGTGTTTCAGCATCACTATGTTTTCTACATCTATTCAAAGATACGGCAAGTAATTTTTTGATTTCTCTGTTGCGTGGAAACTCTTTGTACAGCAAATTCAAAATATCCACAGCATTAGCATACCTTTGAGTTCTCATCATACAAATAGCACAAATAAACTGCGAGTACGAAGATTTCAACTGTGAAATTTGATCTACCAAAGAAGTACTAACATTCGTTCCGAATTGTAATGATTTGATTATTAGTTTTTGAGTCCATTCGTTTGCATCGGCATAATTAAATTCTCTAGAAATCGCTTGCATTAATTTTAGTTGATTTATACTGTGTGTTTCTTTTTGCTTTAGAAAAGTGAATATTGCGTTTTTATATAATATGCAATCAATGTTATTTTCGAAATCGTTGTTTCTTGTTCCGAACTTATGAGGATTTAACTTATTAATAAATCTATGTTTTTTATCCATAGTGATAATTGATGATATTATTCCAAGTGATTCCAATTTATTCAATCTTGTTTCAACTTCTGGATATGTATATATATTAAATGCAGGTAACAAGGCTAAAATATCCATCAAATCTTTGATGTCTATACCTTCGTTGAGTATATCCAGCAAATCACATATACATTGGCTTAAATTATCGCTATAGTATAAGTTGGATCGGTTTTCTTTTTTTAGTTCACAGATAATTTTCCTGATATTGTTTTGTGAAGTGTTTTTTAACCTTAGTGCGTCTATTTCTGATATTTTTTTTGCATAAACTTCACCCAATTCCTGCACACAATCAATACTAGGTTCACCAAAAGTTTTGTAAATTACATTTGAATTTATTTCGAGTTCTAAACACAACTTTTCTGAAAAAGAGTTATGCAAGGATGAAGATAATATCAAAATCACATTATTCATTTTTGATAGATTTATGATATCGTATATAGAGTTGTTATCGATATGCTCTATACCATCTATAAAAATTACTATTTTTTTATTTACAGATAACTGAGATAATAACATAAAAAAACATTCATTCAGAATACTCGTATAATACCCCACATAAATAGGAGCGGCTTTTTTTGTATCTAAAACTGTTGATAAGGTTTCCCCTAGATACGGTAAGTCTTTAAGGATATTTTTCGCTAAAGATTCTTCGTATTCACCATAGCAGTCATCAGCAAAATGTTGTAGAGAATAATACAATGAATCATTTTTCAATGAAATTCTTTTCAATATTTCGTCTATTGGAGACTTTTGAGAATGAGATAATTCTGCATTAAAACACAGTATATTGTTTGTAGTTTTCAATGTCCATTGTACGCGATGAAAAAAAGAAGTTATTCCATAACCAGAACTAGTATTCAATATTATTACATTATGTTCATTTTGAAATATGGCATTTAGTAATTCGTTTAATTCGTCTTTTCTGTCTGCATAAGAAATAGCACTCATAATAATATTTCACATCCTTAAAT
>JAZUMO010000018.1:0-20768 GCA_045603665.1 Acutalibacteraceae bacterium
GCATCAAAAATATCATAATTTTAAGGTGCAAAGCAGTTTTTACAGAGATATTTTTCGTTTAAAGGAAATGATAAACTCCCCGTCATACTCGTGTATTACGGGGAGTTTTCGTGATGTTTAAGCGGAAAAGAGCCTGTAAAAGCCCTAACTTCCTTACGAAGTGTCGCCCAAGTCCTGCCTTGTTTTTTATCAGAGAAGATCAGCAAACAGCTTGAAGTTAATCTTGTCAGCCTTCATTTCTCCTGCCTGAATTTTCTTTATGATTTCAACTATACGATCATTAACGGGAGTCTTTACTCCGTACTTTTTACCGAATTCGCATACAACACCGTTGATAGCATCAACTTCACAGGGCTTACCCTTCTTTAAATCCTGAAGCATTGAGGGCTCGATAAGTCTGTGCTTTTTCATAGCAATAGGAAGAAGGAGTGTTCCGAAGGTACGCTTGAGAGCTCCCTTGTAATAGAAAAGACCTACGATGTTTTTACCCTGAACGGGAGCAAAGGTTACGCCTGCGGCATGGCCTACATCGATGCATTCCTTCATACAGCGGATAGCAACCTGCTTACCGAATTTATCCTCGGAAACATCACCGAAAACACCTCCTACTACTGTGCCGAGACCTGAAAAGGTTGCGTTGATAAGAAGCTTTGACCAACGGGCACCCATAAGATTCGGTTCCTCGTGAACGGGACACATAAGCTCGAGAAGATCTTTAACCTCCTTGAACTGTTCGTCGGTGATACCCTTCATTTTACCCATATGGAAGGAAAGGCTGTCGGGCTCACTTGTAAGCTCACATACACCGGGCTCGATAAGTGCTGCACCCCATTCAACGGCACAGCCCATTGTGTGATTTTCACCGATTATTTCAGCAATGTCGGGCTCAGGGATGCCGTTCTGCAAAGTTACAATTACACCCTTTTCCGAAAGATAATCCTTAAGCATTGTAACTACTTCTTTATTGAAAAGCTGCTTGGTGAGAAGAACGATAACATCGTATTTCCCTTCCATTTCATCGGGAGTAATAGCCTTTACGGGGACTGTCATTTCAACTGTACCCGTGATTTTTGCACCCTTTTCATTAAGAACAGCCACGTGCTGCTTATTACGGTTGATAAGGTCAACCTCGCCGCCGTTTTTTGTGATGTAAGCTCCCAACACAGTACCGAGAGAGCCTGCTCCGTAAATTGCATATTTTGCCATAACATTTCCTCCGTTATTTTTATTATAATACTTTTTTAATCTCTGAAAAATTCAATAATTTCATCCATATACCACTTAAGCGTTTCGTTACCGCTCATAAAAATTTCATGGCGTGCACCCTGCACTTTTTTAATCTTAACCCTCGCCATTGAAGCAAACTTATCTGTATATTCACCGAGAAGCTGTCTGTCCTCCTCGGGCTTGAAGATAAGAAGCTTGGTTCTGAGCATTTTTATTCCTTGAGAAGAAAGAATTTTGTCTCTCGCCTCAAGAGAAGCCTTTACCCAGCCGAAGGAAGGTCCGCTCGTCTGATAAAGAGGCTCCCTCTTTCTCTTTTCGTGGTAATAGTCAAATCTCGCTTTACTTGTTGCATCGCTGTTTTCCGCTATCTGTGCTTCATCAAAGATACATCTGCCCGGTGCAGAAATATTCTTTCCGCCGAAGAGACATATCAGCTTTGCGACAGTCCCTGCCACAGCAACGGGCATCCCCATATTGCCGCAGATCATCGGCGAAGAAAGAACGGCCTTATTTACAGTATAGGGATTTTTCATCATATAAAGAAGAGCGACGGTGCTTCCGAGGGAATGGGTATAGAAAAATATCTTTCTGTCCCCTGCCTGAGGCTTTACAACCTTATCCATAAACACCTCAAGGTCTTCCCGATAAAGATCAAAGCTGTCAGTTTCAATTCTTTCCGCTTTGCCGCTTCTGTGTTCAGATTTACCGTGACCACGCAGATCCAAAGCAAAGACGCTGTATCCTGCCCTGTGAAAATAATAGGATACTTCACGGAATTTTTCAGCTGATTCGGTAAAGCCGTGAAGAATAACAACTATGCCACGGGAAAGCTTTTTTCCGTAATATTCATAGTGCAGCTCAAGTCCGTCACGTGAAGTATATGTGTTCTCATAGATTCTTGTTCCGAGATAATGAGCTTCAATCCCTGCCATTTCCTTGGCGTAGCTTTCTTCGTCGATTATATGTACGCCCTCAAATCTATCCAAAAAATCAAGCATATAAAGCCTCCTTTATATTTTCTGAATTTATTTTAGCATAATATTATGAGGAAGACAAGAGAAAAAAGCATACGAAGTGATGCCTCTCTCTTTTTTATGCATATTTATATAGATTGATAACGATTTTATTTTTCTTTTCGGCAAGAGTTTTGAATTTATAAGCCCCACCCCATGTTTTACAGACATAGGTTACCACAAAATCCGATTCATTGAGCATCCATTTATTGCGTCGATCTACGCTGTACCTCTTCGGAATTTTTTCCATTCCTATATCAGGAAATAGTATATTGTAATCTTCGAAAACTCCTATATTGGAATTTTTGTCAGGTACAGCATTAATTACCACAAAATATATAATGTGTTTGTAAACTGTTGAAAAAAGCTTTAATTCAGTTAATACCATTGAATCAAACCTTCCGTTGTTACCGACATAAAATAGAGTCACGCCCTTGTTTTCAATAAGATCAATGAGCACCTGTTTTAAATCATACCGTATGCTGTCAGGGGCATCACGGTGTCCAAAGAATGTACAGCTTTTCATAATATCACCTTTAAAACATATTTAGTATACTTAATTCAAGTATACTTTGAACATTATAACATAGAATAATCTTAAAATATACTAAAAACAAGATTTTTTGGTGGTATTTTATGAGAAATAAAAAGAACAAGCATCTCGGTATAGAAGTAGACCCTGAGCTTCACGGCAAGCTTCATTATATCGCAAAATATGAAGGTCGTTCTGCAAACGGACAGATACTTTATCTCATTCGTCAGTGTATACGGGAATTCGAAGCAAAGCACGGCGAAATAGTTCTCGAAAACAAAGATGAAAAATAACAATAACAAAAAGCAAGGTGTTCAAACTGATACAACCTTGCTTTTTTATATGCAGAAAAATTGAATTTGCAGTGTCAAAACAAAGAGTTTTAAATAACCGCCACTTTAACTTCCACACAAAAAAAGCAGTTGCGGAACAACTCCGCAACCGCAATAATTATTTATCAGTAATCAGCTGACAGACTCAACCAACCTCAACGATACCGTCTTCCTTGATTGTGATTGTCATGCCGTCCTTGACATAGTCGAGGAATTCCTCACCGAGAGAATCGATAACGGGCATTGTAACGCCGTCAACCCATACATCAGCTAAAACTGCACCTGCCGCTGCAAGAGAGTCAATAGGCAAGGAAAAAAGCATACAAGCGGGATTTTTCTTAAGGGCACATGCGCAGTAGAGAACAAGTCCGCCTGTGGTTGAGCCGATGGTCTGAGGAAGACAAAGAGCCTTGTTCAAAAGAGATTTGCCGTATAAATCTGCGTTATTCTGGTCGCCGCATTTTACTTCCTTATCACCGAACTGTAAAGCATTCTGGAAGGAAGCTAAGGTGTTGAAGCCACTCTTTGTAACAACAGCTTCGGCTGTTACGGTACCGGGAGTTACTACTCTGCCTTTAAACTGTTTCATTATTTCTTACCTCCGTCAGTGATAATTGATAAAATCTCTTCTTCTTTATAGAATTTTGCCGTTGTGTAAGTACGAAGCTTGTTTGAGCAGGTAATTACAGGCATTTTTTTGCAAAGAGGATTATTCATATACATAAGAGGACAGATGTAGGAAATGATGACACCTGTTGCTCTGAGACGGGCATAATAGGGAGTCTTTTCAAAGGCCTCGAGAACCTTGGGAGCCGCAGTAAGAACGGTAGGAATGCTTACCTGAACATTACCCTTTCTCTTAAGCTCACTTTCGATATTGTCTGTCCAGTCCTTAAGCTGCTGAAGTGAAAGATGGGGACAGCCCACGAAGCAAAGCTTAGGCTTAGCATCGGGCTTTTTCCAGATAACGGGATAGTTTCTCTGAACTCTTTCAAGCTCCGCATCATCAATAACATATTCCTTTGCGCCTTCAGCAATAAGCTTTTCGCCAAGCTCTGCAGCCTCAGGTGTAAGATTTTCAATATGATAAAGACCTACTGCACCGTTTGATGCTGTGGCAGCACCGAAGTCCTTGAGATATGCGCAGGCGGAATCGTTAAGCTCTGTTCCGATCCATTTGTCAAGGCCTGTAACATAAGGAACATCTTCCATAACCTTCATGCCGATAGCAGAGCCTAAAAGCTGTGCTTCAGGCTTTTTGGTGGTCTCAACCTTAATAACCCATGTTGCTTTTCTGCCCTCGTCAGTAAGAAGTCCGAAATAAGGAACGAAGCCTACGATGGAGCCCATAATATCAATAATACCGGAGTTACGGTTACATCTTGCGCCTAAAACAGAGTTAGCATAAACAACTGCACTTGACTCTGCCCAGGAAAGAACATCACCCTTCTTAGGCTTATTGCCTACCTCGTCCATATAGCAGGTGCAGGTAAAGGCATCCTTGTTGATAAGACCGAGTTTTTTAAGCTGATCCTCATAAAAGTCCTGCTTGGTGTACATAAATTTATTAAAAATGAGGTTCTGAAGGAAATTTGCGGGAACCTTTTTGTCGAGAGGACGAGGGTCAACGGAAAACTTCTGACCTGATGAAACACCTGCGTCAAGAATTGTCTGCATAAGATCATAAACCGGTGACATTACCTTAAGACCGAAGGAGGTAACAAGGTGGTTATAGTCAGAGGTAATGGGAACTAATTTTTCAGCACCGAAGGCTTCACCGTACATAACGAGGGTTTTCATAACCTTCGCCATAACCTCGCCCTTTGAGCCGTCAAGAATTTCTTGCTGCTGCTGTGTAAGAATCATAGTGATTTTCTCCTTTTCTTTATATTTTTATCTTCGTTAAATCTTCATTGCGATATCCCAGGCACCCCAGATAACAGTACGGAGATTACCGACCTTTGCTGCGTCACCGATAACGTGAACGTGCTTTGCCTTGGGAGCAACGGGTGTGGGCACATAACCTACAGACATAATTACGCTGTCAGCTTCAATGTCAAATGTCTTTCCGTCCTTGCTCTTTGCAACAACCTTGCCCTCACCGATTTCGGAAACGGAGGTTTCAAGATAAACAGGTACATTGTTTGTTTTAAAGAAATCACGAAGGAATGATGTGTTTGCAAGGCAGATACCGGGTGTTGTGATAAGGTCATCCTGCATTTCGATAATGGTAGGATTTTTACCCTGAAGATAAAGGTCATAAGCGATTTCACAGCCGGTAAGACCGCCGCCGATAACCGTTACCTTTTCACCGGTTTCCTTTTCACCTAAAAGGTACTCGATAGCTTCTATAGCCGCATCCGCACCCTTGACAGGGATTGTTCTTGCCTTTGCACCGGTAGCGATGATAACCTCATCAGCACCGAGAGAGGCAATATCCTTAATCTCTGTGTTCATCTTTACTTCAATATCGTGGCAGGAAAGCTCACGGATATACCACTTGATAAGATCTCTGTCCTTTTCCTTGAAGGAGGGAGCAGCAGCGGCAATAAACACACCGCCGAGCTTGTCAGTCTTTTCATAAAGAGTAACCTTATGGCCTCTCTTTGCACAAACGATTGCTGCTTCCATACCGCCGATACCGCCACCGATAACGGCAACCTTCTTACTCTTTTTGGCGGGAACTATCTTATATTTCTTTGACTGCATTGTTTCGGGGTTGAGTGCACAGCGTGCAAGACCCATTGTATCCAAGAGATCCTGAGTATTTGCGTGGCCCTTTGAAGAGGAGAAGTTGAAGCAGCCGCTGTGACAGCAGATACAGGGCTTTATTTCCTCAAGTCTGCCGTCGATAAGCTTTGTAACCCATTCAGGGTCAGTAAGGAACTGACGGGCAACACCTAAGCCGTCAATTCTGCCCTCTGCAATTGCCTTGGCGGCAACATCAGGCTCCATACGGCCTGCACATACAACGGGAATGTCAACGAACTCCTTGATGTGTGCTACGTCATCGAGGTTACAGTTCTGGGGCATATACATGGGAGGATGTGCCCAGTACCAGGAGTCATAGGTACCGTTATCGGCGTTGAGCATATCATAGCCTGCATCCTGAAGATATTTTGCGGCTCTCTCTGATTCAGGCATAGCTCTGCCCACTTCTGTATATTTTTCGCCGGGCATTGCACCTTCACAAAAGCCCTTCATCTTTGACTCAACGGAATAACGCAAAGATACGGGATAATCTGCACCGCAGCTTTCCTTGATTGCCTTTACTACCTCAGCAGCAAAGCGGTATCTGTTTTCAAAGGATCCGCCGTATTCGTCAGTACGCTTATTGAAAAATTCAATTGCAAACTGATCAAGAAGATAGCCTTCGTGAACAGCGTGAACCTCAACACCGTCAACACCTGCATCACGGCAAAGCTTTGCGGTTTTTGCAAAGGCTTCGATAATTTCGTGAATCTGCTCCTTTGTCATTTCGGGACAGATAATATCGTGAGCCCAGCGTGAACGCTGAGGAGAGGGAGAAGCAAGCTCGTGAGAAGTGTCAAGAATAGGCTTGACCAGCGCACGGGTGAACTTGTTTTTATGTAAGGGAGCAACAAGCTCGGTGATTGCCCAGCTTCTGCCCATACCTGCTGTAAGCTGAACAAAAAGCTTTGCACCTGTCTTATGTATTTCATCCATAAACTCCTTGAGCTCTTCAAACATTTTGGGATTCTGCCACAGCCATTTGCCCCAGAAGGTATCACGCAAAGGTGCAATACCGGGGATGATGAGACCTACATTGTTATTAGCTCTTTCAAGGAAAAGCTTTGCTGCTTCCTTGTCAAAGTGACAGCCGCCAAGCTCAAACCAACCGAAAAGAGATGTACCGCCCATGGGACACATTACGATACGATTTTTGATTTCAACATTACCGATTTTCCAGGGAGTGAACAAGGCTTCATAGTTTTTATCAATTGTGTTCATATTTTCTTTCCTTTCGCAATAATTTACCTCTTTGCCAAAGTGATTCTTTAACTTCAGCGTACAAATTTATTATATATCACAGTATATTAAAAGTCAACAAAAAAGGAAAGACTGCCTGCGGTTATCCCGACAATTATCTTTCCTTTTGTATTTTATTCTTTTGTAATACTATAGCCCAGAGCAATTATCGTTTTAAGGGTCTGCTCAGCGGTTTTTCTGTCATATTCCTTTTCTTCCTCCGGCAAATCCTCGTAAGCAACAAGACAAGGTGTAGTCTTTTTGTCTGAATCTCTTTTTTTGCCGTAGGTCCAGCCCTCGGAAACACGCAGTTGTGCCCAATTTTCGTGAACATTTTTTGCTATTTTTTCCATAAGTGCCTCCAGAGATTCCGGTAATTGCACATTTTCTAAATTTAAAGGATCCGGTTTATACAAGATCATTTCTCCTTTATTATCATAATACTTCTGACCGCTATACCATTTTATTAGACTTGCATCTGCAATATACGGCTCATCATAATATTTTTTATCAAAAGCTTCTTCTCTTTGAGCCATAACTGTGGCCAGTCTTTCTTTTCCTTTTTTTTCTTTGTAATCAGTTTTTTCGAGTATTTCCTCTTTTGTTTTTATATCTATCCCCAGCGCCCAGTCAAGCATATCTTTTTCTTTACCGGTACCCGGAAGAGAATAATCCTCACATTCCGCAAGGCAGTTATGAATTCTGAGCTTTTCGTTCTTTTCCCTTACCCCGTCCCTTCTTCTCACAAAGCCTATAGACCGGGTATAGGCATTCCATCGGCGGTGCTCCAGCCAGGAAAGATATCTGTAAATATCATTATCTCCGGCCGGGCCCTTTTCCGTAAGAGACTCAATATTAGCTTTAAGTATTTTTTCATAGTATCCGTCATAAGCTTTTTCTGAAGAAAAGCCACGGGATATATCCCAGTCCTCGCAGTCCGGCGCACAGTTTTCCTTAAGGAACATATAAGCCGAAAACATTCTGTATTTAAGATGTATGCTTCTGGCAAGATCAGACTTATAATTGTACTGATTTTTATCCCTGTCCCTGTATTCGTCAGCCTTCTTTTTTCTTTTGCTGTCTTCATCGGCAATATCACGGGGATCAACCTTTATTTTGGTAATGGCTTTGTATTCATAGGTTTCATCAAGACTGCCGAAGGCACAGACGGTTATATCAGACTTTTCTTTGTTTCTTCTGCGGAAGGCTTTACAAAGATTATGATCAAAAACAGAAAGGGCTATAACTGCCTTTGCGGACTTTTTAAGCCCTCTTACCGAAAGAGTACGTTTAAGCTCCTCGGCCATGGCAATATTTGTCTCGTCGCTGCCGAGAGCAACCACAAAATAATCCGAATTTATAATATTGAAGGCACCCTTGTCTTCACCCTTTGCCGTAATTTCCGTACAAACCATATTTTCAATGATTTCATTATCGATATCACATTCTAAATAGCGCATACGGAAATAAGGATCGGCACATATATGCTTGTCAACATCCTTGTAAATACGGAGTATCGGTGAACCCGGACGCGTGCTTTCAAGTATTTCGGGACTGATTTTATCCATCCGTCTCATAAAGCTTTCTCTGCTTTCCTTTGAAACGACATTTATATTCAGGTTGTATCCGTAAAACTGTCCGCACCAGGTGGAGGATAGTATCATCTGAGTGCCGATTTTACCTGTGCCGAACACTGTAATGTTAAATTCCTTTTTCTTTCGGGTTTCGCCGTTTTTATATTTTACGGACTTATCCTCACTTTTTTCAAAGCAGCAATCTGTCAGAGGCTCGAAAAGAGGAGCTTTATTTAAAAGGTTGAAAACAATATTCTCATAATCCCTCATACGCACAATTACGGGCTGATGATTTTCAAACCTTTTCTTTTGGTGTTTTATTCTTACTTTTTCAAATTCTTTTCCGATATAACCTTTTTTCTTTTTGCATTTCCGGTCTTCAGCAATATTTTCATCTGCACTGTCTTCCGATTGCCTGTATGAGAATTTTTCTTCAAGGCGGTCGTTGATGGCTTTTGTTATGTTCTGTTCGAGCAGGTTATAGGAATCATCCTGACAAAACACATAAATCTGCATATTCCGGAAGCCTGCAAGCTCACCGTCGTCAGCAATAGCTGCCAATGAACGGATGTTGGAAAGCTCCTCCTCATCAATAAGAAAAAGCTTTTTTTTACCGCGAAACCGTAAATTGATATGTGTAATATCCTCATTGATGCATATAGCTCCAAAGTTTTTTGCCTGCAGTATCATCTCGGATGTCTTTTCTTTTCCGTCATCAAGATATGTATCGGTAAAAACTATGATTGCTTTAGCTTTGTCAACACAAAGACTTTTTGCAAGAGCAAGAGAGCGTTCGTTAAGCTCACTGAAAATATACACAGTTTTTTTGCTGAAATGTGAAAAATAAAGGCGTACACGAGGAAAAACAGTTGTCAGCACTTCAAAGATAACAGCTCCTCCTGCAACCGGTGTGGCAACAATCAGTAAAGACAGCATAAAGCGGTATACCGATACCAATTTACTGCTTTCACCGAAAAGCTTCGACACAACCGCAACGCCGTCTCCGACAAAATGAGAATATCCTTCGTCTATACCGAGAGCCTTGAGTGCGTAAACAAAGGCTTCCGCTATTTTTTCAAAAGGATGATCAGTAACTCCGCAGTAAGGAAAAGCACTGTCGTTCCCATACCACAGAACCATAAGGCGCTGCAGAAACACAGCAACAACCAAAGCAAGCGAAACCTTCATAAGCGTGCGGCTTATGCTGTCTCTCTTTATTACGGTGTCCTCATTCTCTGAAATTCCCGAACGCCTTATTTTTTGCTTTATTGTCGCATATATAAGCGGAACCGAAACAACGAGTATCGGAAGAATGAGTAAAGCACAGACTATTTCACTCTGATACCTGAAAAGTATACCCTGCATTCTATATCCCCCTTCAAAAATTCTCTTTGAGGAAAATTATACAACACAATTCGACAAAAAGTCAACTTTCTGATGCAAAAGGGAAAGGAGCAGGAATTATACTTCACCTGTTAATTGCAATCAGGTGAAAAGCTTTACCAAGGCAAACGCTGCCGCCGCAAGACCTACGGGGACAAGCAAGAGAAGACCGCCTGCAAAAACAAGGCAGAGAACAAGCGCAGGCAGTGCTAAAGCAAGCAGCAAGGATGCTGCGATTTTAGCCGCGCCCCATGTCATCTTCAAAAATAGCTTCAAAGCTTTGGCAAACAGCCATATTGTAAGCACTGAAGAAAGAAATTCCAGCATAATTATCACTCCTTTTCTTTTTTATAACATAATTATATACCCTTTCTTTTCATTTTTGAATTGCAAACATCTCATTTTTCACCTATGCTTTTCTACATTTTATGCAGAATATCGCTTCTTTTTTTTCACAAAATGAAAACTATTCAGCCGGGTCATTTATGCAAACAGCTCTCTATTGAATTATTCTGCATTTTAGATTATAATAATCTAAACCTACTAACAAAGGAGATAATACCCTTGTCATCAAGAAATTATCAGAAGCTTACTGCAACAGAAAAGAAAATATACAGCGAACTGAAATCTTCCGTTAAAGCCTTTCAGCTTTCCGTAACCTTTCACGGTGTATCAAGCAACACTATTTCCAATGCTCTGAAGGCTCTTCTTGACGATAACCCCGCTTTTTTCTGGCTTACCGGAGGCGCCCAATACAAATGGACCGAAAGAGGGGGAGTCATAATGGACATCACCTGCCGCCTTGAGCTTGTGGAAGGGATCACTCCTTCTGCCCTGAGAGTTATGTCCGCAAAGCTTCGCGCAACCTTAAGAGATATCACGGCACGTGCCGGGCAATACAGAACACATTTTCAAAGAATCCTCTTTGTCCACGACTATATTGTCGATACCACCGATTATGTAAGCAATGCGCCTATGCGGTATAACGCTTACGGCTGCCTCGTTGCTCACCGTGCTGTCTGTGCAGGCTACGCAAAGGCCTTTCAGCTTATAATGGAGGAGCTCGGATATGAATGCGGTTATGTCAGAGGATCAGACAGAAAAGAAAACACCATTCATTCAACCCACGCCTGGAACTATATAAAGATAGAAAACGATTACTATTTTATTGATGTTACCTGGGATGATCCAAAGGTTGAGAATGCAAACAGCAGCTATGACAACAAAACACGTCACTACTTCTGTATTCCTGAGCAGGAGCTCTCTCTCACCCACAGAATTTCAAAAAAATATGACTACCCCGTCTGCAAAGGCACAAAATATAATTACTACTTACATAAGGGATATTTTCTTCGCACATACTCCTTCCCTGCTTTAAAGGAATTAGCTCTGACTCAGCTTCGTAAGGGCGGAAGCTTCACGGTCAAGTTTGCCTCAAAGCAAGAAGCGGACCGTGCTCTGACAGAGCTTATAAGCCATGGAAAGGTTTATGATATACCCGGGGTATCAGGACAGATTACATATACGACGAGCAATTCAGGACTTATTATTACCATAAAGAACTAATAAAGCAACGCTTGTTTCGTTCAGCATCGTAATATTCAGCATTAGCGATGCAGTAAAAAGCTTCGGAAGGGCGACCCTTCATAAGGATGTTAAGCCTTAAATTTCGTTATTTTTGCGCACAACTGCGTTAAAAATGCTCGAAATCCGGCAAGGATTTCTGTGCTTTTCGCCTTGTTTTGCATCAAAAGTATCTGAATTTTAAGGTGCTAAGCAGTTTTTATTGAGAAATTTTTCGTTTAAAGGAAAAGATAAAACTCCCGTAATACTCGCGTATTTCGGGAGTTTTTTATAATGTTTAAGCGGAAAAGAGCCAATAAAAACCTTAACTTCCTTGTGAAGTGTCGCCCAACGGGCAGCCTCTCTTTGTTTTATCAGAATTCGAGCTTCTTTTCGATATATGCAACGAGGTCGTTTATAGCAACTCTTTCCTGCTGCATTGTATCTCTGTCACGTACTGTTACACAGCCGTCTTCAGCTGATTCAAAGTCATAGGTGATGCAGAAGGGAGTACCGATTTCATCCTGACGGCGGTATCTCTTACCGATTGAGCCGGCGTCGTCAAATTCAACCATAAACTTTTTCTGAAGAGTATGGAAAATCTCTGTTGCCTGCTCGCTGAGCTTCTTTGAAAGAGGAAGAACAGCAGCCTTGTAGGGAGCGAGAGCAGGATGAAAGTGAAGAACAACACGGGAATCATTCTTTTCTGCGTCAACAATTTCTTCGTCATAGGCCTCGGTCATGATGGCAAGGAAAAGTCTTTCAACGCCGAGAGAGGGCTCGATAACATAAGGAATGTATCTTTCGTTTGTGACGGGATCAAAATAGTCGAGAGTTTTGCCTGATGTGTTGGTGTGCTGGGTAAGGTCGTAATCGGTTCTGTCGGCAACACCCCAAAGCTCACCCCAGCCGAAGGGGAAGAGATATTCAAAGTCGGTTGTTGCCTTTGAATAGAAGCAAAGCTCGTCAGCGCTGTGGTCACGAAGACGGAGATTTTCTTCCTTCATACCAAGAGAATAGAGCCAGTCACGGCAATAGCTTCTCCAATAATCGAACCATTCAAGGTCTGTACCGGGCTTGCAGAAAAATTCAAGCTCCATCTGTTCGAATTCACGTACACGGAAAATAAAGTTACCCGGTGTGATTTCGTTACGGAAGGATTTACCGATCTGTGCAACGCCGAAGGGAACCTTTCTTCTGGTGGTTCTCTGGATATTTGCGAAGTTTACAAAAATACCCTGAGCGGTTTCGGGGCGGAGATAAAGCTCATTTTTGCTGTCCTCGGTAACGCCCTGGAAGGTTTTGAACATAAGATTGAACTGACGGATGTCGGTGAAGTTATGCTTACCGCAATCAGGGCAGGGAATAGCCTTTTCCTTGATGTAATTCATCATTTCTTCGTTGGACCAGCCTGCAACGTTAGTGCCGTCGAAATCCTCGATAAGGTTGTCGGCTCTGTGTCTTGTCTTACATTCCTTACAGTCCATAAGGGGATCAGAGAAGCCGCCGAGGTGACCTGAAGCAACCCAGGTCTGGGGATTCATAAGAATAGCAGAGTCAAGACCTACGTTATAGGGATTTTCCTGAACGAATTTCTTGAGCCATGCCTTTTTGATGTTGTTTTTGAGTTCTACGCCGAGAGGGCCGTAGTCCCATGTATTTGCAAGGCCGCCGTAAATTTCACTGCCTGCATAAACGAAGCCTCTGCCCTTACAGAGAGCAACAAGTTTTTCCATTGATTTTTCTTTGTTTGAAAGCATAGATTTGAAACTCCTTTCATTTATAAATTCCATACTATAATAATACAAAGCACCCGTAATGTCAAGATAAACGGGTGCAATATTTGTTATTGTGGGGTATATTCCGAAAGTATTTCAGCAATATCTTTTTCGTAAATATTACTGCCCAGAATATCTCCGTTTGCGCTGAAGCATATGGCACGGATATCCATAGGGTCTTCTTTATAGGGGTTTTCATAGTTTTTTTTCGTATCAAAATATTCGCTGAGGTATTTGAGAGCATTTCCGCCCGGAAAAATTATATTGCCCTCATTTTCTTCTATGCCCATTTCCCCGAAGGGAATAAGGAGTACACGGGTTTTGATATTATAATAATTATCTTCAAGAGGACTTACCAGCCAGGCAGGCTGTACTTTTATGGGGATGCCCTCCTTAAGCACCGCTTTTGCAAAGGCTTCCGCAATTTCGATGGGGATGGTTTCCTGATGAAAGGCATCGACGGAAAGCAGAATTTCATTCACTCCGCTTTCCTTCAGCTTACGGGCTACATCATTGATTTTTTCTTTGTTTTTACTGAAGTAACCGTTTGTTATAAGCTGTCTTTTCTGAATGTTCATCTCCTTTGCGGTCCTATGAATGGCATAAACAGTTTCCGGATAAAGCAAGGGCTCGCCGCCAAAGGTCATAAGGGAGGTTATGTTATATTCTTTTGCGATTTTCCGCACTGCATCAGCGGCTGCATCTTTATCGATACTGCCTTTGCAATTTTCGTGGTCACCCTGGGAGCAATGCTTACATTTTCCTGTACACGCCATAGTGACTACGAATTCTATGCGATTGAGGTTTTTGAGGTATTGATTCATTTGTTACATCCCTTCAACCGTTCCACGGATTTTTTCAATCCGTCAACGGTTTTTGTTTCTAAAACAACACGACAATTCTGCTCTGCGGCAAGAGAAAGATATCGCTGTATATTTATTTCACCTGTACCAAGTGCAAGATGGTTTTTTCTCTCTTTAGCATCGTGTAAATGAATATGATTAAGTCTGTCTTTATGTTTCATAATAAAGGTTTCGTCTGTGCCGCCGATGCCGTGATTGTGTCCAACATCAAAAGTTAAAGCAAAATTTTTACTTTTCAGCAGCAACTCAATTGCTTCCTTCTGAAAATCCTCATATCCGTCGCAGTTTTCAATACAGATTTTTATATCAGCATCACCAATGGCATTATCACATATATCTCTGAAATCAATAATACTTTTTAGATATTGATCTTTGTATTTTGAAAAAAGCAGAACTTTAATTTCAGGCAAGGTGAAGTATACACCTTTTGACATATGCATATTCAAGACATTTATATTAAGATGCTTTGCAATGTCTATGGTTTCAATAACAGTTTTGATATATGCTTTTGCTATGTAAGAATTAAAATCACATACATTTAAATTTTCATCAAGGTGAATGGTGTAATAGATACCGTATTTTTCAGCAATATTTCTAAAAAATTCTACATCAATTTTATGAAGCTGATATTGAGGAAGATTCATATTAAGTTCAATAAAATCAAGCCCTAATACCGAACAAAGATTTGCGCATTCTTCAATATTGTCTGTTTCAATCAATGTAGGCATTCCATAGCTTATATGCTTCGTATTCTTATCGTATTTCATTTAAAAATTCATCTGCCTCTTCTCTGGATTTAAATATTATCATCTTTTTTTCTGCCTTGTATTTATTAATCAACCCGTAAATATATGGCAAGGTATCCTTCGGAAAAGCTTCAATAAACTGTCTGAATTCGGGATCCAATTCCTTTTCGAGCCACGGCAGGTCGTAACGGTCTTTACCGATTCTTTCGGTTACACCCTGCAGACAAATCTCCGTCGTAAGGTCAAAGAGAAAAACCGTGTCACATTCTTTCATACGCATCTCTATGGTTCTTTTATAATTTCCGTCGATTATCCATTCCGGCTGAGCAAATATATCGGTTATTCTTTCATCGAATTCCTCTCTCGGAATGTGTGTTTTGTCGGGCTTATGCCATATTGCATCAAGATGATACAGGGGAAGCCCCGTAATTTCCTTAAGCTTAATTGCAAAGGTTGTCTTACCCGAGCCCGGGCAACCGATGATAATAGCTTTTTTCATTTTATTTTATCTCTTTCAAATAATATTGACCATATGGCAGGAATGTAAAATTATTAAAGGCTTTCAATGATATCGTCAACAAATCTGTTAAGCTGTGCTTCAAGGGGAGGATCTATAGCATCCATCCAATGCTGCCTTGAAAGATAATATTCGAAGGATGCTCCCATAGCGGAATCATCGATACGAAGGGGCTTGAATTTGATGTTATTAGGAAGCTTTTTGAAAGCAAGGTCTATTTCATTGAGTACATGCTGTGAATCCATACTGTTTCGGCTCAGAATTACAATAAAGTGAGTGGAGCTGTCAATGCCCTTTACGATTGATTCAGCATATGCACCGCTTACGTTTCTCGGGGCATACCATACCTTGATTCCTCTGTTTTCTAGCTTTGAGCATAAATTATCGGCAATGTTTCTGTCCTTTGAGCTGTAGCTGATGAATGCTTGAGTGGCTTTCTTTTCGGACTCGGGAACCATAGTCTGTGTTTTAAGGTTATATGAAAGCCTGATGTAATCGAGTATCTGTCCGGCCTTTATCTGACTTCTTTCAATGAAGCAGATTCTTTTTACGCTTTCGTTTGTTTTTAAAAAAGATATGCATTCATTTATAAGCGGAACAAGAATCAGGTCGCTTCTTATTCTCTGGCTGCCTGTACCTAACAGAGGAAGAGCAACGGTGTCCATTTTCACACCGCAGAAAGATGCGAGATTCAGCATCGCAAAATAGGCTTTTATGGCATTGATTATCACCTGCTCCGGTGAGTCGTAGCCGAATCCGCGCATTTCCACGCAGCCTAAACGGGAAAAGCAGACGGAGGAAACAGAAATTTTTTCTGAAAGCCATATATGGCAGGATTTTCTGAGATCAAAAACCGGATTGTTTAAAAGATTGCGGACGGATACTCCTGCCCCGTAAAGTGCCTCAAACATAGTTCCGGGAACAGGCTCATATGAGCCTGCAAAGGCAGAGGTGGTAAGAATATCGATTTTTTCATCAAAGTCAAGAATATCACAGCAGTATAATTCAATGCTTTTTTCGCCGTGGTCCGTTGAAACAGCGGAAGAATGTAAAGGTTTCATATTTACGCCTCCTTTTTAAAAATTATAGCATGGGACATATGAAAAGTAAAGAATAATAATTATCCGGCAATTTGTCTTATCGGATGTAGGCTTATCTTGGCGATTATTTTTATTACGGCACAATATATCCGACTGCTGTTTAAAAATATTATTATTCTGTTACAATTCAACATAACTATTGACACAAAGGCTCAATTTTGGTAAAATATTTACAACTGCAATTGGTTGCAAAACAATTTTTGGGTGAGTGCAGACTCACCGAAGGAGGATTATATTATGATGACAGATGCAAAAACCCTGGCGTACATAAATATGTATGCTGTTTTAGGTACTCTGGAAAACCTTTGCGAACTTGACAAGGAAGCAAGTGAGCTTGTTAAAACGAAGAAGCCCGTTTCCATCGGTCTTGAGGTCAAAGGCGGTCCCAGCGCTACCCTCACCTTTGCAAACGGCAGATGCAGAATGGAACAGGGCACAGCCGATTGTGATGTTCTTCTTCCCTTCTCAACTCCGGAAAAATTCAACGCTATGGTTGACGGCACAGGCTCCGCTCTTCCGTCAAAGGGTTTTTCAAAGGTATTCTTCCTGCTTAAGAAGTTCATTCCTCTTACGGATATCCTTTCAAAGTATCTCCGTCCCACAGAGGAAGACCTTAAGGACGACAAATTCTTTGAAATCAGCACCAAGCTTATGTTCTATGTAATCACTGTTGCTCTTTCCCAGATCGGTAACAACGATGAAATCGGTAAGTTCAGTGCAAGCCTTATTCCCGACGGTATTATCGACGTTTCCATCAAGGATTGCGTTGCTGCAACCATCAAGGTTCAGGACAGCCATATGATTACCATCAAGGAAAAGCCTGCAGCCTTCCGCTCACAGATGCAGTTCTGCGACATCCGTACAGCAAGAGCTCTCTTTGACGGCAAAATCAATGCCATCGCTTCCATCGGTGAAGGCAAGGTTGAAATGCACGGTCTTATCAATATGATCGACAATGTTAACAGAATTCTTGACAGAGTAGCTCTCTATCTTGCATAAGGAGGAATTAATAATGAGTTTTCCCGTATATAACACCGAAAAAAGCAGAGAGATGTTCTCTCGTGCAACAAAAGTAATTCCTTCAGGTATCTACGGTCATCTCGGCCCCGCTGAAGGTCAGTTCATCCCTGTTACAAAATGGCCCATGTTTGCTGAAAAGGCAAAGGGTACATATGTATGGGATGTTGACGGTAACAAATATATCGACTATATGTGCGCATACGGCCCCAACGTTTTAGGCTATTGCGATCCCGACGTTGATGCTGCCGCTGCAAAACAGACAGCACTCGGTAACTGCACCACTCAGCCCGGTAAGGTTATGGTTGAATGTGCAGAGCTTCTTGTTGATACAGTTGCTACTGCTGACTGGGCTTTCTTTGCAAAGAACGGTAACGACGCAACTCAGGGTGCTATCATGTGTGCAAGAGCACATACTCACAGAAAAAAGGTCATCATGTTCACAGGCTACTACCACGGTGTTTCACCCTGGTGCCAGAAGATTGACTACCCGGGCGTTCTTCCCGAGGATGTTGCAAACAACATTATGCTTCCCTGGAACGATATCCCCCTTCTTGAAAGAACAATCGAAGAAAATAAAAACGAAATTGCCTGTCTTATCGCTCAGCCCTATGACCACGGTAATTTCCACGATAACTCATTCCCCGAAGAAGGCTTCTGGCCTAAGGTAAGAGAAATCTGCACAAAGAACGACATCGTTCTTATCGTTGACGACGTACGTGCAGGCTTCCGTCTTGACCTTAAGGGCTCTGACCATTACTTCGGCTTTGAGGCTGACCTTATCTGCTTCTGTAAGGCACTTGCAAACGGCTACAATATGTCAGCTATCTGCGGTAAGGAATTTCTCAAGGGCGCAATGAGCTCTCTTGCATACACAGGCTCTTACTGGCTTTCAGCTGTTCCCTTTGCAGCCTGCATTGCAAACATCAACAAAATGAAGGAGCTCGACATTCCCACAATGTTCAAGCAGAAGGGCGAAATGCTTTGCAACGGCCTTGTAAAAGCAGGTGCTGAGCACGGTATCGACCTCGTTGTTTCAGGCGCTCCCGCACTCTTCTATTTAAGAATAGGTAACGATGACAGCATGCTTCTCCATCAGGAATGGATTGCAGAAATGGTTTCAAGAGGTATCTTCCTTGCTTCTCATCATAACCACTTCATCAACGCTGCCCTTTCAAACAAGGACATCAAGCACACCATCGAGGTTGCTGAGGAATGCTTCGGTATCGTAGCAAAGAATCATCCTGAGCTTTTCAGATAATTATGTAAAATCTCTCCCCTTGAGAGGAGATTAATATTAAATTACTATAATGGAGGAAAACATTATGCCACTTTCAAAAAACGAATGGCTTGCCCTCGAAAAAAAGGCTTTTGAGCTTCGTAAGCTCACAGTTCAGACAACCGTATGGGCAGGCAGCGGACATTTCGGCGGCGGTATGAGCGTTATGGATCTTCTTACCGTTCTTTACCACAAGTACCTTAACATCAAGGTTGACGATCCCAAATGGGAAGACAGAGACCGCTTTATCCTTTCAAAGGGTCATGCAGCTATTGCTTATGCTCCCGTGCTTTGCGACAAGGGCTTCAACGATGTTGAAATGCTCAAGTCCTTTAACCTTTCCGGTTCAAAGATGGGTATGCACCTTGACTCAAACAAGGTTGTGGGCGTTGACGCTTCAACAGGCTCACTCGGCCACGGTCCCTCAATCGCTGCAGGTACTGCTCTTGCAGCAAGACTTCTCGGCAAAAACTATCTTACATATGTAGTTACCGGTGACGGTGAGCTCGGCGAAGGCTCATGCTGGGAAGGCTTTATGACAATCAATCATTACAACCTCTCCAACTGTATCGTCTTCATCGACAGAAACCACAATATGATCGACGGTAATACAGAGGACATCAAGAAGCTTGAGCCTCTTGCAGACAAGATGACAGCTTTCGGCTTCAATACAATCGTTGTTGACGGTAACAACATCGGCGAGCTTTGCAACGCTATCGATGTTGCCATCGAAAGATCAAAGGAGCCCTGTGCACCCACATGTATTCTTATGGATACAAAGAAGGGCGCAGGTATCAAATCAATTGAAGGCGATTATACATGGCACTACGGTGCAATCGACGATGCACGTTTCGAGAAGTTCAATAAAGAGCTTGAAGAAGATTACAAGGCTCGTGTTGCTCGTGCAGAAAAGGAGGGCAAATAATTATGGCAGGCGGATTTGTTTATACAGCAGTTGACCAGACTGAGCTTTCCACAGCTGAAATTTACGGTAAGGCTCTGGCTGACATCATTTTAAAGGACCCCAAGGTTGTTGCTATCACAGCTGACCTTGCAAAATCAACAAAGCTCGGTGACGTTCTTAAGGTTTGCCCCGAAAGAGTTATCAACGTAGGTATCGCAGAGCAGGATATGTTCGGCGTAGCTGCAGGTATGGCAAGAGCAGGTATGGTTCCCTTCCTTTCAGGCTTCTCTGCTTTCACATCAATGAGAGCCTGTGACCAGCTTCATACTGACATCTGTTACCAGAACGTAAACGCAAAGATTATTGCTACTCACTCAGGTACATCCTTCGGTCAGGCAGGCTCAACCCACCACGCTATTACTGACCTTGCTATCACAAGAGCAATGCCCAACCTTACAGTTATCGTTCCCGCTGACGGCTTTGAAACAGCAAACGCTGTTAACGCAGCTTACGAAAACTTCGGTCCTTACTACATCCGTATCAACCGTGGCTTTGACCGTGTTCTTTATGAAAACCAGGATTACGGCTTTGAAGTTGGTAAGGCTGTTGAGGTTCACGAAGGTACAGATATCACTGTTATCGCTTGCGGCTCCTGCGTATTCCAGGCCCGTGAAGCAGCTAAGTTCCTCAAAAACTCAGACGGACTCAGTGTCCGTGTTCTCAATATGCACACAATCAGCCCCATCGATGTTGAGGCTATCCAGAAGGCAATTTCTGAAACAAGAAGAATCGTTACCGTTGAAGACCACCTTGTTACAGGCGGCTTAGGCTCAGCCGTTGCTGAGGTTATGGCTCAGTACGGTAAGGGCTGCGCATTCAAGATGCTCGGTCACAAGAGCTTTGCAATGATCGGTCTTCAGGAAGATATTATGTCTGATGCAGGCATCGAC
>JAZUMO010000019.1:0-54900 GCA_045603665.1 Acutalibacteraceae bacterium
CTTCGCAGTTTCGTAAGAACAGAAAATTTCTTGTATTGAAGCCACAAAACGCAGCAAGGCTGTCGCCTTGCGAGGCTTTTGGCAAAAATACAGGGAATTTTGTTCGAGAAACAAATACTTCCTTATCGGACGTCGGCGAAATACTCTCACAGTCTTTTTTTCTTGGAAAAACTCTGTAAAAGCTTACTTGTTTACCGTACTTTTATCCGGAAAAAGGTACTGATTCCTATCTTTTCGGCTCTTTATGAAATAATGGCTTGTGTGGAAAAAGTCTTTTTTAATTTTTAATAAGTAAAAATTTACAGTTTTTTCGATTTTGTAACAATAAATGACAATGTTCCGTATTGATTTGCTACCGGTGAAGTGATATAATCATATTTGTGTAATTATGTCATTTTTGGTGTATTAAAAGGATGAAATTTTGTAATGTCTGATAACAATAAACTTAAAAAGCTTAAGAGAATAGAGCTTCTTGAGCTTCTTCTTGAGCAAACGGAAGAAAATGAAATACTTGTCAAAGAGAACATAAGACTTAAAGAAGAGAATGAGGTTCTTCGCCAAAAAAACGAAGACAGAAAAATTTCTCTTGAAAAGGCAGGGACCATAGCTGAAGCTGCCTTTATTCTCAACGGAGTTTATGATGCAGCTGAAAAAGCGGCAGTGCAGTATCTTGATTCTTTAAAGGAGTTATGTGAAAGTCAGGCTCAGAAAAAAGCTCAGACTGAGGAATACTGTAATACACTTGTTTGCCAAGCACAGAAGCGCTGTGAGGCTATTGTTGAAAAGACTAAGAAGCAATGTGAGGAAATGAAGTCAAAAACCCTTAGGGAATGCGGAGCGATTCTGTCACGAAGCATAACAACGGAGGAAGTATGAAAAAGCTGAATAGTGAAAAGCCTTCGGTTAATGAAATCAAAAGCGAAATCAACCGTGTAAAATATAGGGAAAATTACGGAAAAACCTTCAGAGGGACAATTTATACTCTTATTACCGTTGCAGCAATGTCTATACTTGCTTCAACACTTGCATTTCCCGTTCTTCAGATTTACGGCTCGTCGATGTCTCCGACGCTGACTGACGGTGAAGTGATCGTCACATTGAAGGATGCGGATTTTGAAAAGGGCGATATAATAGCTTTTTATTATAACAACAAGGTCCTCGTCAAGCGTGTTATTGCAAGGGCGGGTGAATGGGTTGATATTGACAGTGAGGGAAATGTTTCAATTAACGGCGTGCCGATAGAAGAGGCCTATTTGCAGGAAAAGGCCTTCGGTGATTGTGACATTGAATTGCCTTATCAGGTGCCTGAGGGTAGAATCTTTGTTATGGGAGATTACCGTAACGTTTCCATTGACTCGAGAAATACGGCAGTGGGCTGTATTTCCGAGGAGGTAATTGTCGGAAAACTTATTTTCAGAGTATGGCCCGTCGAGGCTGTCGGCACGATCAAATAAACGATCTTTATTAATTTAAGCAAAGCGAGGTGAGAAAATGAATACTGAAAAGTATTTTCTGTTGCGTCGGCTCAGACACCGCAACAATAAAGCCATATTCATTTTTTCTCTCGTGATTATTGTCATTGTTGCCTCTGCTTTGTCTTTACCTGCGATTACTCAATCGAGAGAAGCCTACTGCGGCTTGCAGGAGCATACACATACGGAAGAATGCTACAATATATCCTATGATTTTATATGTCCCTATTTTGATGAGGAGACAACGGCTCAGGAGACTGTTTCAGAGGAATCCACCACAGCAGAGGCTTATGAGGACGAAACTACACAAGAGATAACCACAGAGGAAATATCTGAAGAAACAACTGAAGAAGTAACAACCGAAGAAATAACAACTGAAGAAACGATGGTTGAAGAAATAATTGAGGAAACCACCGAAGGGGAGAGTACCCGTGAGGTAACTACAGAGGAACCCGCCACGGAAGAAATTACAACAGATGAAACAACAGAGGAAGCCATAACTGAAGAAATAACTTCACGGGAGGCTCATAAGCATACAGAAGAATGCTACCAAGCTAACAAGACTCTTCTTTGTGAGCTGACGGAGCATACTCACAGTGAAATATGCTTTGCAGAAGACATAGCAGTAAGCGACGGAATGTATGACACGATGCTTATGGCTGACGGTGAAGATGCAATTTCACCTTTGGCAGATGCCGAAAATCCCATCACAAGAGTTAACTTTGACGACCTTGACGGCAGCGGAGAGACCTATTATCTTGTTTTCACTACTCTCAACAACAAATACTACGCCGTTGACGGCAACGGAAAGGCTGTCGCAATTACCGTAAACAGCGACGGTACGGTCAGTCTTTCATCTGCAAACAATAATTTATATTGGTCGTTTATTTCTCAGGGCGGTGCAGCTTACACTATACAGAACTTAGGCACCTCCCGTTATATGCACTCTTATAATAACAGCACTACCGACTACGGTATCACAACCTCGGGTAATTACCCCTCTAACCTTGAGGTCTCGGGTACGGGAAGCAGCAAAACCTTTGCTGTAAAGAGCAATTCCAACTATTCACGCATAGTCGCATCGGGAAGTTCAGCAGCTTTCCAGACAACCACAAGCTCATCCTCAGCGGCACAGTTTTATCTTGCTGAGGTCTATGTTCCGAAGGATGCCTATCATGTATGGTTTGACGGTACCTGCGGCGGAATAATGAGCCTTTATGAGTCGCCGAATGAATATCTTCGTGTCCCCGGTAACAGCAACACAATAACCCTTCCGGAAACCTGGGAATCACCGAGCAAATATACATACACTCTCAACGGCTGGTATGATATCAAAAACCATAAATATTATAAGCCCGGAGACTTGGTCACAGTTACACGCAACACAGTCTTTTATGCTGATTGGGTTGCAGGAACCTATGATGTAGGTATTGCCAATGAGGATAATATCAATCTTATTGCACCTAGCCTTGACACAAACAGCTTCATACGCACAGATATGTTTGACTACAGTGCTGTGTTCAATGTGCAGGCTGTAACCCACACGGGCTCCGTGAGCGCATCCTCCCACAGCGAAACATGGACTGTTGTGCAGAACAGCGATGTGCCTTATAAAAATGTACCTTCTCTCGGCTTTACCTTCCGTGACTGGGACTCAGGCGGAGTAAATATTTCTTATGCAGGAAACAGAGCAAGACTCAACGATAACATAGGTACTGAAATCACCTCGGGAATTGTAGACTATGTCAAGAATATGTCGGGAAGAGATATTATTGATATTCTCTTTAATCCCGGAACTGATATTATCGGTAAAAATTATGTCGGTAAAGCAAACTATCTTTATCAGTTTATGGAAGAGGGCAGCGAGGATTACGACGGAATCCATAACGGCTATTACTATTATGATTCCAAATTCAATGCCGCCTCATATAACCAGACAAACGAAAGATTTTATATTTACAAATATCTCGAACGAACCTCTGACTCCCTGAAGGACGGCGGAGGAGGAGAGTATTCGGACTTCCTTCCCTTCAACTCTCCCTATGTCAATAACCATAATAACAAAACCGTTGTCACCTATACTGACGGTGACGGTGTCCCGGGCAACTATCAGTACGACGCCAAAGCGACGAACCAGCAGAGCAATATCGCAAATGTAGGTACGAACTATTGGTTCGGAATGAAATCGGAAATCAAGTTTTATCTTCCCGATGACACAGGTACCGTTGATGCGTATCAGAACTACGGAAACATTTCTTCTCACGGTCAGCATATGACTTTCGAGTTCAGCGGTGACGATGATATGTGGGTATTCATTGACGGAAAGCTTGTGATGGATATCGGCGGTCTTCACGGAATTATGACCGGTAAGATTGACTTTTCAACGGGTACCATCACTACAAGTGAAGCCGCACCTATTTCCGCGGGAAGCTCAGCAGGCTCGGGTGTTGAGGTTTCAAAATCTCTCGACCTTTCCGAGGGTGACCACACGCTTACCGTTTATTATATGGAGCGTGGCGGCTCTCAGTCCAACTGCGCTATCTATTTCAATATCACACCCCGATATGCCTTAGAGTTCACAAAGCTGGATGCCATCAGCGGCGAAGGACTCGACGGTGCCGTTTTCGGTGTGTATCTGGATGTTGACTGCACAAAGCCGGCTGAACTGTGGACATCACAGTCGGCATATCAGAACGGCGAAGATGCAACCAATGTTTTCACCACAGTAAACGGAAAGATTTCTGTCTGGGGTGTTTCTGCGGGTAAGGTTTATTACATAAAGGAGCTTACGGCTCCGCAGGGCTATCCAATAACAGACGATATCCTGCGTATATCGATGAATAATCTCGGAGGCTCAATATGTACGGCAGATATTCTCAGGGGCGGCGACGGTCTTCATACGGATGGCTTTGATATTGTTCACAGCACTGCCGATGAGTCCCGTCAGCAATTGGCAATAAAAATTGCCAATCAGAAGGATGCAGGTCCCAAACGAAATGTAGCCGTACAAAAAAACTGGAATGTTGAGGATGAATCTCTCATTCCCGAAAGCGTAACGGTTTATCTTACGGCAAACGGACAGAATACAGGTAAAACGGCAGTTCTCAGTGATGTCAACGACTGGAGCTATGTATGGATTAACCTGCCTGTTTACGACAGCAACGGAAACGTCATAAATTACGGTGTATATGAGGAGCAGGCAGAAGGCTTCTTTACGGATGTAGCGGTTGACGATAATCTTCACACAATCAATGCCTGGGTGCAGACAGATGCCTTTTATGACGGCGGTATTTTCCTGATTGTTGACCGTTCCTCGGCAACAGACTCCGTTAAGGGTAAGGCTCTATCGGTAAACAGCTCGGGAAATTTTGAATGGATTGCCTTTGAAGATGCAAAGGAAAATCCTTCAGCACACTGGGTAGTCAATGCTGACGAGATGGGCTTCCATGTTGTCAATGAGTCAGGCTACCATATTATTCTCAACGGCACATCCTCCTTTGTTCCCGATAAAGACGGCAACCGTGTCCTTTATTACGATAAATTCGGTCTTGCCGCCCGTAACAACAATGTCTATTATTATCTGAACAATAATTTTACAGCCTCGGCTGACAGCCATCTTGACATTGAGCTTTATATCAATATGGATATTCTCGTTCACGAGGAAGGGGATTCGGACGGCGAAAGCTTTGAAGAGGGTGAAATCAAGGACGACGGTAAGATTGTCGTTACAATGTTTAATGTTACCAATACACATATTGATGAGCAAAAAAAGACATCCTTCAAGGTTAAGAAAACCTGGTCAGACGGTGCAATTAATCATATTTCCGACAGTATTACCGTAAAGCTTTTCGCTGACGGCAAGGATACGGGGCGTACTCTGACTCTCAGTCAGTCGAACAACTGGGAAACTTCATTTGAAGGACTTCTCTATGAGGACGATGAGGGCAACAAAATTTCCTATACTGTTGAGGAGGTTGAGTTTTCAGGCTATTGGCCCGAATATTCAGAGATAACGGAAGTTGAGGGCGGAACCGTAAACAAAACGGAATATGCGTGGAACACAAAAACAACAACAGGATTCACTGCCAACAGCATATACAGATTCGTGAACAGCAACGGATATGCTCTTACAGCCAATGAAAATAATACTTCCCTTACTGTTGCAAAATCAGATGAAAGTGATAAATACCAGCAGTGGAAGTATTACAACAACAGATTAATAAATGTAGGAAAATCTGAAAGCGGAACCAATTACTACCTGTACCGTTCCGGTACAAGCTTGAGTCTTAGCACATCAAACGGTACAACTCCGACTCTCGCCAGTGCATCCTCAGGCTTCAGATTGAGGTTTGGCAGTTATTATACTGTTATGAATGAAAATAACAGTACTCCTGTTTCTGCAAACCGAAGCTCATCAAACGGTACAATTCTTACTGTTTCAGAGCTAACGGAAATTACAGTGCCTGTTGCCGTTCCGAATTCTTATTCAATATCTGTAAACAACCAAAGGGTCTCTCAGGTTCTTCCCGAAACGGGAGGCAGAGGCACAGCTCATTTATATATAATCGGAGGACTGCTCATGGCTTTGAGCTCTGTCTTTCTACTCTGTTTATATAAAAACGACAGGGAGAGGAGGCGACGATGCTTTAAGCAGTGAGACATAAATCCGTTATATAATTAATTTAAGAAACAACTCCCGTGGGAGAAAAAAGAAAGGAAAATAATTATGAAAAAGACAAACAAATTTTTCAGCGTAGTACTTGCTCTTGTTCTCGTGCTTGCTATGTCTGTTCCTGCATTCGCAGCCGGCACAGGTGCAATCACAATCACTAATGCAGTAAAAGATCACACCTATTCAGTTTACAAAATGCTTGATTTTGTTCCCGTGGCTGAAGATTCCGAGTTAGGCACATACGAAATTGCAGAAGGCTGGGAAGATTTCTTCAAGGGTGCAACAGCACAGAGCTATTTCACCGTTGTTGATAGTCAGGTTTCCAAAAAGGCAGAAGAAGTTGATGCTGATCTTGCTAAGGCAGCTATCGAATATGCCAAGGCAAACACAGCTAAGGTTTCTCCCGTAGCTCAGAAGATTGCTGAAGGCGATACAGTTGAATTCACAAATCTTGACCTCGGTTATTATGCAGTTGACACAACCTTAGGCGCTGTATGCTCACTTACAAACACTGACTCAGATTTCACACTTATCGAAAAGAACTCTGCTCCCGAGCTTGTAAAGAAAATCGTTGAAGGCTCAGCTCTTGTTGATGCTAACAGCGCTGCAATCGGTGACACAGTTACCTATCAGTCAACAATTAAGGTCGGCACAGGTGCTGAAAAATATGTAATGCATGACAAGATGAGTGACGGTCTTACCTTTGAGACTGTTAAAAGCGTTAAGGTTGGCGAGGCTGACGTTGCTGCGGCAAATTACACAGTAAAGACTTCAGATCTTGAAGATGCAGCTTGTGATTTCGAAATCATTTTCACTGACGAATATCTTGCAACTCTTGCCGCTGACACAAAAATCGTTGTAACCTACACAGCAAAGCTTAATTCATCTGCTGTTATCGGTGAAGAAGGCAACCCCAATACCGCGTGGCTTGAATATGGCGAAAAGTATGACAGCGATTCTGACGGCGATGTTGACGATAAGGACGATAAGCCTTCAACTCCTGAGGATAATGTAATCACCTATACTGCAAACCTTACCGTTGATAAGGTTGACGGAGATAACAAGGCTCTTAAGGGTGCCGCATTTACTCTTTACAAGGGTGATGAATTAATCGGTGAAGTAAAAGGCGAGGATCTTACAACATTTGTATGGACAGGTCTTGACGAGGGTACATATACTCTCAAGGAAACAGCAACTCCCGTTGGTTATAACACAATTGAAGACATCGTGTTCACAATCACCTGCAATGAGCCCGAAACAGTTAATACTGTTGCAGATAAAGCTACATGGACATCAGATAATGATGATATCGATTTCGCAGACGGTACCTTCAAAACAACCGTAGTCAACACAACAGGTCTTGTTCTTCCTGAAACCGGCGGTATCGGTACAACTATCTTCTATATCGTTGGCGGACTTCTCGTTTTAGGCGCTGCAGTTCTTCTTATCACAAAGAAAAGAGTTTCCGCTGAAGTATAATTAATCTGTTTAAAAGCCGACGGGTTTATCCCGTTGGCTTCTCCGAGAGCCGTACAGCTCGGCTTTCGGAGAAGCCAATTAACGAGGTTAAAAATGAAAAAACACGGTTCAACCATAATTCTGGTGTTGCTGCTGTTTGCAGGTATGGGTATTATGCTTTATCCTACTCTCAGCGATATGTGGAATGACAAACACCAGTCAAAAGCTATAAATATTTATGAAGAAAAAGTCGTTATTCTCGATACAAGTGAAAAGGAAAAGCATTTTGCCTCTGCTGATAAGTTCAATGATATGATTCTTTCCAGAGCAGGCAGACAGTTCATTACCCGTGAAGAAACGGCAGCCTATATGGATATTCTCGATATCTCGGGAACGGGTATAATGGCATACATTGACATACCTAAAATCAGTGTTTCTTTGCCTGTTTATCACGGCGTTGATGACACTGTTCTTCAGGTTGCCGTAGGTCATATTGAGTGGTCTTCGCTTCCCGTCGGAGGTGAGGGAACTCATTGTGTTCTTTCCGGTCACAGAGGACTTCCTACTGCGGATTTGTTTACTGACCTTGATAAGCTCAATGAAGGCGATATTTTTACAATAAATGTTCTGGATGAAATACTTACTTATCGGATTGATCAGGTAAGAATTGTGAATCCTGATGAGGTTTCCGAGCTTGTGGTTAAGGAGGGTAAGGATTATTGCTCTCTTGTAACCTGCACGCCTTACGGTGTCAATACCCACAGATTGATTTTAAGGGGTGTAAGGACTGATAATATCGAGGAACAAAAGGTGGTTGTTGTTCCTGCTGATGCAGTTATAACCGATGAAAAAATAGTTTCGTTGGTTATTGCATCACCGATTCTGTCTGTGCTTCTGATGGTTGTTCTTTTGAAGCCTTCACGCAAACGTAAAATATAAGAAAGGAGAAAAGACGGTGAAAAAAAATAAAGTCCTGTGTTTTATGTTATCTCTTTTTATGATGACAGTCTGCTTGGCTATGATTTGTTGCGGGGCAGAAAAAAGATCAGATATTACCCTCGAATATCATCTGTCTGATTGCTCCTTTGAATTTTACCGGGTTTACGGCAAAGACGTAATTGATGAGGATTTCAAAAAATACAGAGATGAAATAAGCCTGCCTGAAAATCCCTCGTCGCTCTCTGCTGACGAATTGAGAACTCTTGCTGTCACTCTTGATGCTCTTACTGAAAAAGAGGGGATTGCCTCTGATTTCAGTGCCGTAACCGATAAAAACGGATGTCTTGAATATAAAAATGTGCCCGAAGGGTATTATCTTATAAAGGGGGAGCCTGAAATATCCGACGGCTATCTTTATACTCCTTCACCGATTATTGTCAGTGTCCCTCTTATTTCAGAGGACGGAGCAACAACTCTTTATGATATCGTGATCCGACATACTAAATTCAGTAAGGAGCCCGTTGAGGAGCTTGCCGAGGTAAAGGTTGCGAAAATATGGAGCAGAGACTATAAAAAGTCTGCCCGTCCGAAGGAGATAACCGCCGTGCTTTATAAGGACGGTGAAGCATTTAAAGAGATTGTCCTTAATGCTGACAATAACTGGGAGCATATATGGAAGGAGCTTCCCTTTGGATGTGATTACAAGGTAATTGAAAAGGATGTTCCTGACGGCTTTGAAATGGCCGTTGAAAAAGAGGATAACAGCTTTATTATAAAAAACACTTACCGCGGTGAAAGTGGCGGAAATGAACTCGATGAGCCCACAGATGAAGATTCTTCCGAAGAGGACGATACCATTATCAGTACGGGTCAGCTGTGGTGGCCGGTACCCTTGCTTGCACTTATGGGAATTGTATTCATTATGCTGGGAATTGTTCGCCGCAGAGAAGAAAAAGATAAACAGAATCAGGATTAAATATGATTAGAATTAAAGGTAAAACATTAATATTTTTCGGGTTTTTATTGCTCTCGGCGGCACTTATGCTGCTGCTTTATAACAGCTATGAATCTCAAAAAGCCGAAAATCAATCGGCATTTATCGCTGAAAGCCTTGCGGAAAAAATCAATAACGAGCAGGACAGCGTGCCTGATTATATGGCTCATCCGGAAATGGAAATGCCCACAATTGAAATTGAAGGAACAAGGTATGTGGGATATATAAAAATTCCCGACCTTTCTGTTTCTTTACCGGTAGCGGCTGAATGTACAAGTCAGCAGCTTAAAATTTCACCTTGTCTTTATGAAGGCTCGGTATATCTTGATAATGCCGTTATTGCCGCACATAATTACCGCAGTCATTTCGGTAAGCTCATAAATCTTCCGATGGATACAGAGGTGACCTTTACCGATGCGAAGGGCAACAGCTTCAGCTACACTCTTGAATGGGTAGAAACTCTTGAGGAAAACCGAAAAACCGATCTTATCACCGCTGACGACTGTGACCTTACCTTGTTCACCTGTACCTATGGCGGAGAAAAAAGATATGCCTTCCGATGTATAAAAAAATAAGCTTGAGTATAAAACAAAAAGGACAGCTCCTGAGAACTGTCCTTTTTGTTTTAATGCTGTTATATTATTCCGGTTACCTTATATCCGTTATCGGTAATTACCTTTGTGAGAAACTCATCTGAAACGGGTGATGTCATTGTTATGACCGCCGTGCCCTCGGTGTGGCTTACAGCTGCTGATGAGACACCGTCGGTTTCTTCGAGTATATTTTTGACTCTTGCCTCACAATGGGGACACATCATACCTTCAATCTTAATGGTTTTGTTCAAAGGATTATCCTCCTTTATCGGTTGATTTGTGATTATTTCGTCTTCCTTTTTTGCAGGATGAATTTTAAACAAGTTAAGGCGAAGGGCATTGGTAACAACGCAAAAGCTTGAAAGGCTCATTGCCGCCGCGCCGAGCATAGGATTGAGTGTAAGACCCGCCCATACGAAAGCACCTGCAGCTACGGGGATACATATGGCGTTGTAAATGAATGCCCAGAAAAGATTCTGACGGATTGTGCGGAGTGTCGCGCGGCTGAGCCTTATTGCGGCAGGAACATCAGACAAACGGCTGTTTACGAGAACGACATCGGCCGCATCAATTGCAACATCGGTTCCTGCACCTATTGCAATACCCACATCAGCACGGGTGAGGGCAGGAGCATCATTGATTCCGTCGCCGACCATAGCAACCTTGCCCTGATTCTGAAGAGAGAGAATAGCGGCTTCCTTTCCGTCGGGTTTAACCTGAGAAATTACTTCATCAACGCCGACCTGACTGCCGATTGCTTCGGCAGTTATTTTGTTGTCTCCCGTCAGCATAACCACGCGTATACCCATTTTTCTCAGCTCTGCGATTGCTTCTGCGCTGTCAGGCTTTATCCTATCTGCCACTGCAATAATGCCGATGATTTCTTTGCCTTTTGAAAAGAAGATTGCTGTTTTACCCTCGGCGGCAAGGCTTTCTGCCTTTGAAAGGTGTTCCTTTTTAATTTCAGAATATTCCTTGATAAAATCTGCATTACCTGCGCACACAGATTCTCCGTTAATACGGGCGACAAGACCTCCTCCGGGGAAAATCTCAAAATCTGTTGTTTCGAGAGGAGATATTCCCTTGCTTTCGCCGAATTTTACGATAGCTTTTGCAAGGGGATGCTCGCTTTTTGCTTCTAAGCTGTATGCTAATCTTATAAGCTCTTCGTCACCGATAACGTCTGTGACCTCAGGCTCACCCTTTGTGATTGTTCCCGTTTTGTCCAAAGCGACAATTTCTGTTCTGCCCGCAAGCTCGAGAGAGGCGGCTGTTTTAAAGAGAATGCCGTTTTTGGCACCCTTGCCGTTACCGACCATAATTGCAACGGGAGTTGCAAGACCGAGGGCGCAGGGACAGCTGATAACAAGAACTGAAATCGCTCTCGTTAAAGAAAATCCGACTGTTTCACCGAGAATGAGCCATATAATCATAACTGCGGCTGCAATTGCAATAACAACGGGAACAAAAACACCCGATACCTTGTCGGCAATTTTTGCGATGGGAGCCTTTGTTGCTGCCGCATCGCTTACCATTTTTATGATCTGGGAAAGAGTAGTGTCTTCTCCGACTCTTGTTGCTTCGCATTTTATATATCCGAAACGGTTTACCGTGGCTGCGCTTACGGTGTCGCCGACAGTTTTTTCTACGGGAATACTTTCACCTGTAAGGGCGGATTCATCAACTGTGCTGTTTCCTTCGGTGACAAATCCGTCAACGGGAATGCTTTCACCGGGGCGGACAGCAAAAATATCACCCTTGCGTACTTCATCAACGGGAACGTTTACTTCCCTACCGTTGCGAATTACGGTTGCGGTTTTAGGCGCAAGCTTCATAAGGCTTTTGAGCGCATCGGTTGTTTTTCCCTTTGATCTTGCCTCGAGCATTTTTCCGAGAGTAATGAGTGCAAGTATCATAGCCGCTGATTCAAAATAAAAGTCGTGAAGCAAGGCTGAGGGTGCGTCGGATACTGTCATCGAAAGCAGAACATAGAGACTGTAAATAAAGGATGCCGCAGAGCCCAGGGATACAAGAGTATCCATATTAGGTGAACTGTGCAAAAGCCCCTTGAAGCCGTTTATAAAGAATTTCTGGTTGATTATCATAACAATGGCAGACAAAAGCATCTGCACAATGCCAACAGCAAGGGGATTGTTATTAAAAAAAGCGGGGAGAGGGAAATTCCACATTGTGTGGCCCATAGAAAAATACATAAGCACAGCAAGAAAAACCAAGGAAAAAATAAGCCTTTTTAAAAGTAAAGGAGTTTCCGTGTCCTTTAAAGAATCATCGGACTTTGTAATCTTAGCCTTAGCTTCGGCTGATTTTTTCGAGGCATCATAGCCTGCTTTACGCACAGCGTCGATAATGGCGCTTTCGTCGGCTGTACCTTCAACCCCCATTGAGTTTGTGAGAAGACTTACGGAGCAGACTGTAACACCCTCAACAGCCATTACTGCTTTTTCTACTCTGGCACTGCAGGCGGCACAGCTCATTCCGCTTACATTATATTGCTCCATTTGAAAAGACGGTCCTTTCATATATTATATTTGATAAGAAAAACTATGTTTATTTTGTCATTATAGCACCCGTTAAAACATAAAACAAGCAAATGAACGATTGATTTTACAAAAAATTTTAATCTGTAAACAGCTTTTGCCTTTGTAAATCACAGCAGCTCAAATCTGTTTTTTTCGAATTTTATAAGGCCTTCATCTCTCATTTTGCAAAGCTCGTTTGACATTGCGCTGCGGTCAACAGAGAGAAAATCAGCCAGCTGCTGACGGTTGAAGGGGATAGTGAAATCGGCTCTGCCTTGTTTCTTTGCTTCCTCGGAAAGATAAGAGATGAGCTTTGCTCTTGTGGTGCGTCCGGACATATGACCGAGCTTTTGCACGAGGGCACGGTTCTTATCGGAAAGGGCAAAAAACATATTCTGCACAATAGTAGTGTGAAAACGGCAGGCGGAAGGGCAGGTGGTAAGCACACGGTTCACGTCAAAGAAAATAACTGTACTGTCTTCAACAGCCACAACATCATTGAGAAGTGAGCTGCTTTCGGGTGAGGCGTAGGCTTCACCGAACATCTCACCAACAGAAATCTCTGAAAGAATACTGCGGTTGCCCCAATAATCGTCCTTCCGAACGTGTGCTTTTCCCTCGACGAGAAGAAGTATATCTCTCAGATGACTTCCCTCATAAAGGATATATTCGCCTTTTTTATAGCTGCTCATTCTCGCTCCGAGACAGGAAAGAAGAGAGGAAATTTCCTTTTCTCCCATACCTGAGAAAAGCTTTGTTCTTTTGAGAATTGGTAAATATTTTTTCATAAAAACCTCTTTTTTGTTGTAAAAACAACTGAAATATATTTATTATTGTAATATAATGAATTCACAAAGTCAAGAGAGGAGCAAATCTTATGATAAGAAAAATTATAAAAATAGATGAAGAAAAATGTAACGGCTGCGGAGCCTGTGCTGCGGCATGCCACGAGGGTGCTATAGAAATGATTGACGGAAAGGCAAGGCTTACCCGTGAAAATTACTGTGACGGACTCGGTGACTGTCTTCCTGCCTGCCCGACAAACGCCATTTCCTTTGAGGAAAGAGAGGCACCTGCCTATGATGAAGCGGCTGTGCTGGCTTCAAAGGAAAAGAAAAATCCTTCTGTTCTTCCCTGCGGATGTCCCGGCACACAGTCAAAGGCTATAAACCGAGAAGAATGTGAATGTGAAAGCAGCTCTGCATCCGTCAGAAGCCGGCTTTCACAGTGGCCCGTACAAATCAAACTTGTGCCCGTCAATGCACCTTATTTCAACGGAGCAAACCTTCTTGTTGCCGCCGATTGCACAGCCTATGCCTACGGTAATTTTCATAAGGAATTTATCCGTAACCGCATAACTCTTATCGGCTGTCCCAAGCTTGATGAGGGCGATTATGCCGAAAAGCTTACGGCTATCATAAAAAACAATGACATTAAAAGCGTAACTGTTGTCCGTATGGAGGTGCCCTGCTGCGGCGGAATAGAAAATGCTGTCAAAAGAGCACTGATGGCAAGCGGAAAGTTTATTCCCTGGAGAGTTGTAACCGTTACAACGGACGGGAGATTGATTGAGTAAAAATAAAGGAAGGTCGGTAGTCCTTTTTGCAGGACAGCCGACCTTCTCTTTTATTTATTTTTAGTGAATGTGCATTTTATTTTTCTTGCGGTCTTATATGCCGTGCCTTCAAGCTTTTTCTCTGCCTCTTTAAGCTCCTTGCGTATTTCAATACCCTGAGGACAATGGCTTTCGCATTTTCCGCATCCTATACATTCCGATGCAGGAGCAAAATCCTTTGCTGTTGAGCATCTGATATATTCCTTCAGGCCTGCAAGGCTTCCTGATGTAAAGCAGCGGTTATATGCGGAAAAGGTGCCGCTGATGTTGACCTTTTTCGGGCAGGGCATACAGTATCCGCAGCCGGTGCAGGGTACCTTCAGTTTTGCGTTTATGGCTCTGACGACCTTTCCGAGCATCTCTTCATCGGCATCTGTAAGCTCACCGATCTGAGTTTCGCAGGCGGTTTTGATATTGTCCTTTACCATTTCATCCGAATTCATACCCGAAAGAACAACGGTAGTTTCAGGCTGGTTATAAAGCCATCGGAAGGCCCATTGAGCGGGAGTGTGCTGAACGGGATGGGCGGCAAAAATCTCCTTTGCCTCACGGGGGAGATCGTTCACAAGTCTGCCTCCACGAAGCGGCTCCATAATCATAACGGGGATTCCCTTGCTGTGAGCGTGGTCAAGACCTTTGCGGCCTGCCTGAGTATGCTCATCCATATAGTTATACTGAATAAGGCACATATCCCAGTCATAGGCATCCACGATTTTACAGAACATATCGGAATTGCCGTGATAGGAAAAGCCTATCTGACGGATAGCACCGCTTTTCTTTTTCTCTTCAATCCAATTTTCGATGCCCATAGCTTTAAGGCGTTCCCATATTTTTATGTCAGCCATCATATGCATAAGATAAAAATCCACATGGTCAGTGCGCAATCTTTTCAGCTGTTCGTTAAAGAGCTTGTCGAGAATATCAATGCTGCGCATCAGTGGGGGAGGAAGCTTTGTGGCAATATAGACCTTGTCACGGATGTTGTTTTTTTCAAAAATTTCACCTATTGCCGCTTCACTTCCGGGATAAATAAAGGCAGTATCAAAATAGTTCACGCCCTCATTGAAGGCAGTCATTATCTGTCTTTCCGCATCCTCCATATTTATTTTGCCCATTTTCTTTTTGAAGCGCATACAGCCGAAGCCTAAAACGGAAAGCTTGTTGCCGTATTTATCCTCACGGTATTTCATAAAGATTTCCTCCTGATAAGATAGATTTTTTCAGCGAAAATATGTCACAAAAGATTTCTTATAATATTAAAAATTGTTATTCCCAGAACGAGAAGCTGAACGGCAGAGAATGTCTTTTCGACGGTTCTTTCACTGCATCTTTTATTTAATTCTGCACCGATGAAGCCGCCGAGAACAGCTCCGACAATCATAAGAGGTGACACCGACAAATCAAAATCGGAAAAGCCCGATGTAAGAGCGACGGTCAGAAGCTTTGAAATCTGGGCGAAAAGGATTGTAACAAGGGAACAAAGGGTTGCCGTTTTGGTGCTTACGGAGAAAAGAAAGATTATAAGAGCCACATTGATTGGGCCTCCTCCGATGCCTAAAAAGGAAGAGCAGAGTCCGAGAAAGATGCCCGAAGAAAGACCGGCAAAGATGCCCTTGAGCTCCATGGTCTTGATTTTTTCTTTGTTTTTCATATAGAGAAAAACGCCCAGAATCAAAACAGCCAGAACACAGTTCTGCACGACAGTAACAAGCGTGTCTGCACCGGAAATATTCACAATAAAGCTGAGCAGCTTTTCCCCGGAAAAGCCTCCGATAACCGAGCCGATACCAAGGGGGACAGCAATAAGAAAGGGAAATCCGTTTTTCGCCCTGAGCTGTCTGAGCACCGAAACAATTGCCATTGAAAAGATGGTTACCGAAGAGATGATGCCGATTGTTTTTACATCGAAATCACCTAAAGCATCCATAAGAGGCTTTATTATTACTCCGCCGCCCATACCCGTAAGAGAGCCGACGGTTGTGGCGAAAAGCGCCAGAAAAAAGTATATGATTAACTGCAAAGAAACACCCCGCAAAATTTAATATGAGGAATGAGAAAAATTACACCAAAGTCATTATATCACAACGGGATGAAAAGTACAGCAAAAATAAGTCTTTTTTTATTTTTTATTTTTCAGAAAATTTTGCTTTACTGTCTTAATTGTGGTATACTGTATCTACAGAAAAAATAAGGGTGAATAATTATGGCTAAAATTACAACAACAAAAACACATACAAGCGGAATTGCTCTCGGCGGAATAGGTAGCGGAAGTGTAGAGCTTTTGCCTGACGGTGAGCTTCATTTCTGGCAGATAGCCAATCCTCCGAGGCTTACAAAAAGATCCCACGAGGAAAAGGTTGACGACGGAGAGGGAAGTGCAGGTGCTCTGTCTTTTTATGTGCGTGAAAAACGTGAGAATGAAGCTCCCGTAATGCGTAAGCTCGGAATGAAAACGGAGTCTGACGATTTTACTTACCGTATGTTTGCCTGGAATAAGCCTGTTGAAAGAATTGATTTTGACGGTAAATTTCCTCTTTGCTCGCTTGATTATGTTGACAGTGCCCTTTCCTGCAAGCTGAACCTTAAGGCTGTATCACCCTTTGTGCCCCATAATTCGGATATATCCTCAACGCCCGGATTTTATATGGATTTTACGGCTGAAAATCCGACTGAGGAAAGCCTCGAAATCAGTATCATGGGTGCTCTCGAACCGAATTTTGCCAATAAAAAGGAGGGTAATAGAAACACCCTTCATCCGATAGAAAAGGGCTTCGGTGTTCATTTTGAGCCTGAAAGAAAAACGAATTCTCCCTGCTGCGGTGATGTGAGTTTTTCTATTGACGGCGACGGAGAGAAATCCTTTATTACTGCTGATTATTTTCGGTTTATGAAGGAATATGTGGGTAATTCCGCCTTCGGTGTAACCCAGGAATCTTTTTTGTTTTCCTTCCGTGAGAACGGCACACTCTCTGAAAGTAAAGCTGGCAAAAGACCGACTGCAATACCGATGAATTTACAGCTTCTTAAAAATGAAAATCTTGATAAATTATGTGAAGAATATCTGCAGTATCCTTTTGCTCAATCCCTTCTTGAAAGAATAAAGCATTGCAATTCCCGTTTTCCCGAATCGTCAGAGGATAAAAAAGCATTTCTCCGCTGCTGCCGTAAGCAGGTGAAAAGAATGGGTGAAAGCTTCGGCTCCTGTGCTCTTTGCAGTAAAATCACGCTCTTACCGGGAGAAAGGAAAACCGTACGCTTTGTTTTTACCTGGTATTTCCCTAATCTTTTCAGCGAAAAAGGAAAGAAACTCGGTCATTACTATGAAAACTTATATAAAAGCTCTCTTGAGGCCAATCGGTTTTTAGTCGAGAAAAGAGATCTGATTTTCAAAAGTGCAGAAAATTTCTCGTCTCTTATTTACGACACAAGCCTTCCCGGAGCTTATGCCGACAGCTGGTCGTCAAATCTTTCCCCCCTCATAAAAAGCTCACAGTATCTGAAAAACGGCAAGTTCGGTTTATGGGAGGGCCTCGGCTTCTGTGGCTTCCATACTACGGATATAACCTATCATGCTTCCTTTGGCCTTTGCTGTATTTTCCCGGATTTACAAAAAAAGCAAATGAAAATGGGTGCCGAATTCCAAAGAAAGGATGGCAGAGTCCATCATCTCTTCAGACCCGGCTTCGAGCAGGTGGACAGAGGCTATGACCGTGTTGATATGAATATGCAGTTTGTGCTGCTGGTGCTTCGTGACTATCTTTTCACCGGTGACAGAGAGTACCTTTTATCTCTTTGGAAAAATGTTGTGGCGGCAATGGACTCCATAGAAAAAATCGACACCGACGGTGACGGATTACCCGATTATGATACCAAGCGCAATACCTATGACGCATGGAATTTTTCAGGAGCCTCGGCTTATATTTCATTTTTGTGGCTTGCTGCTCTGAGGGCCGCTTCGATTATTGCTGACAGAGTGGGAGATAATGTACGCTCGGAAAAATGGAAGGTCATTCTTGAAAAGGGAAAAAAATCTCTTGAAGAAAAGCTCTGGAACGGCGAATATTATAATCTTTGGATAAACGGTGAGGAAACCGATGAATCCCTTATGAGCGACCAGCTTGACGGAGAGTGGTTTTTACGTATGCTCGGTCTTGAAGGCAACCTTTCCGACGAAAGAGTCCGCGAGGTTGTAAGGGTAATCTTCAGCAATAACTTTGACCCTGAGCAGGGACTTATCAATGCTACCTGTCCCGAGGGTAGAAAAACAACAATACATACCTATAAAAACTGTCAGGCGGAAGCTGTCTGGACAGGCATAGGCTATGCCTTTTCGGCTCTTGCTCTTTCTGTCGGTCTTAAAGAAATTGCCGACAGAATAACAGACTCCGTAAACAGTAATCAGATGCGCTTCGGTGCCTTCTGGGATCATTGGGAATGCGGCCATCACTATACACGTCCTATGTCAAGCTGGAGCCTTCTTATTGCTGCTTCGGGGCTTTCGGTTGATTACGAAAGCAAGAAGATATCCTTCCGCGCGATTGATAAAAACATTACCTTCCCTCTTATACTTCCCGATATTCTTGCGAGGGTTGAAATTGTCGACGATAAGGTAAATATTGAAGTCATCAGCGGTGATATGAACGGTTGGACTGTCGGATAATCAAAGGAGAAATATTATGTACAATCTTATTATCAAAGAAAACGAAATCTTATTTACACGGTATACGGAGCTTATCCGTATCAGTGCCTGCGGAAAAAATGCAATCCGTTTTCAGGGCTTTCCCGATAATCAGGTAATTGACGAAAATTACACCCTTATGCCACAGAAGTCAGAGGCTGTAATTGAAGAGTACGACTACTGCGTTACACTTACCTGCGGAACTCTTAAGGTTAAGCTTGAAACAAACGGAAAGCTTACCTTTTATGAGGGAGACAGAGTAATTCTGAGAGAAAAGCCTGAGCTTACCTTCCACAGCAATTTCCGTCATTTCGACAACAAGGGAAGCGGTCTGTGGTCAGCGAGAGTTACCTTTGAACCAAATGAAAATGAGCATTTTTTCGGCCTCGGTCACAGCTGGGATAATGAATTTGACCTTAAGGGCTCTTCAATTGATATCCGTAATGTCAACGCCAAATGCACCATTCCTTATGTTTATTCATCTCTTGGCTACGGCTTTCTCTGGAATAATCCCTCTACGGGGCTTTGTGAGCTTTCAAACAACCGTACCCGCTGGAGCTGTGATTGCTGTAAATTTATGGATTTTGTGGTTATGGCAGGCACGCCTAAAGAGGTCTGCACCACTTTATCCGACCTTACGGGATATGCACCGAAAATGCCTGAGTGGGCAACAGGCTTCTGGCAAAGCAGACTACGTTACGAAACTCAGGAGGAGCTTCTTTCGGTGGCGAGAAAATATAAGGAGCTCGGAATACCTCTTTCAGCGATTATTGCTGACTATTTTCATTGGACAGAGCAGGGAGATTACAAATTCGATCCGAAATACTGGCCCGATGTAAAAAAGATGAGCGATGAGCTTCACGGTATGAACACAAAGCTTATTGTTTCGATGTGGCCGACAATAAACGGCGGCAGTGAAAATTATCACCATATGAGAAATAACAATATGCTTATGCGTACCGCACGCGGACCCGACAGAGTATTTGATTTTTACGGCTGGCAGAATGAAATTGATGTTACCAACCCTGCCACAAGAGCTTATGTATGGAGTAAGCTTAAGGAAAATTACATTGATAACGGCGTTGATGCTCTCTGGTTTGATGAGGCAGAGCCTGAAATTCATCCCGAGCATTTTGACAATCTGATCTGGTACAAGGGTAGGGCAGATATGGTTGCGCTGCTTTACCCTTATTATTACTCAAAGATGGCCTATGACGGCTTCAAGTCCATCGGCAGGAATGATATCATAACTCTTACCCGCTGTGCTTATCTCGGAAGCCAGAAGTTTGCCTCTCTTGTATGGTCGGGAGATATTGAATCAACCTTTGAATCTCTTGCCTGTCAGGTTAAGGCAGGACTCAATATGGCTATGTGCGGAATTCCATGGTGGAATACGGATATCGGCGGCTTTTACGGAGCAGATATCACAAGCGATTATTTCAGGGAGCTTATTGTCCGTTGGTTCCAGTTCGGACTTTTCAGTCCCGTTATGAGACTTCACGGCTCCCGTAACAGACATTTTGAGCCTACACCGGGTCTTAAGGAGCCAAGCGGAGATCCCAATGAAATCTGGAGCTTCGGTGAAGAAAACTTTGAAATTCTCAAAAAGCTTATCTTTATCCGTGAAAAGCTCAGACCTTATATTCAGAGGCAGATGGATACAGCCTCTGAAAAGGGCTATCCCGTTATGAGGCCGATGTTTTTTGAATATCCCGACGATGAGGTTTGTTACACTCTCGACAGTCAGTATATGTTCGGTGACGATATAATTTTTGCACCGATAGTGAACAGGGGACAGACAGTTAAAACAGTTTATATTCCCGATGGCGAATGGGTTCTGACAAAGGATAAAAAGATTTATACCAAAGGTACCTATGAAATAAGCGCAGAAATTGACGAATTCATCGCTTTTGTTAAGAAAGGCTCGGAGGTTATCCGATGCTTTGAATAAGAAATTTTTTCTGTTTTCTAAACATCAAAAAGAAAAAAATAACAGTATATTGCCGTAAAGGAAGAATAGAGTCTGAAATCTCCTTTACGGCAGCTTTTATTTTAATAATTTTTTATACATATATTGATTTTTCTTTATATTCGTAGTAGAATATACTTGATTTAGTATGACAAGTGTTTGTATTTTGGAATATAGCACAATTTCTGATATTTTAAGGAGCAAAGTTTAAAGCTATGGAAAAACAAAAAAACAGTGTTATGGAATATTACACAATTGACATTTTGCATGTAATAAGATATTTGCTGAAAAAGCTGTGGATTATCGGAGTATCTGCAATTCTTGTCGGTGCACTTTCCTTTTCATTTTTTGCCTTTATGGTTGCACCGAAATATTCCTCGTCAATAATGCTTTATGTAAATAACAGCTCTTTCTCTCTCGGTAATACAAGCTTCAGCATAAGCTCCTCGGAAATTACCGCTGCACAGAGCCTTGTCAAAACCTACGGGGAAATACTCAATAACAGAACAACACTTGAGCGTGTTATTGAAAAAACCGGTGTTTCCTATGATTATGAAACCCTGAGGGGAATGGTTGTTTCTTCTCTTTCGAATAACACGGAAATAATGAAGGTAACCGTAACATCTGAGGATCCCTATGAGGCGGCCAAGATTGCTAATTGCATCGCAGAGATTTTGCCGATGAGAATATCCGAAATTATCGACGGTGCTTCGATGGAGGTTGTTGATGCTGCCGTACCCAATAAAAACAAGGTGTCGCCCAGTATCACCCAAAATACGGTTATAGGTGCTGTTTTAGGTGCAGTTATTTCTGCTATGGCTCTTGCCCTCATAGCAATACTTGATGATACAATTCACGACGAAGAATATGTAATTCAGACATATGATTATCCCATCCTGGCAAAGGTACCAAATCTTCTGCAATCAGGATCTAAGCAGACCGAGTATTATTATTACGGCGACCGAAAGAAAAAAGAATGATTCAGGGGGTGAAATAATATGGGATTTTTCAAAAAGAAAGAAGAAGAGGATTCCTTTGTTGTTGTTGAACACAGAAACACTCTTCATAAAAACCTTAAATTTACTGCAACCGAGCAATATAAGCTGTTGAGAACAAATCTCAGCTTCATTCTTCCCGAAGGAGAAAAATGTCCCGTTATCGGTATCACAAGCTCCACAAGAGGTGAGGGTAAAAGCACAACAGCCATCAACCTTGCATACGTGCTTGCAGAGAACGGAAGCAGAGTAGTGCTGATTGACGGAGATATGCGACTTCCGTCAGTTGCAAGAAAAATGAGAATCAAGGGTAATCCCGGCCTTACCAATCTTCTTATGAAAAAGGATGTACCGATTGAAACCTTTGAATCCTCCTTACACGAAAACTTTTATGTTATACCCTCGGGCCCTATTCCTCCCAATCCCTCGGAACTTCTCGGCTCACGGAGAATGACGGATGTGCTCGATGACCTTAAGGAGCGTTTTGATTATATTGTAATTGACCTTCCTCCCGTTAATATCGTTTCCGATGCCCTTTCAATATCAGGTCTTATTTCAGGTATGGTTCTGGTTATACGCGAGGAATATACAGAAAAGAAAGAGCTCGAAAGCTGTATGAGACAGCTGAAGCTTTCGAATGTAAATCTTCTTGGCTTCGTTATGAACGATTCAAAAAGCAGCGACGGCTCATACAGTAAGTATAAAAAGAGCAGATATTATAAATACGGCGGTTACTATAAAAAGAACAGTAATAAAAGCAACAGTAAGGATAAAAAAGTATGATAGATTGGCACACTCACATACTTCCTTGTGTTGACGACGGCAGCAAAAGCATCAAGGAAAGTCTTGCAATGCTCAAGCTTTTACGTAAGCAGGGAATCAGAACGGTAATTGCCACACCGCATTTTTATGCCGATGCCTCGTCGGTGGACGATTTTCTTAAAAAAAGAGAAGAGTCATACCGTGCACTGAACTCAAGGCTGCTTCCGAATCTTCCCGAAATAATTCCCGGAGCAGAGGTCTGTTATTATCCGGGTATCTCTAATCTTTCGGGCCTTGAAAGACTGTGTATAAGGGGAACTAATCTGCTGCTTATTGAAATGCCTATGGCAACATGGACACAGCACACTGTCAACGAGGTTATGGAGCTTGCCTGCTCGAGAGAGTTTACTGTTATTCTCGCCCATGTTGACCGATATATAAGATTCGGGAATTATGAAATAATCAAAAAAATGAGCGAAGCGGGAATTCTTATGCAGATGAATGCGGGCTTTTTAGACGGATTTTTTAATCGGCAAAAGGCATTCAGGCTCCTAGGCAGCGGTATTGTCCGTTTCATCGGTACGGACTGCCATAATATGAATTCACGAAAACCGATGATCAGTGAAGCGATCATTCATATCCGAAAAAAATTCGGCGATGATTTTATCAGGCAGATGAATAAATTCGGATATTCGATGATAAATTAATTTTTGTATATCATTTTGAAAGGATGAAATAAAATGAAAAAAGTATTAGCAATTCTCTTGACCGTTCTTATGGTTACATGTCTCGGAATGACTGCCCTTGCAGCCGGTGAATTTGTCAGCAGTCCCTCCAACAATCCTGCTCCCGAATTAGTGACAGGCACTCCCGGAAGTGAAGATTGCGACGGAAAGATCGTTATTATCGCTTTTTCCGACAGAGACAGACTTACTCCCGAAGAACGTGCACTTTTAGAAAAGGCATACAAAGACATCGCAAACAGCGATAATCTCGCAAAACTCAATAAAGACCTTGCAAAAATTGCAAAGGAGTTCGGTATTCCCGAAAAGAACCTTGCAGTAAGCGATCTTTTCAATCTCAGCTATAAGGGCTGTGCTGATCATGATGAACACGGTTCATACGATATTGTTATCAAGGCTGATACCTTCAAAAACTTCGTCGGCCTTATGTATCTCAGCGCTGACGGTTGGAAGATGGTTGACGGTGCAGCAGTTAAAGACGTTAACGGTGAATACCACCTTAACTTCAAGGCAGCAGAATTCGGTCCCTATGCAGTTGTTGTAAACTCTGCAGTTATTACCGACAAAAATCCGCACACAGGTGATACAAACAGTGTATATTTCTTTGCTGTGCTTATGGCAGTTTCTGCTCTTGCAGTAGTTGTTTTGGTAAAAAAGAACAAAAAGCAGGCTGTTTAATTTTTTGAAGGAGAGTTGAAGAATGAGCAGAAGATCCAGGAAAAAAAGAAGAATCAAAAAGATAATCCGATATACAGCTTTAGCTTTGGCTGTTGTTATGCTCATCACTTCCGCTCTTATGTTTATGCAGGCATGGGAAAAAAACAGGGGAGTATATGACGAAGCATATGACGAAGCACCAATCATATATAACGGTAAGGAGTATGAGCTTAAAGAAGGCTTAGAAACCTTCCTTGTTCTCGGTCTCGACAAGTTTGAAAACTACACTCCCGATGAGGCTTACAATAACGATATGCAGGCCGACTTCATTATGCTCTTTGTTTTTGACGATGAAGCAAAGACCTGTACGGGTATTCAGATAAACCGTGATACTATAGTTGATGTCAATGTTCTCGGTGTTGCAGGCAACCGAATTGATACGGTTAAAAAGCAGGTTGCACTTGCTCATACATACGGCAACGGCAGAGATGTCAGCTGCAGAAATACCGCTGATGCCGTGTCCTATCTTCTTGACGGAGTAAAAATCGGTCACTATATTTCTTTGACGATGGATGCCGTTAAGATTGTCAATGACGATATCGGCGGAGTGCAGGTCAAGGTTCTTGATGACTTCAAGGGTATTGATGACAGTCTTGTAAAGGGAAAAACAGTTACCCTTAAGGGTGATCAGGCTCTTACTTATGTACGTGCACGTATGGGGCTTGAGGACAGCAGCAACATCGGAAGAATGAAGCGTCAGCGTCAGTATATGGAGTCTTTTTATAATAAGCTTGTCAAGCTTTCGGAAAAAAATGAAGACTTTGCTCTTGAAACACTTACAAAAATTTCCGAGCATATTGTTTCGGACCGTTCGATTACCCAGATGCGTGACCTTGCAGATAAATTTATCGGATATAAATTTGAAGGAATCAGAACCATATCAGGTGATAATCTGAAGGGTGAAGAATATATGGAATTTTATGCAGATGAAAAATCTGTAAAAGAAATTGTTTTTGAGCTGTTTTACTCTGTAAAAGCAGAAGGTGCAGTTACGGAATAATTAAAGCAAAAATCGGCAGGAGATTCATAAATGAGGAAGATAAATATCAGATGGCAGTTAGTACTGTATGATATGTTAATACTTATTTTTGTAAACACAGCCTTACTTGTTCCTTATGGGATGAGTAAGGTTTTGAGCAGTTATGCGATAGTTTTTCATTTTGCTGTTTCCTGCTTTTTTGTTTTTTCATCGAGATTTTTCGGCAGTATTTACAAGCAGATATGGCGCTACGGCGGCATTCAGTGCTACATAAGATTGCTGGCAATTGACTGTATTTCCTGCTTATTAACGGTAACAACCGAATTTTTATTGTCAGAGCTTATGCATACTCCGAGAATTTCTCTTTTATTTACGACAACCTCGCTGTTTCTTAATCTTCTTTTGGCTCTTGCGATGCGAATGATGTACAGATATGCATACAAGTGCGGAAATGACAGCAGCCTCGGCGGACGCATTTTAAACAAGCTTCTCTTTATTTTTGCAGGTGTAAAAACAATCAGAAAAAATGAAGATGAGGACCATAAAATCAAAATCGCTATTGTCGGTGCCGGCCGTGTGGGTGTGTCTCTTGCCGAAGAGCTTTCCGCCAATTCTGCATCATCATACCTGCCGCGATGCTTTGTTGATATCAGCGATGAAAAAATCAATAAAGAAATACACGGGATTTCGGTTATTCCCGAATGCGAAACAACCGTTGAGATTTTGAAAAAACTTGAGGTTCAGGAAATTGTTTTTGCTATTCACGACCTTGATGAAGCGGTAAGAAAGAATATGTATGACCGTTATCTTAAGGCAGGCTTCAAAATCAAGGTTTATGATTATCCCATTATGCAGGCTCAGGGCAGCAGAAGACATCTCAGAGAATTTGACATTGAAGAGCTGCTTTTCAGAAAGCCCGTTAAAATAACCGACCGTAAAACAAGGGATTACTATAAGGATAAGGTTGTGCTTATAACCGGTGGTGGCGGATCAATCGGCTCCGAGCTTTGCCGACAGCTGGCAGAAATGGAAGCCGGACACATAATTATTCTCGATATTTACGAAAACGGAGCCTATGATGTTCAGCAGGAGCTGAAAATTGCTTACGGTAATGCTGTGAACATCAGCATTGAGATTTGCTCGATTACAAACAAAAAAGCTCTTGAGAGGGTTTTTGAAAAATACAGACCTCAGATTGTTATCAATGCGGCAGCTCATAAGCACGTTCCTCTTATGGAAAATAATTGCATTGAAGCGGTGGAAAACAATGTTTTCGGCACAAGAAATATTATTGAGCTTTGCGAAGAGTACGAAACCGAACGGTTTATGATGGTTTCAACCGATAAAGCTGTTAACCCCACAAATGTTATGGGTGCTACAAAAAGATTATGCGAAATGATTGTCAGCTGTGCAAGTGAAAAGGGAAAGGTGAAATACAGCTCCACGAGATTCGGTAATGTTCTCGGCTCAGCAGGCTCTGTAATACCTCTTTTCAAAAAGCAGATTGCTAACGGAGGTCCGGTAACGATTACCGACAAAAGAATAATAAGATATTTTATGACTATTCCCGAAGCCTCTCAGCTGGTGCTTCAGTCGGGTGCAATGGCGAAAAACGGTGAGCTTTTTGTTCTTGATATGGGCAAGCCCGTAAAAATCCTTGACCTTGCTGAGAATATGATAAAATTGTCAGGCTTCAGTGATATTGAGATTATAGAGACGGGTCTGCGTCCCGGTGAGAAGCTTTACGAAGAGCTTCTTATAAAGGATGAAACCTTAGAGAAGACCGAAAACAGTCTTATTTTTATCGAAAAGGATGAGCCGGTTGACGAGTCTGAGCTTCTTAAAGCTCTCGATTTACTTAAGGAAGCCTGCGAATCGGGCGACAATGAGCTTGTAAAGGATACTCTTAAAAGGGTCGTTCCTACATACTGTGCTCAATGCGAAACGGAAATTGATATTGAAAAGACATTAAGTGAGCTTTGCTGTTCTTCCTGCATAAGCAGCTGAGGGGCAAGCTTTGCTGACAAGATATAATTATATAGCTGTGTGATGAGTTATTTATCAACAGAATGAGGAATATTTTATGGATTTAAAAGCATTTAAAAATAAAATATGGCTCGCCACACCGACAATGCACGGTGAAGAAATGAAATACATAACTGAAGCAATTGACTCTAACTGGGTAACAACCGAGGGTTCAAATCTTGGGGCAGTTGAACAGCTTGTCTGCAATAAGGTCGGCTGCCGCTATGCGGTGCCTCTTTCCTGCGGTACGGCAGCTCTTCATCTGGCTGTAAAGCTTGCAGGCGTAGGTCAGGGTGATATTGTTTTATGCAGCGATATGACCTTTGATGCAACGGTAAATGCCATTGTATATGAAAAGGCTGTTCCTGTATTTATCGATACGGAATACGATACCTGGAATATGGACCCCGTTGCTCTCGAAAAGGCCTTTGAGCTTTATCCTGAGGCAAAGGCAGTTATGGTTGTCAATCTTTACGGCACACCTGCTAAGTTTGATGAAATATGTGCCATTGCACAAAAGCACGGAGCAGTTATTATTGAAGATGCCGCTGAGTCCTTCGGTGCCACCTATAAAGGAAGACAGACGGGTACTCTCGGCAACTATAATATTATTTCCTTTAACGGTAATAAAATTATTACGGGCTCATCGGGCGGTATGCTTCTTACTGATGATGCCGCTGCAGCTGACAAGGCCCGCAAATGGTCAACCCAGAGTCGCGAAAAAGCTCCCTGGTATCAGCACGAGGAAATCGGCTATAACTACCGTATGAGCAACATCGTTGCCGGTGTTGTCCGCGGACAGCTTCCTTATCTAGAGGAGCATGTTGCCCGTAAAAAAGAGATTTATGAAAGATACAAAAAAGGCCTGAGTGATTTACCGGTAACGATGAATCCCTATGACAGTGAGGCTATGGAGCCTAATTTCTGGCTCTCATGTATGCTTATTGATGAGGATGCGATGTGTAAGCAGGTCAGAAGCGATACCGAAACCTGCTACGTTACGGAAAAAGGAAAAACCTGTCCTGATGAAATTCTTGCTGAGCTTGAAAAATACAATGCTCAGGGCAGACCCATATGGAAGCCAATGCATATGCAGCCTCTTTACAGAATGCATGGCTTTGTCACAAAAGACGGTAACGGACGGGGCAGAACAAATGCTTACATTCCCGGTGAGAGCACCGATGTCGGTGCAGACATTTTCCAAAGGGGACTCTGCCTGCCTAGTGACATAAAGATGACTGCCGACGAGCAGGATATGATAATTGAGATAATAAGAAGATGCTTTGAGTGAGGTAGCTATGGCTGATAAGCATAAAAAAGGGTTTTACGAAAAACATATAAAAAAGCCTCAGGATATTGTTCTTTCTGCAGGAGCTCTTATACTGTTGAGTCCCGTTATGCTTGCTGTGGCAGGTCTTGTACGGGCAAAGCTTGGTTCTCCCGTTATTTTCAGGCAGGAGAGGGCAGGTAAGGACGGAAAGCCTTTTTATATGTATAAATTCCGTTCTATGTCTGACGAAAGAGACAGCGGGGGCAATCTTCTTCCCGATGAGGAAAGACTCGGAAGCTTCGGCAAGCTTCTCAGAAGCACCTCTCTGGATGAGCTTCCTTCTCTTTGGAATGCTGTACGCGGAGAAATATCTCTTGTCGGGCCGCGATGTCTTTATGTTCGATATAACGACAGATATAATGAACAGCAGAAAAGAAGGCTTGAGGTAAGACCCGGCATAACCGGTCTCGCTCAGGTGAACGGAAGAAACGCCATCAGTTGGGAAAAGAAGTTTGAGTATGATGTTCAGTATGTTGATAATATTACTTTCATCGGTGACTGGAAAATTATGCTTGCGACCGTCGGTAAGGTTTTCCGACGTGACGGCATAACCTCAGCAACATCGGTTACCATGGAAGAATTTATGGGCAGTGAAACGGAGACGGTTTCTCATGAATAAATTGATTATAATCGGTGCAGGCGGTCACGGAAAAGTTGTGGCTGATCTGGCTTTAAAAAACAGATACAGGGATATATGCTTTCTCGACGACAGCGTAAAAGGGGAGTACATCGGCTTTCCTGTTATAGGTACTGTGTCCGATATTATGAAATATAACGACGGAAAAACGGATTTCCTTATCGGAATCGGAAGCAATTCCGTCAGAAAAAGAATCGTAGAAAAATACAGTGTGAACTGGATAACACTTATTCATCCTTCGGCACAGATTGGACTTAATGTTACAGTAGGCAAAGGCTCTGTGGTTATGGCGGGGGCCGTTATAAATGCCTGCGCCACGGTGGGAGAGCACTGCATTATAAATACGGCTGCTGTCGTTGAGCACGATAATATTATCGGTAATTTCGCCCACATTTCCCCTGCAGCTGCACTCGGAGGCACTGTCCGTGTAGGAGAGGAAACACATATCGGAATAGGTGCCGCTGTTATAAACAATATTGATATATGTGACCGTGCCGTTGTCGGCGGCGGTGCAGTTGTGGTTAAAAATATTGACTGTCCCGGAACATATGTCGGCGTTCCTGCGAGGAAGATAAAATGAAAATTCTTTATGTAACAACCATTTCCCTTACCATAAACAGCTTTTTCAAGCCTCATATTGAAATGCTTGTCCGTCAGGGACATCAGGTTGATATTGCCTGCAACTATAAAGAGCTTGCCTTTGACAGTCTGTATACAGAGCTCGGATGTGACTTTCATCAGATCGATTTTTCCCGCTCTCCTTTTTCTGCGGATAATGTCAGGGCTTACGGTCAGCTGAAAAGAGTTATTGAAAAAGGCGGTTATGACATTGTTCACTGCCATACTCCTAACGCGTCTGTAATAACGAGATTGGTTTGCAGAAAATTCAGACGTAAAAACAATCTCAAGGTTTTTTATACTGCTCACGGCTTTCATTTTTATAAAGGTGCACCGAAGCTCAACTGGTTGCTTTTTTATCCCGTTGAAAAGCTTTGTTCCCGTTTTACGGACAAGCTTATTACCATAAACAAAGAGGATTTCGGACTGGCAAAAAATAAGTTCAAAGCGAAAGAGGTTCATTATGTTCCCGGTGTCGGTATAGACCTTTCTCGGTTCAGGGATATTAAGGTTGACAGAAACGCCAAAAGGCGTGAAATCGGTGTTCCCGAGGATGCATTTATGATGTTCTCTGTCGGTGAGCTTAATGAAAATAAAAATCATCAGATAGTGATTAATGCTTTGGCGAAGGTAAATAATCCTAATGTTCATTATGTAATAGCGGGAGTAGGTGAAAAAAAGGACTCTCTTGCTGAGCTGGCTGATAATTTAGATTTATCCTCTAATGTTCATTTTATCGGATATCGAAACGATGTAGCAGAGCTGAACTGTTCGGCGGATTTGTTTTGCTTTCCGTCATACAGAGAGGGCTTGTCAGTGTCTCTGATGGAGGCTATGGCCTGCGGTTTGCCGGTTATCTGCAGTAAAATAAGAGGCAACACCGATATGATTGATACTTCCGGTGGCTTACTGTTTAATCCTTATGATGTTGATGAATGTATGGATGCTATAGTTGGCATTTTAAATTCGGATACCCGGAAAATGAAAAACTATAATAAAGAAAAAGCGGAAATTTATTCCACAGAAAAAATATTGGAGAGAATAAAAGCTCTCTATGAAAGTTGAGAAGAAAATGTATTGCCCAAAAATTTCAATTGTAATCCCTGCTTATAATGCCTCAAACTATCTTGCTGAGGCGATAGACAGTGCACTTGCACAGACATATAAAAACATCGAAATAATTGTCGTGAATGACGGCTCAAGGGATGACGGTGCGACGGAGCGTGTGGCTCTTTCCTACGGTGATAAAATCAGGTATTTTCATAAGGAAAACGGCGGCTCCTCATCTGCGCTCAATATGGGAATTGAGAATATGACGGGTGAGTGGTTTTCTTGGCTCAGCCACGATGATTTGTATGTGCCCGAAAAGCTGGAAAAGCAAATCGAATACATACGCACCGAGCTTAAAAATAAGGAATCACTTTCGAGGCATATTTTCTTTTCTGCATCGGATCTGATAGATGCCGACGGTAAAACTATCCGTGCAAGTCAATGGAAAAAGGCAGCGGCACTTTCTGAAAAGGTTGAAGCCTTTCCTCATAACGGATTTCTGATTGCGGAGCCTACGGCTTATTTGTTTCACGGCTGCTCCTGCCTTATTCACAGAGATGCATTTGAGGATGTGGGACATTTTGATGAAAAATTAAGGCTTCTTAACGATGTCGATTTCTGGTATCGCTTGTATGCGGCGGGCTATAAGGTTCATTATCTTCCTTTTTCTTTGGTAAAAGGCCGCGTTCACTCGGCTCAGGTATCGGTAAGCATCGGCTATTCTTACCATAATCCCGAGCAGGATTTGTTCTGGAACAGAAGCCTTGATTGGCTTTATGAAAATTATCCTCATGAGGAAGAGCTTTTCCTTCTTTTTGGAAAAAATGCCTATCTCAAAACGCGTAATAAAGAGGGCAACCGTGCCTTCAGCTATATTAATGCTTCACCATTACGGAAAAGTGTTTTAAAGACCGTCTGCAAAACATATGCCTTTGCAAGGCAAGCGGCAAAAAAAATCTATTTAAAAATCAAAACCTGAAAATATTTTTACTGATTTAAAAACTCAAAGATAAGGAGGAAGGCTTGTGGCTGTATATTATGTTTTGCTTTTGGTTCCGGTTATGATGCAGCATTTCGTTTTGGGAAATCACCGGATTGACCATAATAAAAAAAATCAGAGAGCGCTTGCTTTTTTCTTTATTTTTCTTACGTTTCTTATTATTTTTCGTCACGAAAGTGTCGGAAATGACACCAGAAACTATATCCGTCTTTTTGAAAAGATCTCCTGGCTGGACTGGAAGGATGTGGGAAGACAGTCGGCTGAATTCGGCTTTTATTATTTAAATAAATTAGTGTCAGTATTCACTGATAACGCCCGTGTTCTTCTCGCAATTGTTGCTCTCGGTGTCAGTGCATTGATTTATCCTACCTATAAAAGACTGTGCAAGGATCCGTCTCTTACAATTTCAATCTTTTGCGTTTTATCTACCTTTGTAATGATGTTTTCCGGTCTGAGACAAATGATTGCCATTGCAATCGGATTTATAGCATATGAATTCACAAGAAATAAAAGGCCGGGGTTGTTTATTATTACGGTGCTTATTGCAATGACCTTCCATACAAGTGCATTTATGCTTGTATTTATGTATCCTGTTTATTATGCTAAGATAACAAAAAAGCTTTTGTTCCTTGTTATTCCCGTTCTTATGGCAATGTTTGTCTTTAACAGACAGATATTTTCCGTCCTTGCTTTGTTTATTGAAAGATACACCGATTACAATGCAAGCATAACACAGACGGGTGCATACACAATGCTGATTATGTTTGCGTTCTTTGTTGCTTTTTCTTTCTTGACAGTTGATGAAGGCTTACTTGACAGCGAAACCGTAGGTCTGAGAAACTTTTTACTGTTTGCCTTTGCGATTCAGATGTTCGCTCCGCTTCACTCTCTGGCTATGAGAATGAATTACTATTACATCATCTTTATTCCTCTGCTTTTACCTTCTGTTATAAGATGCAGAAGCGAGCGGTGGAATCAGGCTGTTGTGGTTATCAGATATGTGATGATAGGCTTCTTTATGGTTTATTTCTTCCTTATCAAGGCTAACAGCGGTGGTAATCTGAATGTCTTTCCCTATCACTTTCTTTGGGAGAATTTATAATGAAAATTGTGCAGATAAATGCTACCTGCGGAATAGGCAGTACAGGAAAAATATGTGTCGGTATCAGCAGTATGCTTAATGAAAAAGACATTGAAAACTACATTATTTACAGCAGCCTCAGCGACGGAAATCCTGTGGGAATTTCCTGCTCCGACGGCAAATATATTAAATTTCAGTCATTAAAATCCAGGCTGTTAGGAAATTACGGCTTTAATTCTGTTTCTGCAACCCAAAAAATGATTACCGAAATTGAACGTATTCGGCCTGATGTTGTGCATCTTCATAATATACACGGTCACGATTGCAATCTTGAAATGCTCTTCAGCTATTTTAAAAGCAAGCAAACAAGACTTGTCTGGACCTTTCATGACTGCTGGGCATTTACGGGATATTGTACTCATTTTACCGTTGTCGGTTGCGACAAATGGCGCAGCGGGTGTAAGGAGTGCGTTCAGAGTCGGAGTTACTCATGGCTTTTTGATAAAAGTGAAGAGCTTTACGGTAAAAAGAAAAAGCTTTTTGAAAATCTGAATATGACAATTGTAACACCTTCTGTTTGGCTCGGAAGGATGGTTAAGGATTCCTTTTTAAAGGAATATCCTCTTAAGGTGATAAATAACGGAATCGATCTTGATATTTTCCGTTTACGTGACAGCGGTTTCCGAAAGAAATATGGCCTTGAGGATAAAAAGGTAATACTCGCTGTTTCCTTTGGCTGGAGCAATGCCAAGGGCCTTGATGTTCTCATCGGTCTTTCGCATAGGCTTCCCGAGGATTACCGGCTTGTCATCGTCGGGACTGACGCTGATACGGACAGACTTCTGACGGATAAGGTTATTTCAATTCACCGTACACAAAATCAGCAGGAGCTTGCCGAAATATATTCGGCGGCGGATTTATTCGTTAATCCGACACGGGAGGAAAACTATCCGACGGTGAACATGGAGGCTCTTGCCTGCGGTACCCCTGTTCTGACCTTCCGCACGGGAGGAAGCCCCGAAATGCTTGATGAAGGCTGTGGCTCGGTTGTTGACTGTGACGATGTGGATTCCTTTGAGAAAGAGATAATAAGAATCTGCACCGAAAAGCCATACACGAGGGATGCGTGTATAAACAAATCCAAGGAATTTGATAAAAATGAAAGGTATAAGGAATATGTCAGACTATATGAAGGAATTGACGCTTCAGGAGCTTAAGGATATCGAATTTGAAATGCTCAAGGTATTTGATGCTTTCTGTAAAGAAAATAATATCAGATACTTTTTGGCATACGGAACCTTGCTCGGAGCTGTCAGATATAAAAAGTTTATTCCCTGGGACGATGATGTTGATTTGCTGATTCCCCGTGAAGATTATCAGAAAATGATAACCTTATTCAAGGACAGTGAAAAATACCGTCTTTATGCTATGGAAAAAGATGAAAATTATCTCTTTCCCTTTGCTAAGCTGTGTGACCTTACAACAAGAAAAATCGAAACCGGCTATAATAACGGCGTAGAGCTCGGTGTTGATATTGATCTTTTTCCGATTGACAGCTGGGATAATGATATGGAAAAGGCGAAAAAGGAAGCGAAATATATTCATTGGATGATGATGGGGCTCGGATGGTCAAAGCTTGAAAGTGCGGCTTCTTCAAATCCCGTAAAAACTCTTGCAAGGCGGTGTCTGATGACTTTTTGCAGGATGCTCGGAGGCAAGTATTTTATAAGAAAGATACTTAAAGCCACAATAAAAGACTCTCAGAAGGGCTCCTCCTATGCAGGTGTCAAGGCATGGTGTGTTTACGGCGAGCGCGGTATTATACCTGCTGAAGCCTTTGCCGATTCGGTAGAGATCGAATTTGAAGGTGAAAAATTTCCGGCCCCCGTCGGATATGACACGTATCTTACCTGCCTTTACGGTGATTATTTGCCGGAGCCGCCCAAGGAAAAGCAAAAAACTCACCATGGCTTCAAGGCTTACAGAATCTGAAGCTGAATTGTTAATAAAATCAAACAGGAATATTCGGCTTTTGCCGTTTATATAAAAAATTAAAAAAGGAGATCAGAAAATGAAAATGAAAAAAAGTGTTTCATTGCTGCTTACTGTTCTTATGCTTTTAAGCATCGTTCCTCTGAACGTATTTGCTTTCGACATTAATTACAGCGACAGTAACGGCGGAAGTAACTATTACCAGGTTATTTCTAAAAAAGACTGGGATCTTGCTCCCGGTATCAAGGAAACCGAAATTGTCCTCAACAATGAGGCAGGCACCCGCAGACAAGTGGTACACACCGCAACAATGGATTTAAATAATCCCTTTGTTAAGGTTATACCCGGTTACAGGGGAATGTGGCCCCAGGAGGGAAACTATGCTACCGAATCAACCTCAACCCAGGCTCTCAATGCCGAGAAGCTCGGTTACGGTAATGTAGTTGTGGCTACAAACGCATCTCTCAGCTGGTACACAGAGGCATATTACAAGCAAAACCCGCATCTTATCGGTGAGCCTCTCGGTTATTCCATTCTCGACGGTAAGCTTTATGAAAACAGCCGAAGAGCAAACGGCTCTCTTCCCAGCGGCGGTGTTGTTACCGTAACTGTTATCAACTATGACTATCACCCCATTACCGGTGAAAAGAGACCCGACGATATGCCGAAGGTCTGGATCCGTAATGCTACTGATCCTTTGACAGGTTGGGAAGAGCAGGCAATTCCCGTTCTTTTCACTTATCTTGTCAAGCCCGACGCAAACGGTAATCCCGTTAACCAGTACAGTGAAGACCACGGATCAGGTGTTGCATCAAGAACCTTTGTAGGTGTAAAGGCTGACGGTACTCTTGTTCTTGCCGTTTCCGACGGTGAGCAGGCACCTTATTCAACGGGCTTCACCTCATACGAAATGGCTGAATATATGATTAAGATGGGCTGTGTTATTGCTGCTAACTGTGACGGCGGCGGCTCCACAACCTTCTGTTCTCAGCGCCCGGGTGAAGAACTCAAGGTTAACTGCTCTCTTTCCGACGGCGGTGAAAGACCCACAACCAACACCTTCCTTGTTATTTCAACTGCTCCGGCTGACGGCGTTTTTGCCCGTGCAACAATTGACTCTGAGTTCGATTACTATACTCCCGGAAGTACCGTTGAATTCACTGCTCTCGGTACTGATGCTGTCGGTACAAAGGTAGATATTCCTTCCGACGTTCAGTGGCAGCTCAAGGAACCCGGTATGGGTACAATTTCAAACGGTGTGTTCACCTCAAACGGCACTGAAGGTACTGTAACGGCTCAGATGGTCTATGACGGTAATGTTGTAGGTGAGCGTTCAGTTACAATTGCTGTTCCCGAGGAAATTTCTTTTGAACAGCCTGTAGTTACCGTCCCCTTCGGCAAAACAGCAAAAATCCCCGTAAAGGCAACAATAGGCGGCGGAGCATACGAGATAGGTCTTGGTCCGAACGATGTTACATTTACAACAACCAATGCTGCGCTCGGACGTTTTGACGGTCTTAACTTTGTTGCTGTTGATGAAGTAAACGCACCTGTTGATGCCACAAGCACAGTAATTGCCACTCTTAATATGGGTACAAGACCTCAGGCAACCGTTCAGCTCAATCTTGGTAAGGCTTCGGAAGTCCTTTGGGATTTTGAAGCAGGACAGGCTGACATTGACGAGTGGAATGTAATCAACAACCGTAAAAATGCCGAGCATTGGGATTATGAGCTTGCTTTATCTCTTGCTGACCGCAACAACGGAAAGGTTCATGACGGAAATTATTCGATGCGCCTTGAAACAGACGGCCTTTCCTCAAAGGCTTCTCATTCTGAGCAGTATGCATGGATAAGACTCGGTGTTGACGGCAACGCTGTAGTTCTTGAAAATGCCCGTTCTGTCGGCTTCTGGCTTTATGTTCCCGAGGATAACATTCAGTGCTGGGTTCAGGGTCACTATAAGACTGACTCAAACGGCGACGGTGTATTTGACACAGACAATGTTGTCAGCATGATGGAATCCGAAAATGTTTATTATAATATCGATGAATCCGGCTGGCATTATCTCTCAATGGATATAAGCGCATTCTCAAAGATTGCCCTGCAGGCTGATAAGCAGTACGATAAGGATCCTGCTGACGGTATGACCGGCGAAAAGGGTGAATTCTTCCTTGCTCTTGTTTTCCATAAGGCTATCAATAACAAGCTCTGGCAGGAAAACGGCTCAATCAACGGTAACTATACATATTATCTCGATAACTTTACTGTTGACTACTCCGAAGCAGTTGACGACAGAGAAAACCCCGTATTTGACAAAATTTATCTTGACGGCACAACAGCTCTTATTAAGCGTGATGTTGTAACAACAAACAATAATGTTCTTAATCTTTCTGCTGCAGTGGCAGATAAGAGCACAAAGCTTGATGCTGACAAGAACGAGGTTCCTCTTTATAACGCTACAGGCCTTGATGCAGAAACTGCCAAGGTATATATTGACGGTGTTGAGGTTGAATCCTCTTTATCAAACGGTGTTCTTTCTGCAAACGGTATTGAGGTTGCAGACGGTTATCACCGTGTAAAGTTTGAAATCTGCGATAAGGCGGGCAATAAGTCTGTTGTTATCCGTGTTATCAAGGTAGAGTCAGGCTCAGATGCTTCAACTCTTGCTCTTGTTCCTGCAGACAGCAATCTTGACCGAATTCCCTTCGGTTCAATCTATTGGATGAATCTTGAAGCAAATGCTATTGAAACAATACAGTCAGTTTCCGCAGTAATTGACCTTAACAATGTCAACCATTGGCAGCTTGATAATATGGAAACAGCTGAAGGCTTTACAGCAGAATACACAATTGACGAAGAAACAAATACAGCGACAATCGATATAACACGTACCGGCGATAATATCGAAAGCGGTAAGGCAATTCTCGCCAAGCTTCCCGTTCGTATTCTCTATTTTGATACTGATATCAAAACTCCCGGATACACTGCTGAGACCTACTGGACAGTATATCCCTTCTGGGCTCAGGATATGAAGATGGACGTTGATAAGGGTCTTATCACTCATACCGACGGACATACAAGCACCTTCTCCAACGAAGAATTCCATGTTGATACAGAAATGTATACAAGTATGGCAAATATGGACAAGGCTTACTTCACCGAGCACGGCACAACTCACGTCCATACACCCGTAGCTCTTGAAGACAAGGCACCTACATGTGCCGAAAACGGCTATAGCGGCAGAACCTTCTGTGAGGCTTGTAATTCAGTTGTTGAGTGGGGCACAACCATTCCTGCAACGGGACACAGCTATAAGGCAGACATTACCGAAAGAAAGCTTATCTGTGACTGCGGCAGAGTATTTGCAGGCACAGGCCTTGTCGATGTTGACGGCGTGAACTATTATGCTGTTAACGGCACTCTTTCAAGAGGCTGGATTACAGTTGATAACGAGTGGTATTATTTTGATACAAAGACCTTTGCAGGTGCTGACGGTGAGCAGTTTGCCGACAAGGGCGTTAAATTCCCCTTTGAAAACGGACGTCTTCTTCACGGTACCTGGATGACATATGCTGAGGGTACACGTTATTGGTACGGCCCCGGCTATTACAGAGATACCTCTCCCGAGCTCACATCCTCCAGACCTTATGAAATTGACGGAAAGACCTATCTCTTTAACAGAAACGGTTATATGCAGACAGGTATTGCAAGATATCTTGAAGCTTCAGCTCAGTCCAGCGGCGGATATCTTTACTATGATTGCGGTACAGACGGTGCAGCAACTCTTTATACCGGTCCTTATGACGATTTTTTCCATATCAACGGTATAAGACAGAAGGCATATCAGCTCGTTCAGGATACAGACGGCAATTTCTACTTTGTAAATGACGGCCACAAAATTGCAAAGAGCGTAACCTTATATCTCGGTGCAAACTTTGTTGCAGGCAAGACCTTTGCTGACGGCACACCTATTCCCGTAGGCTCATACACCTTTGATGCAAACGGTAAAATGATTATTCCCGAATTACCCGAAGCTCCTGAAGTACCTGATGTACCCGACGTACCCGTTGAGCCTGAAGAACCCGAAACACCCGACGAAACAAAGAACGGTGTTTACGGCGATTACCTTTATATCAACGATGTTAAGCAGGTACGATATAAGTTAGTTGAGTTTGACGGTGATTTCTACTTCATTAATGACGGTGACAGAATCGCAAGAAATGTCAGCCTTTATCTCGGTGCAAGCTTTGTTGAGGGCAAAACCTTCGCTGACGGCACACCCGTTCCCGTAGGAAAGTATCAGTTTGATACAAACGGCAAGATGGTTGTAAAGAACGGCGTATACGGCGATTATCTTTACAAAAACGGTCTTGTTGTAAAGAGATATCAGCTTGCTGAACATGACGGAAACTTCTATTTTGTAAACGACGGCGATAAAATTGCAAAGAGCATAAAGCTCTATCTTGGTGCAAGCTTCGTTGAGGGCAAGACCTTTGCTGACGGCACACCTATTCCCGCAGGCATTTATGAATTCGATGCAGAGGGTAAAATGGTTGTAAAGAACGGCGTATACGGCGATTATCTTTACAAAAACGGTCTCGTTGTAAAGAGATATCAGCTTGCAGAATATGACGGAAACTTCTATTTCGTAAATGACGGCGACAAGCTTGCAAAGGGCATCAAGCTTTATCTCGGTGCAAGCTTTGTTGAGGGTAAAACCTTCGCTGACGGCACACCTATTCCTGCCGGTCTTTATGAATTTGATAATGAGTGCAGAATGATAGTAAAGAACGGCGTATACGGTGATTATCTTTATAAAAACGGTCTTGTCGTAAAGAGATATCAGCTTGCTGAATATGACGGAAACTTCTATTTCGTAAATGACGGTGACAAGCTTGCAAAGGGCATCAAGCTTTATCTCAGTGCAAACTTCGTTGAAGGTAAGACCTTCGCTGACGGCACAGCTATTCCTGCAGGCCTTTATGAATTTGATGCCGAGGGTAAGATGGTTGTCAAAAACGGTGTTTACGGTGATTATCTTTACAAAAACGGCATTGCATTAAAGAGATATCAGCTTGCAGAGCACGACGGATATTTCTACTTCATCAATGACGGTGACAAGATTGCAAAGAATATCAGACTTTATCTCAGTGACCGTTTCGTTGAAGGTACACCCTTCGAAGCAGGATATTACAGATTCGGCTCCGACGGTAAAATGATTATTGACTGATTTCTTCAGTTTAAAAATCCCCCGGTAAAACGGGGGAGCTGTGCAAAATCAAAACCTCCACGCGGTGCACAGCGGGCAACACAGAAATGTGGCTGATTTGATAAAAATAAGAGAAATGAGGGAAAGGAAAATGTCGAAGACAAATGCTCTTGTGAGTATTATTGTGCCCGTATACGGCACAGAGAAGTACCTGCCCTCATGTATAGAGTCCATTTGTAATCAGACATATAAAGCTTTGCAGATTATTCTTGTGGATGACGGCTCTCCTGATAAGTGTCCCGGAATTTGCGACAGTTATGCTGAAAAGGATTCCCGTATCACGGTTATTCATCAGGAAAATAAGGGTGTTTCCGTAGCAAGAAATGCAGGCCTGAGATGTGCGCAGGGCGATTATATTATGTTTGTTGACAGCGATGACGGACTTTATGATGATGCTGTTGATATTCTCGTAAAGGATGCCCGTGAGCATAATGCCGACATTGTATGGGCTCCCTTTATAGCCTCCTCGGGCGATGACAGCTATAAATTTTTCCGTGACTACAGCTCACTTCTTCTTTCGCTGGACGGAGCTCATAATATAAATTCCGCCTGCGGAAAGCTCTTCAGCTCCGGTTTTATCGAGGGAATCTTTTTCGAAGAGGGGAAAAATATAAACGAGGACGGCTTCTTTTTGTTTCAGTGTTATCTTAAAAAGCCCTTTATTGTGCGCCATGATGTTAAGGCATATAAGTATAATCGCAGAGATGACTCCTCTTCACAGTCGGTTTTTTCCGAAAAATACTTTGATATGCTTTATTTTTGCAACCGCAAAAAGGAGCTTATTTCTCAGCTATGCCCCCAATATACGGAGCAGGCATACAATATGGAGGTCAGGACCCATTTGCTGTTTTTGCAGGTGCTGTGTCGGACAACCGAAAAGAAACACAAAAAATACAGCAGGGAGAGCGTCAGAGCTGTCCGTAAGCTTTACAGATATCATAAGCCGGTCAATAAGCACCAAAAAATTCTTGCGTTTATTGTTGTTTGCGGTCTGTACGGAGCTTACAAAAGAGTTATACACTCAAAATATTACGGTTGATAATTATGTTTTTCCGGTGATAATTAATGGATATAAAAAAGAGTAAGCTTAATGTATGTGTGTCTGTTGCCTTTAAAATAATCACAATGGTTATGGCTGTAGCGGTGAAAATGGCTCTTGTTAAAATATGTGGCAATGAAGTCAACGGACTGAATGCATTATTTATAAGTATAATCGGCTTTCTGGCTGTTGCCGATTTGGGGGTCGGAAGTGCCATTACCTTTTGTATGTATAAGCCAATTGTTGATGGCGATAAAGAGGTCGTGTCAGCCTTATATCATCTGTTTCAAAGGCTTTATATGCTTATCGGTTCGGTGATTTTTGCCGGCGGTATAATTATTATGCCTTTCCTTCCCCGTTTTGCAAAGGATTATGCCGAGCTTGATGTGAATATGTATATCACTTTTTTGCTCGTTCTCATATCCGTAACGCTTACATATTTGTTCAGTGCAAAAACCTCTCTCATCAATGCTTATAAAAATAACTATATAACAACAGCAATAACTCAGGGCGGCACAATTCTTCAATATGCATTACAGATTACTGTTTTGTTTTTGACAAACTCCTTTGTGTGTTATCTGGTCTGCCGTATTATCGCTGTTGCCTTTCAGTGGATTTTAACTGAATTTATAACGAGAAAGAAGCATCGAGATGTTTTAAAAGCTCGTGCAAAGCTCGATGAAGGAACAAAAGCTCTGGTCAAGAAAAATATCAAGGCAATGTTTATGCATAAAATCGGCTTTGTATTGGTAAACACCGTCGACAGTATTGTTATATCGGCATTCGTTGGCGTTGTTTCTTTGGGTGAATATTCAAATTATACGTTGATTCTTTCCTCAATGACGGGCATTATTACTCTTATTTTCACTTCTCTTACCTCCGTTATCGGTCACGTATGTGCAAAGGAAAGCAGGGAAACAGCAAAAAAATACTGTGAGAGCTTTCATTTGCTGAATTTCATTATCGGAACTGTGTTCTTTTTAGGCTATTATGCGGTTGTTGACAGTATGATAGCGATTATGTTTTCATCGGAGCTTATAGTAGACAGAAGCATTTCCTTTGTTATTACCCTGAATGGCTTTGTCCAATTTATGCGCCGCAGCACTCTGACCTTCAAGGATGCAACGGGCGCCTTTTACGGCGACCGATGGAAGCCTCTTTGTGAGGGCATTGTGAATATTGTTCTGTCAGTTTTATTGGTAAAAGTAATCGGCGTTGTAGGTGTTATTGTTGCGACAATTATAACAAATCTGGTTATCTGTCATACGGTGGAGCCCTATGTTCTTTATAAAGATTCATTCGGAGCTTCTGTGAAAAGGTATTATGCCGAAAATTATTTTATGATAGCTGTTTTCGGCGCGGTGCTTTTCGGACTTGATAGATGCTTATTCGTTAAGGATAACCGATGGCTTGAGCTGTTTGCTAATGCAGGTCTTTCAATGGTGCTTTCGGCAGCAGTTATTATTTTTATTTGTCTTTTAAAGCATAAGTCCCTCAGGGGAATGATTGAATTATACAAAAGCAAGAGTTAATCCTATTGTGTTAAATGAAGTTTTCGGAGGTTCAGGTTTGAAAAAAATACTTTTTTTAACTCATCATCTGCAAATAGGCGGAGTGGAAAAATCTCTGATTGAACTGCTCAGATATCTGCCTGCTTCGGAATATGATATTACAATTCGCTGTGTGTCCGACAGCGGACCTCTTCGCTCAGCCGTACCTTCCCATTGCCGAGTGGAGACAATGGAATATATTTCTGCGGGTATAGGGGATAATTTAAGGCTTATAAAAAGAGGTAAGCTGTGTCTTGCTCTTAAGGGTCTGTTATGCAGATTCAGGCAGTGCTTATGCAAGGGTGCTGTAGGGAAATTACGTGTTATTACCCGTGCTCTTCCCACCGAAGATGAGGTATATGATTATGCGGTATCCTATGATGCTCCGAATTCTTTGCAGGTGGTTTATACAATTGAAAATGTGAAAGCCAAAACAAAATATTGCTGGATTCATTTTAATATGAACCAGTCTTCAATTAACAGCTACGACAGCTCCTGGCAGGAAATTTACGGAAAATACGATAAGCTGGTCTGTGTTTCATCGTCAGCTGAGCAAGCTCTTCTTGAAGCTTATCCGCACCTTTCGCTAAAAACCTGTGTTATCAATAATGTTGTTGATACGGATTATATACGGAATATGGCAAAAGAGTCTGCGGATATTGACCGTAAGGACGATGAGACAATTATCTGTACTGCCGGAAGATTATCTCTCGGCAAAGGCTATCTGCTTGCCTTGGAGGCTTGCAAAAGATTATCTGAGTCGGGAAGAAAATTCAGGTGGTTTGTTGTGGGTGAGGGTAAAAGCCGCAGTGTTATTGAGGAAAAGATTGCACAGTACGGTATGCAGGATAAATTCATCCTTTTAGGCGCACAGCTTAATCCGTATAAATATATGAATGAAGCCGATATTTATGTACAGCCCTCAAAAAATGAAGGTCAGTGTATAACATTGTCAGAGGCAAGAATACTGGAAAAGGCAATTATCTGTACTGATTTTCAAAGTGCATATGAACAAATCAAGGACGGTCATAACGGTATAATAGTACCCTATGATGCTGAGGCTTTATATGATGCTGTCTGTCGGCTTATTGACCTTCCGCAGGAAAGAAAGAGACTTTCGGATAATACGGATGTCCCCGATAACAGTACTGCAATACGGAAATTGACCGAAATATTCAAGTGATCTGTCACTCAGATTTTATATAAAAGGTAGATACAGAAAAAATGACTGAAAATAAAACGGTAATAATCACCGCAGGGCCGACCTATCTTGACATAGATGCCTATGCCTGTATGGTTGCTCTTGCTGAGCTGATAAATTTAAAAGGCGGAAAAGCTGTTGCTTACTCAAAAGCACCCCGTAATTACAGCGTGGCGGATTTTATAACAAGCGACGGTGAGATTTCCTTTTCTTTGCCTGAGGATTTCAATGAAGCTGAAGCCTCCTACATAATAGTCGATGTTTCTGACAGGGATTTTTTAAAGGATTCCGTGCCTCTTGATAGGGTTATTGAAATTTATGACCATCACGTCGGCTTTGAAGAATACTGGAAGAATAAAATAGGTGACAAAGCCCATATCGAATTTATCGGTGCTGCAGCAACTCTTATTTACCGCCAATGGAAAAAATCAGGTCTTTCGGATAAGATGGCTTTATCGACGGCGAAATTGTTAATTGCCGCCATCCTTGACAACACTCTTTATCTGACCTCCTCGAATACTACCGAAGAGGACAGAGAGGCTTTCAGGGCACTTTGCGAATTTGCTTCTGTCGGTGAAGACTGGTGCACCGCTTATTTCTCTGCTGTTGAGTCGGAGGTAGAAAAGGATTTGAAAAATGCTTTGTTCGGCGACCTTAAGCTTTTGCCCGGTAACAGTATTCTGCCGCCTAGAATTGCACAGCTTTGTGTCTGGGACGCAAAAAGAATTATTGCTATGCTTCCGGAAATAGCCTTGTGGTTTTCTGAAAGCAGCGAAGCCTGGATGATAAACATTATCGACATAAAGCATCATTGCAGTTATTTTGTATGTACTAATGCCGGGTTTCAAAAAAAGATCGGCGACACCTTTGAGGTGAATTTTGAGTCGGATACAGCGCGGACATCAAAACCGTATTTAAGAAAAGAAATTATTAAAAAAACATATATTTGACCGGAGGAAAAAATGATTGAATTAGGATTTATTCACGGCAGATTTCAGCTTTTTCATAATGATCATCTGAATTATGCCTTACTTGCCAAGGAACAGTGTAAAAAGCTCATCGTCGGCATTACTTCACCTGAAAACGCATCGCTTATCCGTGAAGAGGTTGATCCTCACAGAAGCGAGGCTGCATCAAACCCCTTTACATATTATGAAAGATATAATATGATAAAGCTGGCTCTTCTGGAGGCAGGAATAAAGAGAGAGGATTTTGAAATTGTTCCTTATCCTATTGAGCGTCCTGAAATTCTTTATAATTATGTACCGCTGAATGCAACCTCCTTTTTCACCATATATGATAAGTGGGGCTATGAAAAGCTCGAAAGACTCAGTGCTTTGGGTTACGGCACCGTTGTGCTTTTCGATGACAGAGAAAAGAAAATGTGCAGCACAGAAATAAGACAGAAAATTTTTGACGGTAACGACTGGAGAGATATGGTTCCCAATGCTGTTTATGAATATATTGTTGAAAACGGTCTTACTGAAAAGGTAATAAAATTACTTAAGAAATAAAGCATAAAAGACAGAGAGGAAAAGAATCAATGTTTGACGTAAATACGGTCCCCGCTACTGAAAAAGAAAGGATTACAAAGACTTTGTTGAAGTGGGGGATTTCTATCGATCAGAAAACAGGAAAAATAGATTATATAGAGGGCACCGGAATCCCTGAAATCAAGTGTGAATCCATTCATCTTATAAGACACGCAGAAACAATTGCTGTTGCAAAGCATGAGTTTATGAGCGATACTTCCGATAACTGCGGATTTACCGAAAGCGGTATTGAAATTACAAGAAAGCAGGCGGCAGAGCTTGATAAATACGATTTTGATATTGCATTGTACGGCCCCATAGCGAGAGTTGTGAACACCAAGAGAATTATTATGGAAAGACCGCAGAAGTTTGAGGCTGTCCGTCTTCAGTTCCTTCACGGAATCGACAACACAGGTTGGGAATATAAATCCTTCTGTGAGCTGGAGCATGACGATACATTTGTTGCCCGTGAGATGGAAAACAATATGTTTGCCAGAACACCCGAAGGCACATCATGGGGCACCGTTATTGCCAACTGTTCAGATGTGATTGATTTTATCAATGAGTATTGCGTAGGTAAAAAGGTGCTTTTGCTCAGCCAGGGTAGTGTTCTGCGCGGTATGCAGATTCTTCTCAGAAAGAGAAAGCATCCCTGGGATGACTTTACCGTAGAAGGAATGTACCATGTAGGTGATGATGCCGGCAAAAAGAAAAACTATGGTATAATCGATAAGGTTTATTGATACTTTCGGTTTATCGTTAAAATTATAGCTTCAGAGGTATAAAGCAATGACGAAAAAGAATTACGGATTTTCAAAAGTAATATCTGCTGTTTTGCTGTTAATTATGATTTTTTCTTTTGCTTCCTGCTCAGGCAGTACACCTGAACCGACACAAAAGCATGCTTATAAATCAGCCGGGAAAATAGATTACAGCATAAAGGGACTTCCCATTTTTGTCGATAATATTTCACAGTGCAAGGACAAAAATAAAAAGTATGTCCTTCCTGACGGATATGTTTACGAAAGAAAGTCATTTCCGAATTATTCAGGCACCGATAAATTGAAAAATTCCATCGATACGGACGGTACCGTATTTAATAATTGCGGTTATATGAATAATACCAGAATCAGAAGTAACCGTGAATTTATGGAAAGTGAAAATACTTTTGTAACCGGTCTTATTCCCGTAAAAAAGGGTGATACGGTACATTTCATCGGGAAAGCCTTTTCGCCCAAGCATAAAAATGCAGCATCACTTAATATTGTTTTCTATGATTCGGATAAAAGAGTATTGGCTCAGACGGCAATGTCCGCAGCAACAGAGGATTTTTTCAAGGTAGCCGAAAAAAGCGATGACGGATATATCGCAGCAATGAAGGTTGCAGGCAACAAAAAAATACAGAATCTTGCGTACATTCGCTTTACTCTTATCGGCTCCGGTGAAACCTGCGCTGTCGGTATAAACAAAAAGCCGGTTGTCAGCGGCAAAAAGTATATCTGGACTCGGACAGAGGAATATGTTTCAGACGGCTGGTACAGCGAAATAAAGGATACTGTTGAAAAGGTCAACAGTATAGCTGAGCCTCAGGATTCACCTTTGATCAAATTTATGTTTGCCGCTGATATTCATGTCAATCCTGACGGCAAGGGCTCTTATACCGATAATCTCGGCAAATACAGTGCAGAGATTATGAATAATTGCGGTATTTCCTTTTTCGTTACGGGCGGAGATAACTGTACCCAATCTTCAGGCTTTAAAATTACTGATTTTGAAAAAAATATGAAAACACTTCTTTCGCAGCTGTCACCGATACCGCAGAAAAATATACTTCTTTCTGTCGGAAACCACGACGGTGCCACGGGCTCAAAGGAATATGACGGTGAAACCGTAGCTTATACAGCTCAGTTAAATAATAAACAAAGAAGCTCAATCTTTTTTGATTGGCAAAGAAAATCAAACGAAAATAAGCATTTCAGCACAGACGGAACCTATTATTATATAGATGATCCGTCTGCAAAAAACCGATATATTATCCTTAACTCCTTCTGGTCAAAGTGGGAGGGTGATAAGGAAGGATTTGTAACAGATCTTGAGCACAGCTTTGCCCATACACCGATTTTCGGTCCCGAGCAGCTGAAATGGTTCGCTGAGGAGGCTTTGGATATGCCTTCTGATTACAGTGCGGTAATTATTTCTCACTTTGCTGCTGATGCAAAGGATTTTAAGGTTTTCAAAGGAATTGTTGAGGCCTTCAACAATCATACTGTTTATAAAGGCTACTATAAGGGAAGTGAAGACTGGCAGTCAACGAAAATAGCCGTGAATTATCAGGGCGCATACGGTGAAATAATTGCTGTTTTTCAGGGACATAAGCATTCTGACGGTCAGTACGATGATTTTGAAGGTATACCGAGCATCACCACAACCACTGCAGGTGCTTACTGGGCTGTCAGAGATGAAGGTGCGGCCGACAGAACTGAAGGCACTACCTCTGAATTTGCTGTTGATGCAGTGGTTATTGACAGATATAACAGAAAGATATATATGAACCGTCTCGGTGACGGAGAGGACCGTGTGATTTATTACTGATACGGCACGGGACTTTAAGTTTATTGATATATTAAAAAGGATAATTTGCTGTATTCTGACTTAATAAGCATTATACAGTAATCAGGAAGGAATTTGAATTATGTCTCTTTTTGCTGGACGGACATTACTTATTACCGGTGGTACCGGCTCATTCGGTAACGCTGTACTTAACCGTTTTCTTGCCACGGATATAGGTGAGATACGAATATTTTCCCGCGATGAGAAAAAGCAGGATGATATGCGTCATGATTTTCAGGTGCGTATGCCTGAGGTAGCGGACAAAATCAAGTTTTACATCGGCGACGTCCGTGATATCCAATCTGTCCGTAATGCCATGCACGGCGTTGATTACATATTTCATGCAGCGGCACTCAAGCAGGTTCCATCCTGTGAGTTTTTCCCGGTCGAGGCTGTTAAAACTAATGTTCTCGGAACGGAAAATGTGCTTACTGCCGCCATTGAAGCGGGTGTAAAAAATGTCGTTTGCCTTTCAACGGATAAGGCGGCCTATCCGGTCAATGCTATGGGTATGTCAAAGGCTATGATGGAAAAGGTAATTGTGGCAAAGGCACGTACAACCGAAACAACAAAGATTTGCTGTACACGCTACGGCAACGTTATGTGCTCACGCGGCTCTGTAATTCCTCTTTGGATTGAGCAGCTTAAAAACGTAAGCCCGATCACAGTTACCGAGCCTTCAATGACCCGATTCATTATGTCTCTTGACGAGGCGGTCGATCTGGTTCTCTTTGCCTTTGAAAAGGGTGAAGCAGGGGACATTCTTGTACAAAAGGCTCCTGCCTGCTCCATTCAGACACAAGCAGAGGCTGTATGTGAGCTTTTCGGCGGCGATAAAGATAATATAAAAGTTATCGGTATCCGCCACGGGGAAAAGATGTTTGAAACTCTGCTTACTAATGAAGAGTGTTCAAATGCAGTTGATATGGGTAATTTTTATCGTGTTCCTTCTGACAAGAGAACTCTCAACTATGATAAATACTTCAGTCAGGGTGATACCGGACGAAAAAAGCTTACGGAATTCAATTCCAATAACACGACTCTTCTTGATGTTGATGAAGTAAAAGCAAAGCTTCTGGAGCTTGAGTACATTCAGGAAGAGCTTAAGGGTATGGGTAAAATATGAGAAATAAAACAAAAAATCAAATTAAGGCTGTTGGTCTGCTGTTACTGGTTATTTGTATTTCTGTTTTCTTTTTCGGCTGCAGTAAAAGCGGCACTGAAATTTCTGATGCCGCTTCCGACGAGCAGACAACAAAGGCTCCTTCTGTGTATTCCTGGGAGGAATTTGAAAAATTAAGCGGCGAAGAACAGATAAGTTTTCAGAATTCCTTTGAAAGCTCCGATGAATTTGATGACTGGATGCAGTCGGCTAAGGAAAAGGAGACGACTCTTCCCTGGGAAAAGGAGGGTGCAAAGCAGCCTTCTGAATATTCAAAGGATGAGTTTGACGCCTTAAGCGGTGAGGAGCAGATAAAATTTCAGGATACCTTTGAAAATGATGAGGACTTTGATAGTTGGCTTAATGATGCCAAAGAAAAGGACACGTCACTTCCCTGGGAAAAGGAGGGTGCAAAGCAGCCTTCTGAATATTCAAAGGATGAGTTTGATGCCTTAAGCGGTGAGGAGCAGATAAAGTTTCAGCAGTTCTTTAAAGATTCTGAAGCCTTCAGCGAGTGGCTTCAGAATGCCGAATCAGAAAAAACAACAGAAAAACCTTCAGACATTCCTGCGCATTACACCTGGGAGGAATTCGAAAAATTAAGCGGTGCTGAGCAGATTCAGTTTCAGAACAGCTTTGAAAGCTTCAGTGAATTCGAAAAATGGATGGATGAGGCTCAATCCGAAGAAAAAATATACCCCTGGGAAAAAGAGGGTGCAAAGCAGCCATCTGAATACACACGCCGGGAATTTGACGCGTTAAGCGCTGAGGAGCAAATAATGTTCCAGAGAAGCTTTGACAATGAAGATGATTTTGACAAATGGCTTAAGGCCAACGGAAATTGATTATGAGTATGAAAATTTTAGTTACGGGCTCTGAGGGATTTGTAGGAAAGAATTTTTGCGCGGCACTTAAAAATATCCGCGACGGAAAAGACAGAACGCACCCTCGGATTATCATAGAGGAAATCTTTGAGTTTGATATAAATACAGATGAGGCTTTGCTTGACGGATACTGTATGAAGGCCGATTTTGTTTTTCATTTTGCAGGTGTCAACCGTCCTGAAAAGACAGAGGATTTTATGAAAGGTAATTACGGCTTTACCTCTGTGCTTCTTGAAAAGCTGAAAAAATATAATAATACCTGCCCCGTGATGCTTTCGTCTTCTGTTCAGGCAACCTGTATCGGTCGCTATGACGGTGAATACGGCAAAAGCAAGAAGGCAGGGGAGGAGCTGGTTTTCTCTTACGGAAAGGAAACGGGGGCAAAAGTGCTCGTTTACCGTTTCCCAAATATCTTCGGTAAGTGGTGCAGAGCCGGCTATAATTCTGCTGTTGCTACCTTCTGTAATAATATTGCGAGGGATTTACCCATAACGGTGAGCGACAGAAATGTTCAGCTTGAGCTTGTTTATATTGATGACCTTGTTAATGAGATGCTGGAAGCAATCGAAGGGAGAGAACATCACTGCACCTTCGACGGCATTGATGCAGTTCCCTCCGATGAAGGCAAATACTGTGCGGTGCCCCTTACCCATAAGGCAACTCTCGGTGAAATTGTTGATCTTCTCGGAGTCTTCAGGGAGCAAAGCAATACTCTCATAATGCCCGAGATACCTGCAAATTCCTTTGCCAAAAAGCTTTACAGCACTTATCTCAGCTATCTTCCGAAGGAAAGAGCTGCTTTTCCTTTGAAAATGAATGAGGATGCAAGGGGAAGCTTTACTGAGCTTTTGAAAACGGAAAAATGCGGACAGTTCAGCGTTAATATTTCAAAGCCGGGCATTACAAAGGGACAGCATTGGCATAACAGCAAATGGGAGTTTTTTATTGTTGTAAGCGGTAAAGGTCTTATACAGCAACGCAAAATCGGAACAGATGAAATAATCGAATTTGAAGTCAGCGGAGAAAGAATTCAGGCAGTTCATATGCTGCCGGGCTATACCCACAACATAATAAATCTGTCAGATAAGGAAAATCTTGTTACCGTGATGTGGGCAAACGAACAGTTCGACCCGAAGCATCCCGATACATTTTATGAGGAAGTGTGAAAATGGATTTCAAAAATGTTACTTTTAAAAATAACGGCAAGCTCAAGCTTTTGATTATCGTCGGAACCCGACCGGAAATTATCCGTCTTTCTGCCGTAATTACAAAGTGCCGTCAATATTTCGACACTCTTCTTGCCCATACCGGCCAAAACTATGACTATAATCTTAACGGTGTTTTTTTCAAGGATCTTAAGCTCGGTGAGCCTGAAATTTTTCTTGATGCCGTGGGTGCTGATCTCGGTGAAACTATGGGTAATATAATTGCCAAATCATATCAGCTTATGGCTGAGATAAAGCCCGACGCTGTGCTTGTCCTCGGCGATACCAACTCTTGTCTTTCGGTAATCGGTGCAAAGCGACTTCATATTCCGATTTTTCATATGGAGGCCGGCAACAGATGCAAGGATGAATGCTTGCCGGAAGAGACCAATCGCCGTATCGTTGACATAATTTCCGACGTCAATATGGCTTATTCCGAGCACGCGAGACGTTATCTTGCCGAATGCGGTGTTCCCAAGGAACGTACCTATGTTACCGGCTCACCTATGGCTGAGGTTCTTCGCAGTAATCTTTCCGAAATTGAACAAAGTGACATTCACAGCCGCCTCGGCCTTGAAAAGGGCAAATACATTCTTCTTTCCGCACACAGAGAAGAGAATATTGATACGGCAGAGAATTTTACAAGTCTCTTTAATGCTGTCAATAAAATGGCTGAAAGGTATGATATGCCTATTCTTTATTCCTGCCATCCGAGAAGCCGTAAGAAACTCGAAAGAAGTGGCTTCGTCCTTGATAGCCGTGTGATTCAGCACGAGCCTCTTGGCTTTCACGACTATAACTGTCTTCAGATGAATGCCTTTGCGGTTGTTTCCGACAGCGGCACTCTTCCTGAGGAAAGCTCCTTTTTCACAAGTATAGGAAAACCGTTTCCTGCCGTTTGCATAAGAACCTCAACGGAGCGTCCTGAGGCTCTTGACAAGGCCTGTTTTGTCCTTTCGGGTATTGATGAAAAGGGCTTGCTGCAGTCGGTGGAGCTTGCGGTTGAAACGCTCAGAAACGGAGACACCGGTATTCCCGTACCTGATTATACGGATGAGAATGTTTCTTCAAAGGTTGTTAAAATTATACAGTCTTATACAGGTGTCGTGAATAAGATGGTGTGGAGAAAGTCCTGACAATACTAAAATTCCCCCTGAGACCGGTTATCTGATCTCAGGGGGATTACTATTGTTTTTCAACTGATCCTGCTGAAAAAATATGTCGCCTTGCCTAAAATGCGTATGCTGTTAAGCTCTTCTTTGTTATATTCAAGCTCTTTGTAGGCGGGGTTTTCTGCACGCAGAACAACAGTGTCACCGTAACGATAAAAGCGTTTGAGAGTGGCTTCGTTATCTATAAGCACAGCGGCGATTTCCCCGTTTTCCACGGTGTTCTGTTTTTTTATATAAACAATATCACCGTCAAAAATACGGGCACCCGTCATGCTGTCACCCTTACATCTCAGAGCAAAATCAGCGTGGATAAAATCAGGTGCACTGACTGTTCCTTCAATGTTTTCGCGTGCAAGAAGCGGAGCACCACAGGCAATGCTGCCGACGAGAGGAACAGAAGAGGTTTCGGGAAGGGGAATAATATTGTCAAAGCTTAAGCTTTCGGGTATATCTGTCTTGCCGATTATATAGTCCACCGTTGTGTTAAAGAATTCTGCCATTTTTATAAGCATTCCGTGATTCGGCTCTCTTTCACCCGTTTCGTAGCTTCTGTAGGTGGTGTAGGGTATGCCGAGGCTATGTGCTGTTTCTTTCATTGTAAGCTCTTTTTCTTCTCTTAAAGCCTTAAGATTAATCATTCTTATCACCTCATAGTGGACATAATACACTATTTGTGAAGAAAAGTCAATAAAAACCTTACTTTGTTTATACGATTTGTGAATTGTCTACGAAGGAATGATTTCACGAAACGTGAAATTTATATTGTTTTTAAATTGACAAATTCACAAAATGTATATAAAATAATATTGTGTGCACATAAAATAAACAAAGGAAAGGAGAAATAATAAAAAACAGACTTTGGTTTTTTTATTATAAGTGATTGAATGATAAAAGTTAAAAACGGCTCTTTATATCAGTGGGATCTTAATCGCACAGTGGAAATTGACGATGAAGAAAGCAAGATATCTGAGGTGCATTTTTGCTGCGAAGGCGATGCAGAGGCAATGATTGTCCCTTTTTCGCGAAATGAAGAAAAAATTGAGGTAATCGTTCCGAATATTCTTTTACAGTCAAGTGAAAAAATTTATGTTTATATTCTTTGCTGCGACGACGGAGAAATAAAAACAACCGATTATAAGGTATTTCATGTTTTCCCAAGGCAGAAGCCTTCCGATTATGTTTACGAGGAAACCGAAATTTTCAGATATAAGGAGCTTGAAAAGGAATTTACCGAGGCTCTTTTTTTAAAGGCCGATCTTGATGAAAACGGTAAAATCAGACCTGATCAGCTTCCGGAGGATATTTTCGGTGATGAAGTACTGACGCAGGCGGTCAACACAGCACTTGCCGAGGCAAAGGAAAGCGGTGAATTCAAGGGTGACCCGTTCACTTATGAGGATTTTACCGAGGAACAGCTTGCAGCTTTAAAAGGTAAGGACGGCGTTGACGGAAAAGACGGCAAGGACGGATATACCCCCATAAAAGGCACAGACTATTTCACTGAAGCCGACAAGGCTGAAATGGTTGCTCTTGTTATTGAAAATCTCGGTGGAAATCCTGTCTTCGGCTATGTTGACGAAAACAATAATATTGTTGTGCAGGGTGACCTTGCAGACGGCTCTTATTCGGTAAAATACGAAATGGAAGACGGCTCAACGGTTGATATAGGAAATCTTGTCCTCGGTCCTGCTTACACTAATCTTGCCGACCCGTCAAGTGCTGATTGGTGGACGGATAAGTTTATGGGTTCCGATGCCGGTCAAAGAGATGCTGCAGGATATGTGGTAACTAATTTCATCGGACCGGTGAATGTCGGGGATGTAATCAGAATCAAGGGAATGGATTTGTCCGGAACAAGCAATTATTACCGTTGTGCTCCATACAAAGCCGATGCCGACGGTAACAAGACATTGAACGGCAGTTACGGTGTCGCTAACTTAACTGCATTCAGCGGCACAGCTGTTATGTCGGATGTTGTCCTTTCAGGAACAGAGTCTGAGTTTACCAACTCTAAATCCGATGTTAATTATTGGAGATTTGGTGGTACTCTTGTCGGAACAGCTGACGATGTTATTATCACCATAAACGAGCCTATTGAGTAAGGCGGTGATTTGTTTTGCATAAGTACACACACTTTATACCGCAGAATATCGCTCCGAAGGGAACGAAGAGAATAGGTGTATATAACGGAGACGGAAAAAGAGTATGTTCTGTTCCTCTCGGTGTGTTAACACCTGTTACAAAGGAAAAGTTGTATTCCTTCGGCATCTTATCGGACACCCATATGGGATACAATTCCTACACAAACACGAATGACCCGACAACAGTAGGTCTGAAAACGGATGACGGTAACGGTTCCGGTATTCTCCCCAACGGAACATTGCTTCGCAGAGCATTATCCTTTATGTCGGAGCAAG
>JAZUMO010000020.1:0-53160 GCA_045603665.1 Acutalibacteraceae bacterium
TTCGGGTGAAATGCAGATGGGTCCCATAGTCATAATGGGCAAATCTGAGCCGTCATCGGCTTTGATAGCCGCCCTCATAAACATATTTTGACCAATCAGTCTGCCGTCTTTTTCCATAACGAAATTAAGCTCGGGCACAAACGCTTTGTCATTTCTCAGCTGATTGAGTACATAATGCTCAAGACAACCGGGACGGTACACATTCCAGAACGCTTCCCTGACGAGAGCTTCGGTTTCGCGATGTTCTTCTGTTTTTTCCAAACGAATGATGCAGTCATTTTTCATTGTTAAACCTCCAAAAATTGTTGACCTTCAACCACCGGAGGCTTGCGGGGAGAAGTATTTGCAAACCTCACGGTTTACATTACTATCTCCAAGGTGTTGTTCATTTTCAAACAGCATTCTCCAAAAATTTTATTCAGGCTTTTGCCTGTAAATTCAGTATAGCATATATACAAATAAATAACAAGTGGCTGCCTCACTTCGTTCGTGATACAGCCACTTCAAAACTCATTTAATCTCTTGTTCTAAATCGTCAAACAAATCGCTGTCAAAAAATTCCCTTATGCTGATTTCAAGACCGTCGCAAATCTTTTTGATTGACACTACACCGGGATTCTTGCTCTTCTCGTTAAGCATACTGTAAATTGTCGAGGGTGAAACACCGGAAATGTTTGCAAGTGCGTTAATTGCAATGTTTCTTTCATTGCAAAGCTCAATTATTCTCTTTTCAACTGCTTCCTTAATATTCATATCTATACCACCTTTACGATATATCGCTAATATAAGTTTAATAAAATCTGCGATAAATCGTGTGGGACATATCGCATATTTATAATTCTTATGATATAATTACGATATATCCCATATTGTGAGGTGGTATTTTATGGTTTGTACCTTCTTTGGTCACAAGGACACACCAAAAGAAATAGAGCCGACCTTAAGGTCGACCCTGATAGATTTGATTGAAAATAAAAATGTAAATGTGTTTTATGTAGGCAACAACGGCAACTTTGACACAATGGTCCGCCGTCAGCTTGAAGATTTATCTCAAACCTACCCCATAACCTACAGCGTAGTTTTAGCCTATCTCCCGACTGAGAAAAACAAGTACGATAACCTAACAAACACAATTTACCCCGAAGGCCTTGAAACCGTACCCAAACGCTTCGCAATCTCTTGGCGTAACAAGTGGATGATTCAGCAGTCCGACATCGTCGTTACCTATGTCACCCACAACTTCGGTGGAGCAGCACAGTTTAAGGAAATGGCGGAGAAGCAAAGCAAATATGTAGTAGAATTAAGCAAATAAAATGCAGTTTGTAAAACTGAACTGAGGTACATCACTTTTCAACTTTTTCATCAGGCATAGAATCAATCCAGGCAGCATTGGAAACAGGATTGTAGTTGATTTCATATAACATTTCATTTAATTCATCTCTTAGATGGTAAAGATTATATGCAATGGGTTGTAAATTGCGATTATAAGTATAATATACACCATCTTCTTTATCATACGTTCGCAAATGAGGGTTTCTCATGATTGTTCTTCTCATTTTTGAATCAGTATCTTTGCCAAGTATGTTATAATCGCCAACATTACCATTAAACTGCTCATATCTTTCATCAAAATGAGCGTTTGTGTTACGGACCTCTTTTTGAAAAATCAAAGGGTATCTAGATTTTGAAACACCAAATGTTTCGCGTAAACGTTGGCTTCTTGATGTGGCTATGGTTCCACCATAACCGCCATAGTTATAAAAAATATTAGAAATGTTGCCACAAGCAGTTAATATACTTTGAATATGAAAAAAATAATAAGTATGTTCATCTCGGTAAAGAGCAATATCAAAATCTGGAATGTCTAAAATGTAGTGTAGGGAAATAAGTGCAAAATTTATATTTTTAATCGCAATATTAGCATAAACAAAATCAATATTGCCATCTGCATCAAAGTATCTATTTAACATTATGTCTCCTTATGAATATCTTAACACTAAAATCATTGAAAATATTATATTAGAATCCCATCACAATGGTCAATTTCATGCTGAATTATCTGTGCAGTAAAACCTATAAAAGTTTTGATACGAGTCTGCATTTCAGCTGTCTGCCACTGTACTTTTATATTCTTATAACGCTTACACTTACGAGGACCGCCGAGCAGAGAAAGACAACCTTCTTCTGTTTCGTAGGGCTCTGATTTTTTGATAATCTCAGGGTTTAACATAACCATATATGTACCCTCATTATCAAATGCGATAATGCGTTTACGCACACCTATCATATTTGCAGCCATACCGACGCATCCGTCTTTATGAGCGATAAGTGTATCGAGCAAGTCCTCGGCTACTTGTAAATCTTCTTTTGTTGTGACTTCCGATTTTAAACTGAGAAAAATCGGGTCGTGAATTAATTCTTTAATCATATCATTTATTCTCTGTAGTTTCCTCGATGAGCTTATCAAAATCACTCTGATAAAGCTTATCTTGTGTTACCCTGTATTTTTCAAACTCGCTTTCAGCATAGGCCTGAGCTGTAATCCTTGAAACAGTACCTGCATCCGTGAGAATTTCTCTGCCGGTAAATTCAAGGAACATATCAAGACGCTTTGCCCAATCTTCCATAGTCATAGGTATTTTGCGTTTCGCGAAGTCTTCTGCGGCATCAAGGAAAGAGTTGACAATTCTGCCAAGAGAAGCAAGCTCATCCTTTGTAAGATAGTTTTTTGCTACAGAAACATCAGATTAAAGAATTTTACCGTCGGGTGAACGTTCCCAAGAAGTAAGCCCCATATGTTCTTTACTGCTGTCGGCTCGTCCCATAATCAGTTCGGGAGCAGTATTGCCTGTAATAGCATAATGCATTTTATTCTGAATGGTTGCAAAGAAAAGTTTAGTTGTAGGTGAATTTCGGTCATAGTCAACACTGGTAGCATAGATATCAGTAATCTTCTGATAAAATCTACGCTCGCTAGGACGGATTTCACGGATTTCTTCAAGCAAACGTTCAAAGTAATCCTCTCCAAGAAACGCACCGTTTTCCATACGCTTACGGTCAATAACATAACCTCTGACAGCAAACTGCTTTAGAACCTGAGTTGCCCAACGTCTGAACTGCGTTGCACGAATAGAATTGACACGATAGCCGACAGAAATAACCGCATCAAGATTATAGTAATCAATCATACGGGTAACGGATCTTCCACCTTCATTTTGAACTGTTTCCATTTTGGAAACAGTTGATTCCTGAGCCAATTCGCCTTCGTTAAAGATATTTTGAAGATGCTTTGATATTGCAGGAACATTAACTTCGAACAAAGATGCCATCATCTTCTGTGTCATCCATAATGTTTTGTCCTCATAGCGAACCTCTATTGAATCAGCATGTAAAAAAGTAATAATACATATTTTAACAACCTATCTTTTAAATAAATTAGTAGTGATAAACATCCTTTAATATTTCAACGCTCAACTTTCATTAGTCTGTTTTTTAGTTTTTCTAACGCTTCAGTTGTATTGCCATGACGTATTTCACATTCCCAAACAATAATAACTTTCCAGCCTATCTCACGTAACTTTTCATAATTGCGTTCATCTCGCTCTGTATTATAAGCAAACTTTTTTTGCCAAAATTCTTCGTTGCTTTTAGGTGGAACAAACCATTTACATCCCTTATGAGCATGCCAAAAACATCCGTTAACAAAAACGACAGTTTTGTATTTCGGTAAAACAATATCAGGCTTGCCAGGTAATTCTGAGACATTTTTACGATAACGAAACCCTTGACTGAAAAGATATTTTCTAACGATTTCTTCGGGCTTTGTATTTTTGCTCGGTATACGGGACATATTTCGGCTTCTTGCTTCCGGTGTTCTATTATCCATAATTATTTATTAATACCGCTTTCTTTTAATAATTATTCTTGCAATTTATTTTAATTGAATTTTTGATAATTTAGCATATGACAATTATATTGACTTCTATACCGATACATCCGTCTTTGTAAGCTATAAGTATGTTAAGCGAGTTCTGTGCAACTTGTAAATCTTCTTTTATTGCGACTTTCGATTTCAGTTTGTGGAAAATTGGGCTTTGGGTAAGCTCTTTAATCATTTAAATTACATTAATAATATTTTCCGCAATTCTTCTAATTACCGGCACAACAACGCTATTTCCGCATTGCTTGTAAGCGCTTGACAGTGGGATTTTTGGAAATTTAAAGTCCTTTGGAAAACCTTGTAATGCAAGGCATTCATAAGGAGTAATTTTTCTTATACCGTAATCATCAAGGATAATCGGAACTCTATCAGGATATGTTCCCATATTAGCAAGAAGTGTTGGACAAACATAGTGTGCTTTAGTAGACACGCCTGAATCATATATACGATATATAGCTCGTTTATCTGTTACTATTTTCTTTAAATCATTATAATAAAAACTGCTGCTGTTATAGTAATAGCAATCATCGTGTTTAAGTTCACGAATCAAAATATCGTTCAATTTAACTTTAAGTTCAACTTTTTCTGGAAATTTAAAGTTTTCACAGGCGGTATCATATAAAAATGCAACTATAAAAATTCGTGGTCTACGTTGAGGAATATTGCCATATTGAAGAGAATCTAACACTTGATATTTAAACTTATATCCATATGGCACAAGGGTGTTATAGACTGTTAAAAAAGTTTTCCCGTTATCGTGTTCTAATAAATTTGCAACATTTTCTAAAAAAATCACCTGTGGTCGTTTTTCTTGAGCGACTCTTGCTATTTGAAAAAACAAATGTCCTCTAGGGTCGTCAAAACCTTTTAATCGTCCTGCAAGTGAAAATGGTTGGCATGGAAAGCCTGCGACCAACACATCAAAATCGGGGATTTCAGAAACATCAACTTTTCGAATATCTTTTTCAACCAAATAGTCTGAACCGAAGTTGTGACGATATGTAGCTGCAGCATCTTTATCGACTTCATTTGCCCAAACGATATTGAACCCGGCTTGTTGAAAGCCGAGGTCAATACCGCCTATACCGCTAAATAAACTACATACTTTCATAACGCTTAATTCTTGTCACTTATTAAAGTCCAGCTATCCTTCATATTATCATAGTATTTTTGAATATCTTCTATTAAACTATCAATATCGGCTTGATGATTTCCATACGACCAGGACGAAACCAAATGTTTGGTATCAATTAAAAAGGCATGAACTACCTCGTGTTCATCTCCGTTTCGCCAATTTGCCTTAGCAAATCCTAAATAAATCATATTTTTATTTTCTGGATTTTCAAGTTTAGCAAAATCATTTTTTTCTTTGTTGAACGGCAAAATGAAAGCACTACGTATAGTTTTGACATTTATGTCGCCAAAGTTTTTTATTATGTTGTCTCCGTAGGTTACTTGCTTTTGAATTGATGTTGTTTCTGGCAAATCTTTAATAACTCCCGTTGTGCCATAACGATAATATTTTGCATCCAAAATATATGCTGTTCTTGTTTTAACATCAACAATATATGTTGCCGGATCCATGTGTAGTGTGTCTGGGCGTAAAGATGATGCATTGTACTTAGAATATTTATCATGTGTTCGCATAACATTCCAAGTAGCATTTGGGTTATATGTTTCAATGTCTTTTACATTTCCAAACAATGCGTCAACCATACGCTCGTATATGTAATGATACTTATCCACACCATAAACAATTTCTGATACTTTCTTTGAATCATCAACGCCCGAAAGAACTTTTAACATATGATTTAATCTAATTTTTTTAATGTCATCAAATGTATATGCTATTTCTTGTTTGATAGCTGTAACATATTTTTTCTTTAAACTATTACTAGGAGCGGCTACATAATAAGCATTTTCAGGTATTCCAAAAAGCCAACCTATTTTTCTAACAGAATCAAACAAACAAAATCTATGTGCATCGGTAATAATTGTGTCACAATCATTTTTCACTTCAACAACCAAATTGTTATAGATGATGTTTCCATTAGAAATTATAGGTTGAGATTGCAAAGTCTTTTTCCAATTAACTTTTCCTTTTGAATTATTTTTATACAGTTTTTCTTTGTTTTGGTAAATTCCGTTTGCAAGAAAGTCTCTGATGATCCACAAATAAGATACAAGAGCAAAATTATATGTATGCGATAATCCATTTTCAGTTAACTGAGAAGCTGAGGTGCGAGTTTTTGCAAGAGATATGGTATGCAAAATAGAAATAATATCTTTTCTCAACTCTTTTATATCTGTAACACAACTTTTTTCTTCATCCCAACCCGATATGTTATATGATTCGGGGTAATGAAATTCTATGTTATCACTTCTAATTCGAACTCCAACAAATGAATTGTTATCTTCATTTGTTGATGGAACGCAAAGAATTGGTTTGAATTTTGTATTATCCATCTATACCAACACTCTCATCTGTATTCTCTATTACATTTGATTCTTCTGTAACAACATTATTGTCTGACATTTTTTTAAGTATGGAATCCTGGAAAATGCTTTTACCGTTTTTCTTAAACTCATCAATCAATGCATCTAAAGTATTAATAGCATTATTATCTTTAGTTGTGGGTTTGAAAATAATACTATGGTCGAACTTTGAAACATCACTCCACAAATAATCAAGAACCTTATGTGCAAAATTGGATTTAAGCATATCATTATCTTCGTTTGTTCTTTTGCCAACTTCAGCTTCAACACTAAGAGCACTGTCTTTAATGAAGAAAGCACCTAACTGCTTGTCCTCATTAACCTGAAGATTATCAAGATTATTAGTAATATGATTATTTATCGCATCGGCAAAAGTTTTCCAAAGTACATTTGTACCAGGAACATAGCACTTTTTGAAGTAATCTTTATCATCTTTCTTAACAAAATTATTAGGAATTTTCACCTTATCCCAGCGACGAGTAAATGCTGTGTCTAAAGTATAAACATTTTGGTCACTCGTATTCATAGTGGCATAAATATACAGATTTCCCGGAATTTTAATTTCATCAAAATGGTAATATAAATCTTCGCCATCTTTACCAAAATTATAATCGTTAAGATAGTCTACAACTTGAACATTTTTAATACCATATTCACTAACACCATTTTTCCTATCAAGAAGCTGGAAAATATCGCCAAAGATAGCCGGAGCATTACCTCTATTAATTTCTTCTACAATAAGAGCTACATTTTCTTCAGGATTTTTATATGCTTGGATTAATGCAAGTGTGAAAGGTCCTGGATTAAATATATACTCAACCTTTTCACCTGAAACTTTAGGTAATATTTGACCTACAAAGTCGGTATTAGAATAATCTTGATAGAACGTTGTTCTAATCTTATTTTCATCTTTGACTTTTAGATTAGAAAGAACTTCATTTTCTATGTGATAAGATTTTCCGCATCCGGGAACACCATAGAAAATAATGTTTTCACCATCACAAATATCTGAAACTGGTGGTTTAAGTTCATCTTTTTCTGAATAATAGGGATCCCACGCCGTATGATGCGCTGTTGAATCTTTATATGTTTCACTTCCATCGGGATTGACAATTGTAGCTGTTAATATTAATTTATCCTGTTCTTGTACACTTATATCAGATACAAACCAACATGCATCTGTTGATAGCTCTAATTGTTCTGAAACGAGATTGATAAAATCTTGGTTTTTAATAGTTATTCCATCGTTGTTTTTGTAAGCGTTATCGGGTCCATATTTCAATTTCAGCCTTCCGCTGTGACTTTTAGAATCGTCTTTTGAAATAAGCAAAATAAAACTTCCGCCAACGATTTGTTTATCATTGATATAAACTTTATCAAAAACTGAGGCTATAACCAAAGAGGAGCTTTCGGAATCACCGGTAACTATTGCACCGCCTTTTCCCTTTTTGAAGCTAACCGCTTGGGGTGCAACAGCTTTATAAATCATTCCTTTTACAAGTTCATCTATTGATGCACTTTCTTTAATTTTATATTCTTTTCCTTGTCCTAATGAGGTTTCCCATGCAGGAGTGCTAGTGCTCTGTTCTAATTTATATCCGAAAGCCAAAGATTTAAAATCTAATTTCATAATAACTGCCCCCAAATGTGATTTAATAAAATACCTACTATATTAATGTCCCAACCATTTGCTGCTCTTTTTGAGAGTTGTGTATACGATTGGTTTGCAAAGTCAATTTCTCCATCTTTAAAACCCATAAGCCTAAATTGTTCAGGTACGGAGTATTTTCTAACAATTTCAATTCCATCTGGACCTGTTGGCTCAACAAGACGAAGCTTGTTATGCTCTGGTGCTAATATTGTTATACTTATTCCATCTTTACGAATGTTTCTGTTGTACAAGTCAAAACACGAAGGTTCATCAACAACAAAGGATGGGATTCCATAAAAATCTTTAAGTCTCTGTATTTGCTGCTGAGACAAGTACAAAGACGGGTCGGGATTTTTGTCGACAAAATCCTTAAGCTTTAAGCCGTTTTCTATTTTAGGTGGAATCATTGAAAAATCATCAGGTAAACCACCGAGTTGTGCAAACATCCACAAGCGCTCACGGTTTTGAGGAATACCATAATCTTTTGTGTTAAGAATAGCATATTTTAAATCCCCATACCCTAATTCTTTAAGAGCGTTCTTTAAAGTGTTAAATGTATTTTCAAATCTTTTCGTTGCAAGTCCTTTAACATTTTCTAAAAGGATATATTTAGGTTTTTTTACCGCACAAATTCTGATAATATCATACAACAATGTGCCTCTACCATATTGATCTTTTTCTCCTTGCTGCATGCCAACTGTTGAAAAAGGTTGACAAGGGAACCCTCCTGTAAACAAGTCGAAATCCGGTAAATCTTCGGGATTTATTTTTGTAATGTCATCCCAATTTTTGATAGGATTACCTTTTTTATCTTTATGATTGGCATCGTAAAGAGCAGAAGCAAATTTATCAAATTCCGAGTAGCCAACAATTTCGTGTTTTATTCCAGCTCTTTTTAATCCGAAAGAGGCACCACCATAACCGGCAAATCCTTCAAAAACTCTAACAGTCTTATGCTTTTTTAACTTGTTCATTTAAGGCTATCCTCCATATTGCTTGCGTTTTGGTTGTCTTTTAAAGAATGGCTCAGCCAGCCACGCTCAATTTCATCATAGGGAAAATTGTGCGTTTCACAAAAAGATTTAATCGCTTTCATAGTTGACATATTTGGACGTGCTTTTCCTGTTTCCCAACGATTGACGGTGGAAGCAGCAACGCCCAACTCGTGTGCTAAATCTTCTTGAGTTAAAAGAGTTTTTTCTCTTAATACTTTTATGCTTTTATCTAATGGCATTTTATAGGCGTCTCCTTTGCGATTAATTGTATTTAGTATAGCATTTAACAGGCGTTTTTTCAACATTTTTATAGAAAATTCAAACATAATTAGCTAAACAGTCCCATAAAACGGACTCTAAAGGGTCGAGGGGTTGAATGGCACACATTTGTTCTGATATAATAGCCTTGAAATAAATTTAAAAGAAGGTATTATATGGAACCTCGTAAAAGAAAAACATTACTCGACCTTGACAGATTGCCCACACAGAAAGAATTGCGGGAGTTCTTTTTGGCAAATGACTGGTCTGCACGAAAGCCTTATGACTTTGATAAATGGAGTCAGGAGAAAATAGAGGATAAGAATTACACGCAGAATATCTTTGATAAAATCTGGCATAAAATCAGCAAAAAGCATGGACAAAAAGCTTCTCCAAGATGCTACACAAAGGATTATCCGCCTGAAGTTCTCAGAGGCAATGTGAGTGATATTGTCAGCGGCTCTGTTGCTGAAATGGTGAATGAACACCCTGAGGTTGTACAGAGTATATTTGATAATCTGTCAGACGATTTCTTGTCGGGTGGTCTTCAAACCGTTAAAGCAGTTATGACAGGACAAGAAATCGAGAATCCGCAGGCTCTTACGGAAGAGGACATTGCAAAGGTTGACCGATTTGTTGACAATGCTATGGATACACTTATGAAAACGGTTGATTACGATAACCTTGTTCAGGTATGCAGAGAGTTTGGAACTCCTGAGGATTTTTCGGATTTAGAGACCAACTATCCCCGTACGGAATTTGAAGAAAAATATGACCATAAAAAAGCAAAAACAAAGGTAGTGTTTTCTTCTGAAGCAACAGATTTTGCTTTGGATTTTGAACGAAATTATATGCAATATTCTCCCGATGAATTGGCTGAAAGCAGTGCCTTTGTTGATGATTTCTATAAAGAGCTTCACGAAACAGATTTGGCGATTCTGAAACTTTTGATAAATGGCAAAACACAAGAGGAGATTGCTGATATTCTCGGTTTTAAAACTCATTCAGCTGTTCATAAAAGAATAAAGCGTATTCAACAGAAGTATCTTGATTTTGACCCTGATTTCAGAAAAGAATACTACAAAAAATATAAAAATAAAAAAGTTTCGTAAATCAGGAACATTTTTGATACTCGTATTCCCATTACTATATAAGGAGAGAAAATGTATTGCATTGATTTTGGTAGTTGGTCAAAAAGACCAACTACCACTTTTACTCTATGAGTTCCCATCTTGGAAATTTGGGATTTTGCTTCAGGTAATTATAGTAAGTGGACACATTGTCTACTTAATAACTTTGTTATTATATTAACTGCCCCCACAAAAGCAGAAATTCGGTATATGAATACTGCGTCAGATTTTTGAAAAAAATAAAAATTTTTTCTGAAAACAGGAACATTTTTGATGTTCTCATTCCCATTACTATATAGAGGGATAAATTGTATTGCGCTCGCTTATTTTAAGCGGGTGCTTTTTTATGCCCTAAAAACGATGCTAAGATTTTCTAAAAAGCAAAGTCCAATCGGTCTGATTTTTCCGCTTTCGGCAAGTAATAAAAACTTAGGGAACAAACTGACTGTAAACAAGTGCAATTTGTTCCCTAAATGTTTGATTTTGATTTAAGCAATTCTGATTATTTGTTCGTAAAGCATGACGAAATCACACATTATTTGTTTGTTGTCATGATAATGTCCGAAAAACCATTTTTTGAATTTAACCTTTTCATTAACGATATCAAAATACTCAGTTAACTCATCGGATTTATAACAACCGCCTGAAAACATTGCGACAACTTGTTGGGGAGCACAATGAGTTATTATAAAGTCAACTTCATAATTGTGTTTGGCAAGCGTATTTAATCCGAAGATCATTTCTTCTTCGGTTGGCATTTCTTCTTTCCACCAAGAAATGTTGTTTACACGAAACATCTTATTGGCTTTTGACCAGCGCTTGTATTTTTCATTAAATTCTCTTTCTGTTTTAAAGTCAGCAGGGTCAAGAATGCCGTCGGTAATATCGTGACTTTTTGCACCGCCAAAAGCAAATATCTTTTTATCGCAAATATCAAAAACATAGCCGCGCATCAGATGATAAATATTATCACGAATTTTGTGGGCTTTACCGCGGTGAAAATCAACAGTTTCAAACTCACTGTTCAAACGTGTATAGTTTTCGTGGTTGCCATCAACAAAAAGTGTTGTGAACGGTTTGTCATTCAACCATTTCAGCCAATATTTTTCTTCGTTGTTATCATTCCACAAACCGAAATCACCACAAATAATTACAAAATCATCACGCGACATTTCCTTTTGCTCAGGAAATATATTTGTGGAGAATTTAGTCCAATCGCCATGTGTATCGCCTGTACAGTAAATCATAAATATATCTCCCTTCGTTTTTAGATTATATCACATATTTCTGATATGTTTCAATTGTGCGGAAATATATAATAACTGCCCCTACAAATGCAGAATTCCAGTATATGTATACTGCGTTAGATTTTTTACATTATTGAGTACTAAAAACTTCACCCTCTGCAAGTTGAGAGGGTGAGAATGATATTAAAGGCACATAGTCATATATACAGGAATACAGGTGATTTCACCGTTTATTGAAAGATTCTTCGGATGAATAATATACGCTCCGCCTATTCTGCTGTGATATTTTTTTATGAAGTTTTCAAGCGAAGTAGTGGTGTATTTCTTGCCTGATTTGACTTCAATGGGATAAATTTTGGGCTTTAATTTGCTTCCGTTTGAAAGAATAAAATCAATTTCAATATCGTTTCTGTGCTTCTCTTCGTTATAATGAGTGTAGAAAAACAACTTATATTCTTTTGCGGCAAGGGACTGTGCAACTGCGTTTTCAAAAAGCATACCTTCGTTTATTGATAAATTATCGTGAAGAATTTGCTTGTACAGTTCTCCGTCTGCAATTTCGCTTTTTTCAAATGCATGACTTACAAGAAGACCTGTATCACCCATATAGCATTTAACATAAGCTCGGTCTTCGTTAAGAGATAAGCCGACATTTGGGTCAGTGCAATTAAAGCATTCATTACAAATCATTGAGTTGCCGAGCCAAAAGAAAGTTTCATCATATTGATCTATTGTTGAGCCGGATGCAATTTTACTTAAAACAACTCTTTTTTCATGCTTTGAAAGGAAGCCGGGGATTTGTTCAAAAACAGATAATACTCTTGATTTGTATTTTGCGTTGATTTTTTGAATGTCATCTCTGTAGAGAGAAAGGATGTCTCTTTTCTCGGCGTCTGCAGCTTCAAAATCTCTGGCGCCTGAAAGATATGCATCAAGACTTTTGGGCATTCCTCCTATAAGAATATACTGTTTGAACAAAAGCATTGCTTTATCGTGCATTTCTCTTATCAGAGGAATTCGTTTTTCGAAGCAGTCTTTAATATAATCAACGAGCATTTCTTCTCCGAAAGCCCAACAAAACTCCTCGAAATCAAGAGGAAACATTTTAAGCTTCCGTTCTTCTGATGGAATGAGAATATCCTGAACATTTTCTTTGATTGATATAAGTGAGCCTGTTTCAATGTAATCAAATCTTCCGTCGGCAACGAGATATTTAATCATTTCTCTTGCTTGCGGGTATTTTTGTACCTCATCAAAAATTATTACCGACTCACGTTTGTAAAGTTTTTTTCCGTATTCAAGAGAAAGAAACATAAATAAATCATCAAGGTGACTTTTGTGTTGAGAAAAAGCTTTTATAACATTGTCGTCTGCTTTTGCAAAGTCAATCAGTATATATGACTTGTATTCATTTTTCGCAAACTCTTCAACAATAGTTGATTTGCCGATTCGACGAGCACCTTCAACGAGTATAGCTTTTGTGCCGTTACATTCTGTTTTCCAAGCAAGAAGTTTGTCATAAGCTTTTCTTTTAAATACCATATTAACCACTCCTTTGACTGTATTTTACCACAAAGATAAATAAAACGCAAGATAAAACCAAAACAAAAACTGATAAAACGCAAGATAATGTTATTATCAAAACTGATAATACGCATTTATTATATGCGTTTTGCCTGAATTATACAATTCATTACATAGCACTCGTCAGATTTGACGGGTGTATTTTTATATCAAAAATTCAAACGAAAGGAGGCATACCTAATGCAAAAACTAAAACTTAACCCGCAGTTATTTGAGAAAGTATCAACGCTGATTAAAACGGAGTGCTGTAACTGTTATGAAGATAACTGTCTGTTGCTTGATGACGGAGAAGCTCACATCTGCCCTCAGCTCATAACACCGAGTCGCATTATTTGCAGATATTTTTTCGAGTGCGTACTGCCGGGTGACAAAACATTGCTGAAAAGAATAACCGAACTTTAAGACTAACTGTTTTTCAGTTGGTCTTTTTCTGTCGGGATTTCCGTTCAGCCAATAAAAATTTTTCTTTGAACAAATCATCGTTCAAGAGATTTCTATTCGATAAACACTCAAAAAACACGGAAGGTATTCCGATGAAAAATGCCGAAAAAGTGTACCTTAAAAATTTTTGAAAGGAGGAAAGAAAAATGTCAAAGGCTAAAGAAACTCATTTGTGGTTTGAAAAAGGAGACAATGAAATTCAGGTTGAAAGCTACAGTAAGAAGCTTAACGAAGCAATTCTTGAGCTGAGCAAAAATGTTCCGGCTGCAGTATATATCATTGATGATGAAGAACCCGGTTTTCTTCGTGCGGCGGTTAAGCTTACAAGGCTCACATTCAGAACAATAAAACCGCAGTCTGAAAAAACCAAAAAGGCTTTTTCCGAAAACGGAAAGCGAAACAGTAAGAATCTTAAAAATCAGAAACACACCTGATACGGAAGTAAATTTTATTTCCGGTCGGTATTAAAACGAGGACAAACCAACGCTTGAGTTTCCCATGTCCGAAGTTTAGCAAGCATTGGATTTGTATCCTCAAATCCGTAAAAACAGAAAGTTTTTACCACCACACCCCAATACAAAAATTATGAAAGGAGAATTCCTATGAGTAAAAGAACAAGAGATATAGACTTTCATGTGTATCTCAGCAAAGAAGAAAATCAGATATTAGAAAATCTTTGCAGTAGATTAAGAGTAAACAGAAGCGTGCTTATCCGCGCTTTAATTCTCGGCAAAAGGCTGGTCGAGGCTCCGCCCGTTGACTATAAACAGTTTATCGTTGAGCTTCGAAGAGTCGGTACTAACCTTAATCAGCTTACAGCAAAAGCAAATTCAATCGGTTATATTGATGCTGATGAATGCAAAGCTGTTTTAAACGAAGTCAGAAAGCTTGAATCTGATATCTCGAAATATTTCAAACCCGGTAAGGAAGCGAATCGAGAATGGCTGTAACAAGAATATGGGCAGTCAGAAATAATCTTTCGCAGGTTGTTGATTATGCATCAAACAAAAGTAAAACGGATTTATCAAAATACTCGGACCTGATTGATGCGCTTCATTATGCAGCCGATGATGAAAAAACAAATCTCGAAAATGAGCAGAAGCTTCTTGTTGAGGGTATCAACTGTGACCCAGCTATTGCCGCAAGACAGATGATTGATACCAAAGAGATTTACGGAAAGACCGACGGTGTAGTTGCATATCACGCATATATTTCTTTCAAGCCCAGAGAGGTTTCACCTGAAGAAGCACAAGAGGTTGCAATGGAGGTTGCCAATAAAATGTGGGGTAAAGATTACGAAATAATTATTGCAACTCATCTTAATGCTAACTGTGTTCACTGTCATATAGTAATAAATTCCGTTTCAATGACTGACGGAAGAAAGATGAACGAAAACAAAGCTATGTATCAGCTTTTCAGAAAAACAAGTGATGCCGTTTGTCTTGAACACGGATTATCCGTTATTGGAAAACCGAAAGGCAGTCGCATACCATATAACATTTATAAAGCAATGCAGAAAGGCATCAAAACAAAATACGATTATATGCGCGATGATATTGATTATGCAATTATAAGAAGTGCAAATGAAAAACAATTTTTCAGAATTATGACACAGAAAGGTTATTGGTTTGATAACGGAAAGATAGCTTACCGCAATGATGAACACGCAGTGAAGCTCACAACACTCGGTGAAATTTACACCTATGAAAAAATCAGAGAACGGATTTACACTCAGGATAAGTTTACTGCAAACAACAATTTCAGAGATTATTTATATGCTAATGATTTTTTGAAGAGGCAAATATTCGTTTTTAATTACAAAGGTTATGAATTCAAAGAATCAAGAGAATGTTACAGATATCCTGAGTATTTCAATAGAATGGTTTCTGATTTTACAAAACTGATTGTAGGCGGTGCCGTGCTCGGTGCACCTGTTATTTCACTTTTGTTTCTTGCTTTACTTTTCGCAGGAGCAATAGCCGAAAGAAACAACTGCAACCCGCATCCGTTTACACCTAAAATGAAATACTCAACTCCGAGGATTGAGTTTATGCAGGACCAGATTGACCTTGCAATAAATGAAAAGCTTTATGATTTTGCAGAGGTTGATAAGTTCATTTCAAAGACTGAGCTTCGTATTGAGGAGCTGAAAAGTCAGCGTAATAAAATCTACAATCAGATAAGAAGATGCAAAGGCCTGACGGCAAAGGATGACCTTGTTGCCCGTCGGGATTTTTTAACGGCTGAAATCGGTGAGCTTCGTGAGAAGCTGAAGCTTGCTAAAAGAATCATAAAAGACAGTCCCGCACTTGAGGAGAAGCTCGAAACGGAAAAACAGCTTATCCGTGAATGGTACTTCCCCGCGAGACAAAGGAACAAAGAAAAAGATTATGAAGGGAGGTGATAAGTATGCATCCGGAAGAGCTTTGCAGAATAATTCAATGCAATGAAAATAATGATACTGATGAAATGGAGTATGAGCGTGAAATGTCATCGCACGAGTATCTTGATATGTATTTCGGTACTAAATACTTTTCTAACAGAAAATTCTTAAGGCTTGTGCAAGAAGAACGCAGACAGAGAAATGAAAGTAAAAGATTATATTATTATGGAGGAAAATAAATGAATAATAATTTGAAATCACCGGTAAATATCCCGGTAGAAAAAATCCGTCCCTTTGAGGGACACCCGTATAAGGTCTTGGACAATGATGAGATGAATAACCTGATTGACAGTATTCAGCAGAAAGGTGTTATCTCGCCGATTGTTGTAAGACCACTCGAAAACACAGACGATGAGTATGAGATAATCTCGGGTCATCGCCGACTCAGAGCATCAGTAAAAGCAGGGCTGGAAACAGTACCTGCTTTAATTTATGCCGTAAGCCGTGATGAAGCGGCAGTTATGCTCGTTGACAGTAATCTTCACAGAGAGCATATCTTGCCGTCAGAAAAGGCGTTTGCTTATAGGTTGAAAATGGAAGCAATGAGCCGTCAGGGATATAGGTCTGATTTAACTTCGTGCCAACTTGGCACGAAGTTAAGAACGGATGAAATTATTGCTGAAAACTCTACTGATAGTGCAAGACAAATTCAAAGATATATCCGTCTGACTTATCTCATTCCCGAACTGCTTGAAATGATGGACGAAGATAAAATTGCTTTATCAGTGGGTGTGGAGCTTTCGTTTCTTGATGAGCAGATGCAGTATGACTTGCTTCGTGTAATTGAGGAGTTGGAATGTACACCGTCGTATTCTCAGGCGTGGCATATGCACAGGGATTTCAATGAAGGTACACTCACTATCGAAAGTATCGAAAACACACTCGCATCAGAAAAACCGAATCAGAAGCCTATGTGCAAGGTGCCCATTGTAAAACTGCAGAAAATTGCACCTAAGGTTAAAGATAAAGACTTTGAAGATTTTGTACTGAAGGCCTGTGAGCATTACTACAAGTATCTTCAGCGACAGCGAAGCCGTGACCGAGATGCACGGTAATCCACACATTTGTATAGGAGGAATTATATGAGTAAAATTGATATAAATGATTTAAGCAAAAATCCTGATTACTGCTTTGCGGCTTTGAAGCTTATTGAGCAGTTGTTCAGAGACGGGAAGCTTCCCGAGTATATGTTCCGCAATATCTTAAGCGAGTATGCGGACATTGTTGATGAAACCGAATTTGTAAAAGGAAACCACAATCAGATAAAGGAGGAATGTGCATGATAAATTCTGATTTCGGAAAGCGCAGAGTTGTAATCTATGCCCGAGTTTCTACGGAGCACGAGGCACAGATTTCGGCTCTTGAGAATCAGCTGGATTGGTATGAGCCAATCCTTGCTGTAAGACCTGAATGGGAGCTCGTCGGCAGATATATTGACGAGGGAATCACGGGTACCTCTGCCGAGAAAAGACCGCAGTTTATGAAAATGATTCGCGATGCCAAGCAGAAAAAGTTTGATATGATTATCACCCGTGAGGTGTCACGATTTGCGAGAAATACCGTTGACACTCTGCAGTACACAAGAGATCTGAAGGCAAAGGGCGTTGAGGTGTTCTTCATAAATGATAACATCAAAACCTTTGACGGTGACGGAGAGCTTCGCCTCACCATTATGGCGACTCTTGCTCAGGACGAAAGCCGTAAAACCTCGGTGCGAGTAAAAAGCGGTCAGCAGACCTCTATGAATAACGGCACATTCTACGGCAACGGCAATATCTTAGGCTACAGAAGACATCAGGAGCTTCTGCCGGACAATAAGAAAAAGGTGGATTTCATTATCGACCCGGAGCAGGCTGAAACGGTCAGGCTCATATATGATATGTATCTTGCGGGCAACGGACTTACCAAGATAAAGGAAGAGCTTGAACGCCGTGGCAGAAAAACCGCTATGGGTAAAACAAGATGGTACGAAACCGTAATAGGCCATGTGCTGAAAAACACATTCTACTGCGGTATCATAACCTATCACAAGGAGTATACTCCCGATTATCTCACACAGAAAAAGATTAAAAACTACGGCGAGGTTGAACTGATACAAGTAAAAGGGAGACATGAGCCGATTATATCTGAAGAAGACTTTGAAAGGGTGCAATTAATTATGGCAAGTAAAACAGCTCAGATGAAAAATCTTAACACAGGCAGAAGAAGTACAACAGGCAAAAGACCGAGAACAACAGTATGGGGAAAGCTCCTTATCTGCGAGTGTGGTCACAGATTCAATACGAAGCTCTGGAGAAAAGAGGGAGATAAATCCATTATCGGTTATCAGTGCTATGATTCGGTGCGTACTGGGTCATACGAGAGCCGAAAGAAAAAGGGACTGCCTCTTGAGGGCATTTGCCGTGTGCCTATGATTCCCGAGTGGAAACTGCAGATGATGGCGAATTATATTTTCCGCAATTATCTTTCTGAAAAGGACAAGGTGCTTGCCCTTGCCAACTCAATGCTTGAAGCTCACATTGACGATAAAGAGGATGATGTGGATTATGAGGCTATCATCGAGAAAAAGTGCAAAGAGGTTGAAAGGCACATAACAAAGCTCAGCAATTTCATTGATATGAGGGCAGAGGGTGAAATTGATAAAGAATCTTACACAAAGAAAACTGCCGAGGTTAAAGAAGAGATTGCAAAGCTGTCTGCCGAAATTGAAGAGCTTCAGTCAAAGCTTAACAAAGAGCCTGTGATTACAGATTACAGGGACAAGCTGACGGTGCTTCAATATGCTCTCGAGCAGTACACAAATGCGGATGAAAAAGACATCCCCGAAAGTGTTATTGAAGCCTTTGTGGTGAAGATTGTGGCACGGCAAGACGGCTTTGATTGGTATCTTCGCTTTGACGGCGACCCGAATGACCCTCTTCACATGAAGACCGAGGGTAAAAGGAGAAAAAACAGTTCTGTTTCTGTGGTTGGCGGTAAACTGCCAACCAAGCAGAATTGCGACACAGGCAGCAATTGCTAATAAATAATCCGTTTTTGGATAAGATTACACCTCATCGAGAAATCGGTGGGGTGTTTTTGTCTGCACCCTCTTTTAGACGAGGCGGATTGCTTTTCTGAGATGAAAAATTTCCTTGACAACGGCGAAGCTTTTTTGATATTATAAAGCACGAAAAAACATAAAGAAGTGATAAAATGCAAGAAATCTTTGATTCCTTTTTAGGGTTTGACTTGAGTGTTTTTCAGTGGGTTCAGGGGATACATAATGAGCTTCTGGACACTGTTATGGTTGGTATAACAACACTTGGAAACGCAGGGATTGTTTTTATTGTTCTCGGTCTGGTGCTGTTATTTACAAAGAAATACCGTAAGGCAGGCTTTGCCGTTATTGTGGCTCTGCTTGTGATGCTTCTTTGCAATGACCTGGTTCTTAAAGGCTTTTTTGCAAGACCAAGACCCTTTAATCTCTTTGACTCTGATGTTGAGAAATATGCGTTCTGGGGTGCAGAATATATCTATCCTGAGCTGATAACCAGGCCCACAAGCTACTCTTTCCCGTCAGGACATACTGCATCGGCGTTTGCTGCGGCATTGGCTCTTTTGTGGCATGATAGGAAGCTCGGCATTCCCACAACAATTTTTGCAGCAATTATGGGATTTTCCAGAATTTATGTTCAGGTTCATTACTGCTCTGATGTTATAGGCGGCATTGTTTCGGGTGCTGTGTCTGCGGTTATTGCTGTAGTGATTGTTAAATTCCTTTATCCGTTTGTTGAAGCCGGACTTGATAAGCTTTTTACAAAAATGAAAAAGAACAAAACGGAATAAGCTATAGCTTATTTTGCATATATGTTGATTTTTCGTTTTTCTTGTGCTATTATATAGAAAATTAATATGATAAAACTGCTACCGAGTAGTAGAATGTTGAAAACATTCGTTTGCATATCGTTAGGTCTTAGAAGATATGCATACGGATGTTTATTTTTTAGGGGTGTTTGATATGAAAAACTATTTTTCAAGAGCAGAGATTGCTTTATGGAGCACTTCGGTGCTTGCAATAATTATCTCTTTTTGTATCTTTGATAAAGAAAGCTATATAACGCTGACGGCATCGCTTCTCGGGGTAACGTCAATTCTTTTTAATGCCAAGGGTAATCCGTTCGGTCAGCTGCTGATGGTAATTTTCAGTTTTCTTTACGGAATAATTTCTTTCGGCTTCAGCTATTACGGAGAAATGATTACCTATCTCGGTATGACAATGCCGATGGCCGTTTTTGCTTTGATATCCTGGCTGCGAAATCCCTATAAGGGAAACAGAGCAGAGGTTAAGGTGAATTCCGTCAGCAAAAAAGAAATCCTGTTTATGTTTGTCTGTGCGGTAGCGGTAACTGTATTGTTTTACTTCATACTTAGATATTTTGATACGGCAAATATCGTTCCGAGCACATTGTCCGTAACAACAAGCTTCGTTGCGGTATATCTTACCTTCAGACGAAGTCCGATGTTTTCATTGGCTTATGCCGCAAATGATATTATACTTATAATTCTGTGGGTTATGGCAAGTATGCACGATATCAGCTATGTTTCTGTCGCTGTTTGCTTCGTTGCGTTTCTTGCAAACGATATATATGCCTATATCAGTTGGAAAAGAATGAAAATCAGACAGAGTGAAAATCAGACTTTGCATATCTGATCTTTGATTGTATACGTCTTTACAAAAGCTTTTTGCTGATGTAAAATAAAAAAAGAATTTAAAGATGGGGAGTGAGGGCTTGTTTGCTGTTTCGCAGATAATCGGCTTTTCTGCGGTGGCACTGTATCTTTTAAGCTATCAGCTTAAAAAGGAAGTATGAAATAAGATGCAGGATATTTCTGCCCGACAGCGGAAAAGTAAAGCATATTATAATAGGTGTTCACGGTTTTGCAGGGGATAAGGAAAGCTCTATGCTGAAGAAATTAGCTGATTCATATGTGGAATGCAATGTGGCTCTCATTTGCTTCGACTTTCCTGCTCACGGAGAAAGTCCTGTAGGAGAAGAAATGCTTACAGTGGAAAACTGTAAAAAAGATTTGCTTGCAGTTGCGGAATATGTTTCGGAAAAATATCCGGATGCAGACAAAAGCATATTCGCCACGAGCTTTGGCGGTTATATTACCTTGCTTTGTGCGGAGCTTTTGAAGGACTTTGCTTTTGTTTTAAGAGCACCGGCAGTTACGATGCCTGTTGTCCTTCTTGAAAATGTGCTTAAAATCAGTGCGGAAGCCTTTAAAGAACAAGGATGTGTGTGCTGTGGTTTCGAGCGGCCTATTGACTTGCCTTACTCTTTTTATGAAAATTTACTGGAGCAGAGGAATGCATGTGATGTATGTCTCTCTCAGCGTACCCTTGTTATCCACGGGGACAGAGATGATATTGTTCCGCTTTCAGATGTGAAGGCTTTTGTGAAAAATCAGGATACGGTGACGCTTGAAATAATACGCGGGGCAGATCACCGATTTAAGAATAAGGGAGAAGCAGAAAAGGTAACAGAATACACCGGAGGCTTTTTGAATATACAGCCCTGTTAAAATATAATCCGTTTTTTTTAAGAGGTTTTTATTCTTATATTGAAAAAACAGATATAATGAATTATAATTCTGTTATATAAGGTGGTGTATTTATGGGTAAAAAACCTAATGTTTTGTTTATAATAACTGATGACCAGCGCTTTGACACGATTCACGGGTTGGGTAACAAAGATATAATTACTCCCAATCTTGATAAGCTTGTGAAAAGGGGAACATCCTTTACACGGGCACACATTGCGGGTGGCACCTGCGGTGCGGTATGTATGCCGAGCCGTGCTATGGTGCTGACGGGAAGGAATCCATTCCATCTTGAGGAGCTTGGCGGCAACATTCCCGCTGAGCATAAAACTGTTGCAGAGACCTTCAAAAGCAACGGCTATGAAACCATCGGTCTCGGAAAATGGCACAACGGATGTCCCGGTTATGCCAGAAGCTTTACCCAGGGAGAAAAGATTTTCTTTGGCGGTATGTGGGATCATTGGAATGTGCCTACATGCAGATATGACCCTACGGGTGAGTATGACAATGTAATTAATTTTGCGGTGGATTTTTATAATGATAATCATCCCCAGTCTCAGCATTGCGATGAATTTGATCCGGGAAAGCATTCAAGCACTTTGCTTACGGATTCAGCAATTGAAATGCTTAAGAAAAATGCGGGAGAGGAAAAACCGTTCTTTATGTATCTTGCTTACCTTGCTCCCCATGATCCACGTACAATGCCCGATAAATTCCGTGAAATGTATGACTCGGGAAAAATATCTCTGCCTCCTAATTTTCAGGAGATAATAGATACTAATTATCCTTTGATGGTGCACCGTGATGAGCATCTTGCCGCATATCCGAGACAGGAAGAAGAAATTAAACGTCATATAGCAGAATATTATGCAATGATAACACACCTTGATTATGAAATCGGAAGGCTTCTCGAGGCTTTGCATCAATCGGGCGAGGAAGACAACACGATAATCGTATTTACGGGTGATAACGGTCTTGCTGTCGGTCAGCACGGCTGGATGGGTAAAGAGGATATTTACGAGCACGGAGTGCGTGTACCCCTTATTATGGCAGGGCCCGAAATTGCCGAAAATGTAATAAATTCGGCATATGTATATCTTTATGATATTTTCCCGACTCTTTGTGAAAAAATCGGCATAGAAATTCCTTCGTCGGTAGACGGAAAGAGCTTTGCCGATTTGCTTGACGGACATCACGGAGAAAAATTCCGAGATGAGTTGTATCTGATTTTTGATAAGTTTGTCCGCGGAGTGAAGGATGACCGTTATAAGCTGATTGAATATCGCAACGGTGACAGCGAAGAAGATAAATGGACCTTCCTTTACGATATAAAAAGCGATCCGTGGGAGACAGAAAATCTTGCAAATTGCGAGGAATATAAGGAAAAAGTGAAAGAAATGCGTGAAAAAATAATAAGGCACCGTGATTCCTGGGAAGAGCAGCTTCACCCCTGGGGAAAGGATTTCTGGAAAAGCTTCTGATTTGTTGAGAAAAAGCAACGGTTACTGGTACTGATCAGCAACCGTTGCTTTTTTTGTTATTCATCAAAGGGGATGTCAATATATTCTGATAATCCGTCGTTTTGGCTTTTGTCGACCGTATTATCAACTGTACCGTCAGAATCCGGATTATCGATAATCTCGGATTCGTCGACTGGTACGGTATCACCGTTATCACTTATATCCGGAATGTCAGCGATGTCCGGAATATCGGATGTAGACGGGTCTGCATTTGTGTCGTTATCGGTAGGTGTGACATTATCTTCAGGTGTTTTGTCGTTACTTTTTTTCTTTCGTCGGAAAAGTCTTCTGTCACTATCTTCCGATTTGCCGTAATAAAGCTCCATGAGAGCAAAGGGATCTCTTTTCAGCTGACAAATCAACCTTTTGAGCTTGAACTGAGGACTGCGTTTTATTTTGCTGTATTTGTCGCTGCCACCTACTTTTATAAGGTCGCAGAACCAGCGGAAGCCGATACCGTATTCATCAGTTCTGTTCATCAGCTGACGTTTGAGCTTTGCCGCTTCTTTATGGTAGCCGTGAGTACGCAGGTATTCCCATTCTAACCAGGAGGAATGTCCTTCTAAACGAAAGTCCTTCATATTAATTGTGGTATCAAATTCATCTTTTACCTGATGGGGATAGGGCTCAAGATATACTTTTGCAAAGCTCAGCTTTTCGTATTGCCATTGATGGGTAAGCTCATGAGTCATTACCTGTTCGAATTTAAATCCCGGTAGGCCGTTTTCGATAGCAATTATGTTTGCGTTTTCAACAAAGTATCCCAACCTTGCCCAATCTTCGCAATCGTCGGAATGCTCCTGGGCTTTATCACCGGATTCTCCGCTTCTGACGCGCAGCATCAGCTCTTCGTCATATCCCAAAGTAACATGTACCGGCACGTCGTTCAAAACAGTGAAGCCTGATACACCGGGATCTGCATCGTCGGTTGTGGCATGATACTCATAAGGCTTTACAGTTTTGTTGAGGAATTCCGCATCTTCAAGAATGCAGAGGTGCGGACCGGAGGGCGCGGTTTTGTATGTCTCTGTCATCCATTCGCAAATGAGGCTTTTTTTGTAGTCTACCTGGTCAAAGCTCTCTGTTGTAACAGCTGTTTTTGCGCAGGACAAACAACTGCATTTTCCCGAATAGTGATAGAATTTATAGTTGGTTGAGGATGTAGGTGCTTCTATTGGCTTTCCGCAGAAGTCGCAGATTGGAAGGAAGGAATTGTTGAGACGCTTTTCACTGAAAGTATCACGGGTTCTTCTGATAACATTTGCATATTCGGCGATACTGTTTTCCATTGGATGGTCGATGAGATGGAGCAGGGCTTTTCTGAGCTCGTGCAAAGGCTTATTGCTGTTTTCTCCGAACAGATGAACAGCTGTCTCTCTGTCGATATATTCAAGATAATACAAATAATCCTCCAGGATGTTGAACATATATCTTAGCTCTTCATCCTGCCAGAAAACATTTACTACACCGGTTTCGATAAATGAGTCCTCATACATATAAATGCAGAATTCATCTTCGTCGCATTCTTCGAGCTCATCTATGCAGAACGGCGAAACAATATAATCAAGGTCAATATCCTCTGTGTTATCAGGTATGGGCTCGTCCCAACCGGTGCAGGAAACCATAATTCGCTCTGAATGCTTCGGGAAAAATGTGGGAAGCATTTCGTTGATGAGAAGGGCAAGTGTGTGCGCAAGCTTTCCGCGGTTATCGGAACGTACATCCTGGGGTAATTTGAACTTGACGCATAATACATTTGAATCAGTATATTTTCTGACAATTTCTTCTGTACCTGATGTATATGTATAATTATTCATACGTCTTGATTCATCAAAGGAATAGTCATCCTTGAATGCCAATCTACCGTGTATCCTCACCTCAAGGTCGCAAACAATATTAAGCATCCGCATTGAAGCTCTGTTGTTGTTTGAGGTATTAGAGAATGAATTTTTGATAACAATCGAAGAAGCACAGGCTGATCTTACAAGACGTGATGAATAAACAGCCTCTCTTGGCAAAGAATCACTGAGCTCAACGGTAGACCCGTGAATATCAAGAACTGTATATTTTCTTCCGTCCAGAGAAAGCTTTTGCTGAGGAACAAGATAGTTGTAATCCTTTTTATAGCGTACTATCTGTTGATTATTTACGGTAAAGCTTATCCTGTTTACAAACTCGGTTTTTTCAATTATGTAATCATAAAGCTCCTGGTTTATATAATATCTGCCGTCTTTTTCCGTTACAACAAGACTGTCTGTGTTGCAATTGAACTTTATTTCCTCAAGCATAAGCTTAAGGAGCTCTGCGGGCTCAAGTGAATGGTCTGCATCAATTTTTTCAGCGTAGCTTTTGAGCTGAGCTTCGGTGCAGCCGATGAGATAGCTCTTGATAAGGCATTCGAGAGCATCAGCACGGGTGGTATTTATCATCGCTGCAGAGAAAGAGGTAAGAGCATCCGGAACGGTTGAAAAGAATTTTGAAAAATATGACAGATATTCACGTAAAAGATATGGCTTTGAAACAATGTTTACATATTCTGCCTCGCTGCCGACACCTCGTATGGCGAGATAGGTGTGAGGAATATTGTTATATCTGTCGGTAACGCTGCAGTAAACATATTTACCGTCGACGATATCTTTCCAGCCGACAAAACAGTCAACCTTTTCCGGATTTTTTGTAGTGTTGGCATATTCACTGAAGGTTTCGTGATAGATATCGTTTTCATCGGCAACAATCATAATATTGTTGTTCAGAAAATTTCTTCCGAGTGATGCCAGAACAGGATGCATACCAAAATCAACAGACGGATTGATAATGGCTCTTTCCTGAAATTCCTTTGCATTTTCATATTTCCATACTGAGCAGTAGCTTTTTTGGGGTGCTTTTCTGGGAACTGTGACTTCATAGAAGGGCCTTACAGAGAAGAAGTTGTTGATTGCCTGTTTGAAATCAAAGAATCCGTCCGACATATAAAGAGTTCTTATTTTATCGTCGGCATCAAGAACAGAGTGTATGATTTTGCAAAAGAGAGTTTCTTCGTGGACGCATTCACTGAAATCATAGTAGATAATAAAGCTGATTTCTGATGAAATTTTGCGAAGGACATCCGAATTCTGACTGTCAATGATATCCTCGGGAGTAAGAACGATAACATCAGCCTTAATGTCTTCACCCGGTTCATCGGACATTTCGCTGATAATCATATCAAGGTTAGTTTCTTTTGAAATTTTCTTTTCCTGTTTTCTGTGCTCTGAAGCAACTACATCTCTGAACTGTCTGATTACGGGAATGGGCAAAATGCCGAAAAACTCTTTAAAAATTTTTTGATATCGGTTTATGAAGCCGGTGCCTGAGGTTTCTGTGTCTACCACAACCACGGTTTTATAGGTCTCAGAAGAGATTTTTTTAATCAGAGCGGCAAGATACGGATCAAAATCGGAATAGGAAGAGGATTCCATCAAAACGTTGTTTCCGTTATCAAGAAGAGAAAATACCTGTACATAAAGCTGATTAACCGGTAATCCGTTTGATTCCAGAAAGCTTTCAAGAATATCGTTTTGGATATAATCCGTAACATGAGTGAATTTTTTCTCTTCAAAGTTATAAAGACGGATATAATTGCTGTCTTCCTTGGGAATCCGGTAATTGTGAATTGTTGAGTATATCAGATGTGCTTTTTCTTTTTTATTGTTTCTTCTGAAAAGATACTCATAATCGTCGGGGTATTCATAATTGGCGCTCAGCAGCTTTGAAGAGGCAAAGCTCTTTTGCAGCAGTTCGTATTTCTCTTCCTGAACAGATATCTGTGTGACACCGTTTAAGAATATTCCGGCTTCAAAAAATGTTATAAGAAGGGGACAGATACAAGCAAGCAGAGGCTGAGTCAGCAGGTTACTCGTTAAAAGGCACAGTGTTAAAAAAACTGTTTCAATGGCAGTGGCTGAAAAAAGCGTATTTTTCAAAAAAACATATTTGGGTTTAAGATAAAATGAAACCTGATCTTTATCGTAAAAACGGCTTAAAATCTTGGCTAGCGGACCGTTAACATATCTGTAAGAGGGATAAAACTCATCCGAGGCAGATACCTTTTTTACGATAACCTTACAAAGAAGAACACCGCAGGCTGCAATCAGAGTAATTATCAGGGGAATATATGCGGCAGTAATGCCGAGAAGGTTGATAACTGCTACTGCTATAAAGCAGCAGACACACAACACAAGTGAAGTTATTACAGTGTAAATATTCTTATAGCTGTCTTTTTTCTTTTCACTCAAGAAAAAAGATATAAGAAAAAACACGCACATTAAAATTATCTGATTCATCTTTTTCCTCCGTTGATTTTATGGCGGGAAACTGTAACGGTTTATTGCCTTAAAAAGTTATTTCAAACAATATTTCCTTTATCCATAAACAGTTATCTATTTCAGGCACACCGCTAAAGCCACCACCTGCTGTAACTGAGTTCTGCCTGATACGTTCTTTGAGAGACTCGGTATCGATGGCTACCGCAGGATCATAAAGGTCTGTATCGTGTAAGGCTGTTAATGCAGCTGTCTTTTTCCTCAGCTTTGTTACATATTTAAGAATAGCATCCTTTTTCTTTTTTAGCTCGCTGATTTTGTTCTCAGCAATATCAATCTTTCTGGTTTTTATGAAGGAATTAACAGAAACGGTTACGAATTTGTTTATGTATTCTCTGATGTCGGTATCCGACTTTGAGGAGTCAGAAAAGAATGCAGAGCTTTCCTCGACAAAATTCTTTATATATCTTTTCAGTTTAGTCTTTGAGAAAATGTCGACGAGGAAGGCAATTCCGGCAGAGAGAAGTATTATAGCAAGAATTCCGAAAAGAATACCGAGAAAGGAGTTTGTAAAGATAGCTGTTCCCGATTTTATTGCAGAAGGAACAACATAAGTTCCGAGGGCAATAAGAGCACCGGAAAGAAGTAAAAGAACAAGCTTAAGAGCTGTGCCTAAGTCGAGGTTGTCGGCATTTATGACGGCTTTAAGCAACGGTATGAGAGAGCTTATTTTGTGAACCTGCGGAGAAGCCGCGCCGAAGGGTCTTTGTATGAGCTCTTCGGATTTATAAGGCAATTCGCCCTCTTTGAAGGTTGTAATTTCCAAAACATCGGGGTCAACCTCGTCTTTTACGCAAAGACGGTCAAAGGTACGGGAGAGAGCGTGCTGAGCTGTTGTGATGTAAGCTTCACTGCTTTTTGCGAAGTCTTCTGTTGCATGTAAAAGTGTTGTTGCATATGTTTTGCAAAAAAGCAGCATATCCTCAGGCTTACTCGGTACGGAGAGAGAAAAATTCTTTGTTTCAGGGGAAGATTGCGATGAAAAGTGACATTCATATTTTTTGCTCTTTTTTCTCTCAATCGCTTCTTTTTCTTCGTTAAGGTCAGAGATTTCCTTTTTTATTCCTTTGACTTCAGTATGCAGATTGTCGAAGATAAGGAGAAGTGTCGAATTAAGATTTTCATAATTCACACTCATTGTGACTGTCATATAGTCCTTGGTGAAGCCGATTTCATCCTCATATGAGTGAGAGCCTGTAAGTCCGCTTATCAGAGCAAGGGTCTTAAGGGGGATTTCCTCCTCGGGAGAATATTCTTCATGAATGATATGCAAAGAGGTTACGAGGTCGAAAATTTCACAGCCGATGGAACGGACATCCTTGATGTCGTCAGAAAAGACAACATCTTTTGAAGCGGAAAAGATCAAGGTGCAGACTGATATTTCAAATTCACTTTTGATTCTTTTTGCTTCTTCAAGCTCTCTTTTATAGTCTTCTTTATTTTTTATGGGCGCAACGATAAAAGCAAGAGGAGCGGAGATGAAATCTCCGCTTGCTTTTGCTTTAGAAAGTTTATCTTTATGAACAAATTTGACTGTTTTTAAATTCTCGTCGGTATGCTCCATTATGCTTTTGAACTCAATGAAGCTGTCAAAAAGTGCGCCATCAACAATAGCTACAACTTTATTTTTCATAAAAACACCTTTTATCTTTCGTTAAGATGTGTCTCCATCTTTTTCTTCATTGCGGTACGGTTAAGATCTCCGCGGTCAGAAAACGGTTTGTTTGAGGCGACAGGTGCTGCAGAAATAGTGCCAAAGGTGAACATATCGTTCATTGTCGGTGCAACGGGATCGTCACAGGCTGCAGTATCGTAAAGTCTGTCAACATAATTGTTGAATGAGTTAAGTATATCCTTTGATGACGGATAGATGCTTTCGCAAACGTCGATAACTACATCGGAAAGAATATTGAACATATATCCGAGTATCTTTGAATCGCTGTTCATTGCGTTGTGCAGATCAGAGAATTTTGCGTACTGATAGAAGCCGTCAATTACGTCGATGATTGTTTCGTATGTTTCGTCGGCACAGCGTTCGGGCTGAATACTGTATGCAAAGACAGCACCTGTGGAGGCTGCTTTTGCTGCTTCGATAACGCTTTCACCGAATTTGATGAGAAGGGTTCTTACCTCGGGAACACTTCTGAGGTATTGGAAAATTTCATATAAAACACGGTTGGTAGCATTTCTTGAAGAAATAAACTGAGCATGTTCAACCTCTGTAAAGGGCTTGTAGGTGAATACGCCGTTGATTGCACCGGGAATATCATCAAAGAGCTTGTTGCCTGCAAGACCTATTTTTACATAACCGCATTCGTCAATTTTAATAACATCATCAAACATAAAGCCGTAAAGGAAGGCTCTTGCTGCGTGGTAATTCACTGAATCCGTATGACGGTCGGTAATATCATCCAGCTCACCTGCAAGATGCCAGTCCTTGTGAAGATGAGGTGTGATGTTATCGGTGGTTGTATTCATAACCTCGTTGATATATTCGCGGTATGCGTTATAGTAACAGCGGCCGTTCTTTGAATCATAGGTTCCTGAAACAGGGTCCTGAAGATTTTCAAAATTAGCGGGCTCAAGACCGCCTGTATAGCTGAAGCAGCCAATACGGTGCTTATTGATTCCGGCAACCGGTTCAATTTGTATGGTAAAGGTGTCAATCGTGTCGGTTGTAACATACGGAATGAATTGTGATGTGACGGTATGAACCTCCATATCGCCTTCTGAATCAAAGCTTGCTTTGGTCTTCTTTTCAAGAATGCTTTCATCGAAGAAAAGAGTTCTTCCTTCGTAATTACCGTCATTCAAGGGTCCGCATACGGGATTTGATTTTACAACAAGACTCTTGAGCTTACCGTTCAGATATTCAGCGGCAGCCTGCTTGAAGGTGTCATCTGAGCTGTAGTCGAGTTCTGACTGAGTTACCGGATAAGAAAATCTGTCAAGCTTGAATTTCGGGTTGATGGAGGACTGCTCCTCATAAGCCTTGCGTACACCGGTTTCAAATATAGCGGCCTTGATGATGTTTTCGGGGAAGGATTTGGTATGCTGCTCGTTGATTCGTCTGTAGAAGTTTTTAAGCAGATGAGAGGAAACAATATCCTTGTAATTTGTCTTTTTTCTGAACACTTCTTCATCGTCGGAATAATTGTCGGATGTTACGAGCCTGAAGAATGCAGAATAGATTTCTCTGTTGATTTCTTCGGAAAGCTCACTGTCCATAACATCATCGTCGCAGGTGTCGCCTTCAGCAATGGTGTTTTTGACGTCGTTCCAGCAGGCAACCATACCCTCAACACTACCGATGGTTTCGGTGATTTCATTTGAAAGGCCGTTAAGGTCATTTATACATTCGTTACTGATGCTGTTGAAGTTTTCAAGAACACGGGTAAGGTCCTTAAAGAAGTCTTCGGTTTCGATAATGAGCTCTTTGATATATTTTTCATATAAGCGTACAGCAACAGCTTTTCTGATTTTCTGTACAAATACAGCGGCGTATTTGTTTAATTCGCCCTTAGCTGTTCCGGCAATATCTTTTCTTTTTGCTCTGTCTACGTTTTTGACGATGCTTTCCTGAGAAATCGGTTCCTCATCGGGCTCTTCGATGATTTCTAACAGAGCCTCTTCAAGCTGATAGAGAAATGCGAGCAAAGCAACCGGATGAAGCTGATTCAATCTTATAAAGGTATAAAGGCAAAGCATATTTTTATCATCTTTGAGAAATTTCTTTGTAAGAGCGTTGCTGGGACATATGAGGCTGTCAACAAAGCTGCCGACGGTGTCAAAGAAGTCGTTGAAGCTCTTGTTGAGATTTTTGAAGGAATTAAAGTCCTGATCTGCAGCCTTTTCCTTCAATGTGCTGAAAATGTTTTCAAATGACTGCGCGTAGTTTTCATCTTTGTCAAGATTTTCAACAACAGTATCAAGCAAATTGGTAAGATATTCGTCTGCAAGTCCGTCAGAGAGCTGTCTGCGGATTTCAGAAAAGAAAGGACCTGAGCATATAGTTTTGTTAAACAGAATGGAAATAAAGGTTCTGTGAAGATCTTCCTTCGGTGGGAGAGGCTTGCCCTCAGCACGGCACTGCTGCTTTTTTTCCAAAAAGGCCTCATGTGCTTTTTTGCTGGGCTCAAGCCAATCCTGGGAAACGGATCTTAAAATCCAATTTGCAACAGCGTACTGCTTGTATATATTGTCGGGGTAGATAAGGGTTGCGTTTCCTATTGCTCTGAAGATTTTTTTGTTTCCGCTGCTGTATATTGCATCGAGTGTGTTATCAAGAGCACTCTTACATCTGCCTGCAGCGATGCCGAAAATGTATTCATAAAGACATCTTGCTACATTGGGTATATGAACATTGTCTGTTGAGCCGTTGATGGTAGCTCCTGTGGAGGTTGAATCGTCAAAGAGTAAAATGTAGCTGTAGGGTGATCTGTTTCTGTAATCGGACTCATCGATTTCAGCATAGTCCTTCATATATTCGAATCTCTTAAGCTTGCCGGTGTTGAGACTCTGGAGCTCGCGGATTACGGAGTAACCGTTTACCTTGGCCTTGAAGCCGTTGCCGTCGGCAAGAGTCTGTTTGAAGAGGTTGGGTAAAAGCATAGCACACTGCATGCTGATTTCGTTAGGGTTGTAGTATTTTGCAAGAATTTCTTCAAGATACATGGGGAACTGAAGAACAGTTCCTGCACCTGTACCACCGGCGATGGAGCAGACAACCATAACAAGCAGACCGTCTCTGTTGGTCGAACCGTCACTTTTGGTGAGTCTGTCAATGACGTTGGTTATTCTGTCTTCAAGGTTGCAATATTTGGCGGTAGCTGAAAGAGCAAGACGGGAAACCATTCGTATCTGCTTTGCGCCGTCCTTTGTTGAACGGCTCATAAGTGCACCGAAGGCCTTGCCGCCGGAAACAAACCATTCTGTGGCGCTGGGATTTTCTTCAAGATATTGACCGATTGTCATTGAAGTCTGTGTGCCTGGGTTAGCGGCAAGGACGATACGGTTTTCCTGCGGAATATAGCCAAGTCTGCTCATATCCTTTATATCCGTATCTACAGCTATTGCCTGTGTGATTGCTTTTCTGTTTTCGGGAAGGTTTTTCATAAGGTTGTCAACGATTCTGCTGCCGACACCTCCGAGACCGACAAGTAAGACCTGTCTCTCTCCCATAAATGAACTAAGATTACCCATAATTATTCCTCCGTTTTTATTATTCTAAATTGTCTTTTGTTGATATTTCCGCACAACCCTTGTTCTGGTGATGCCTGATGAAATAGCCGACAGGTAAAAGCAAAAATTTTAATTTGACTTTCTGGTCGATAGGTGAATCTGTTGCGATTACCTTGCCCGTCTTGTTTATCGGTATGTAGGTTGTGGTTTTTGTCTTGCGTCCGTAATCATTGGTGATTACGATATCCTCGATTCCGTCTATACGGACACTGGTTTTGTTCGGGTAGGCAACAAAGGTAAGTCCTTCGCAGCTCAGCTTTCCGGAAACCTTGTAGCTAGTGTGAGGTATGGGAAGATAGCTGCCGTTTTTCAATTTATCCAATGAAGGTCTGTTCAGATAGATGCGCTCCGAAAGGGATGTATCAGGCTTGCCTTTTTTTGTCACCGTATAATATTTTACATAGGCGCCTCTCGGGAATCGTATTCTTGTTGCCTCGACATATATGAGATATATAATCAGCAGTATAATCAGAAGCAGAATAACTATTTCAGGATACGGTCTTCTGCCGGTGATTTTTACCGTGATGGTATCAGAGACAGTTTTTTCTACACCGTCATTGAAGGTGATTTCGAAGTTTTGCTCGTCTGTGGGTGTGAAAATCTTAAACAGACCTGCTCTGGGATGAATTGTGTAGGTTCCCGATGTCTCGTCAGGGACAATATCAAAACGGTTTTTGAATAAGCTGCCGCCACTGATAGTGAGCGTAGACTTGCTCATGTCCTCGGGAGTGAGGTTTGCCCCGTTGACAAGGGGAGTAACGACAATGCCGTTTGCTTTGCCGAGGTCCTTGATGTCAGCTTCAAAATATCCGGAATCAGAAATGAAAAGAGAAACGTCTCTCTTGGCGACAAGTCCTGTAACCTTTTCTGAAATATCAAGGACAAAACCGTCGGAAAATTCAGCGACAAGAGAAATGTCAAGATCCTTTGCCGGGACTACAAAGCTTACCGTAGCTCCGTCATATTTTGTTCCGTTAACTGTTATATATTGGTTGACTTTGCCGAAAGCGGTATCGGAAGGAAGCTTTTCGTCTGTTTCCGAATCGCATAATGTCATTTCGACGGTAACATTTCCTCCTACCTGCATATCCTGCGGGCTTATCGCCTGGTTGCCCTCTCCAAAGTAAACTGCTTTGATTCCTATAGCAGGCTCGACCATTACTATAGTCTTTGAGGCGTCGATGTTATGGTCGAATGTCAGGCTCACAGTACCGCTTTTGATGCTTGAACCGTTTTTTTCGGTTATGTAGCCGACAGTGCTGTGCTGAAGAGACGGATTGTCTACAGGGTATTTGATTCTGTAAATTTCGCCGATGTTGAGATCTGATGCTGACTTGTAGGAGGCGATTTTTGTTTTATAGGTCTGGGCAAGAACGACGATGTTTCTTGCCGGATAGGGAAGATTAAAGGTGAGAGTTTTTTTGTCTTTGTTTTTAGCTTTTATCTCATATCTGTTGGTTATATGGAGAACGGCTTCGTTCATAGCTTCTATAATATCTGATGAGTCTGCAAGGAAGAAACGGTTTTCTGCTCCCTTCGGTACGGTGAAGGCACCTCCGCCCCCTCCGATGCCGACATAAAGGAATTTGGGATATTCACCGCTTTTCAAGGGTGTTTTAGTGAATTTTTTCATATAGTTCTTATGATTGCTTCCTGAGTCAAAAGCACCGTCCGCGATAACGACGAGCCAATATTCCCGTGAGGGATCCTTTGAAGAAGCCTTTCTGAGATCCTCAGCGGCCTCCCTTACAACTCTGAAGGGAGTAGATCCTGTGCTGTCCGGATATTTGACACGGACATTTTCTATCAGCTTGTTGCTTTTTTGAGAAATGTCAATGTCGCCCACAGCTTTTTTTTGATTAAGAAAATAAACGACAACCTGCTCGTCCTTATCCAGCACAGAAAGAAAGGTCTGCAGGGCATAGTTGGCATCATTCTGGCTTTTTCCGCCCATACTGCCGGAGTCGTCCATAACAAGGTAAACAGTCTTTTTGGGACGGACATAAACTGAGGCTGCCGAAGCAGTGGGAATGGCTGCCGTTAAAATCGAGAGAAGAACAATAAGAGCTGATATCAAAGACACGATTTTTTTCTTCATAAATAGATAAATCTCCTTTTATCTTCATTTGGAATATGATAACCTATTTTGTCGAAAAAGTCAACAAATAATCCTCGTTTACAGCGATAATTTTGTTGATGATGATTGAATTTTTTCTTTTGTTATGCAGAGATCGAAAAATGATGGCTTCATAATTTTAAAGAATCTTCTGATGTACGTGCGAAAAATATCTGAAGCTGATGTTATTCGTATATGGAATACAAACTGTACGAAACACGGTGCAACAAAAATAACAAAAGTGTTAATTTGTTGGTGAAAAATGTTGAAAACAGTATATCTTTGTATTATAATGTTATATAATTGTAACAATTTTGTGTTGATTAAAGGAGAGAAAAATGAAAAACGGACCAAAGGCGGACTTGCTTTTAACAGCGACCGGCGGAATGGTTACAGCTGTCAGCTTTGTAATATGTCTGGCAGGCGGTGCTGTAGCTTTTACAAAAATACTTTTCCCGGCTGTTTGTGGAATATTGCTTGCCGTAGTGATGCGATATGTTTCTCTTTCTGTGGCAATATTGTCTTATGTGGCTACCTCTGTACTGCTTCTACTGTTTTCTCCCGACAAGCTGACGGCCTTGGCTTATGTCTGCTTGCTGGGGTATTATCCGATGGTCTTCCGTTTTCTTGCTGAAATAAGATCGGTGATTATGAGAGCTTTGCTGAAAGCAGGTCTTCTTGCTCTTGTCGGCTTCGGACTTATGCTTGCAGGTACGGAGCTTCTGGGCATTGCGGAGAATGAAGCCTTCAAAAAATACGGATGGCTGTTGGGTTTCTGCTGCTGCATATTCTTTGTTCTTTATGACAGGCTCATATTTGTGATTTTTCAGAATATGGAAGGAATCTGGGATGAAAAGCTGAAAAATTTTTTTCGAAGGTTCAGGTGAACATATACTGTGCAGACGCGGGAGACCGCTTTTGCTGTTGAATGAAAATAAAGCAAAAATAAAAAAGGAGATAATCATATATGATGACGGATGAGGGAGTAATTAGCATCAGGGATATGCTCTATGACATCAAGGGGTGGCAGGATAAGGCTACGGGAAAATCTTTTTTTGAAGTAAAAAAAGCCCTGCGAAGCTTTATTTTTGATATGCAGAAGGCTTTTGAATCAGAGGAAGCCGGATATCGGGCAAAGCTTGAAAAAGAGGATGAGCAGTTCAACAAAAATCTCAGTGCTGTCAGAAGCAAATATCTTGATGCAATGAACAGGCTTGCAGAAGCGGAGTACGATAAAACCGTGAGCAGCATTTCCGAAGAATGGAACGGTCCCAACGGAGAAAAAACATTAAAGAAGGCACGGATATCTTCCTTGAATTTCGAATTTATTGCTCCGGGTATCCTTGACAAAGCGGCAGGTCTTATTACATCCAAGGGTGACAAAAGAGATCTCGAAGAGTTCAGAGAAAAAAAGACAGCAGTCTCGGCTCTTGCCATAGAAGCTGATCGGACCTACAAAGAGGTTCAGAGTGCAGCGGCAAAGCTCAGAGATGCAAAAATGAGATTGAATGCCCGTGTTTATGAGGAAGCTAAAAGGACAGAAACAGCTTCCCATAACCGCATACAGGAAAACATTGAAGCCGAATACAGAAACAGAAAGGAAGAGCTGTTTAACAGATATAACAGTAACTTTTCGTTGTACTTCAACCGGCACACCTTCAACGATGTGTGGGGAAATGTTCAGGTATTTATGAGAAATGCAAAGAATTATTCTTACTCAAGGGTAATCCCACGCAATCTTTATATAGGCAAAAGAACCTTTACCGTAAAAGCTGAAAAGGAGTTTTGTCCTGAGGTTATCAATATGATCAAAGGCATAGACTTCAAGGGAGCTGAGGCTTCTTCGGAAGAGATAAGAATCACACTGCCGTTTTTCCGTTCTATCGAGGAAGGCTATTCAGTTTATCTTGAAACGAAAGATATAGCAGCATCCGCGAGTGATTCCGTTGTTAAAAACTATGTGTGGAAAATTCTTATGAACTTCACTGCCGGACAAACTGTACCTCTTTTGCTTGATTTCGACATTACCACTGCACTTACCGAATTCAAGGAAATAGGTGAAAACTCAGGAAACAGAATGATAACAAGACCCTGGTCAGATGAGGAGGATATTGAAAAAGAGCTCAAAAAAGTAGCTTTGGAGCATACCAATCTTACAACCTCCTACAGTAACGATGTGGAATCGAGAATGGAAAGAGAACCCGTTTATTTCGTTGCCGCAAGAAATTTTCCTAAGGGCTTTACAAGGAAAGCAGCTGAAAATCTTTCCAAAATTTTTACTGCCGGCTCAAGGAAAGGCTTTTTCGGAATTGTTCAGGCAAATATTGCCGAGCTTGTCACAAAAGGAAATGATGTCGAGTGGCAGACTCTTGTTGCAACAATAAAAAATGCATCACTTTGTATCGAGGAAACTCAGGACGGTTATTTTGTAAAAGATGACGGTGAAGATGACAGCTTTGAATTTGAAATTATGACTGATGTCCCGGACGATCTCAAAGAGATAAAGGCAGGTATCATATCCGGTGTCAAGAATTATTCCCGTCAGATAGAAAAGTTTGAATTTCTTTTTTCGAAGGATGCGGCTAATACCGAAAGAACCGATATGCATGATATGAATACCTGGTATCTTGGTGATGCGAGTGAAATTTTCGAGGTTCCTTTGGGTATTTCCGGAGCAAGTAATGTTCAGAAGCTATTAATAAGAAGCACAGCTCAGCATGCGCTGATTTCCGGAATAACAGGCTCGGGAAAATCTGCACTTCTCAGAACCATAATTATGGCGGCAATGATGAAATACACGCCTGAACACGTGAATTTTTATCTTATTGATTTTAAAGAGGGCGTTGAATTTGAACCCTTCAGCAGATACAAGCTGCCCTGGATGAAGGCGATTGCTCTTAATACCCAAAGAATTTTTGCTCTTGAAATATTAGAATTTATTGAGGAGAAATTCAAAGACAGAGCAAAAATCATGAGCGGATATAATGTCAATGATTTGAGCAAGATTCCGGGTGAGGTGTTCCCCAGAATAATTCTTATTTTCGATGAAATTCAGGAGCTGCTCAGGATTGATGACTCCATCACAAAAAAATGCGTGAATATTTTAGCAAAGCTTGTCAGCGAAGGCAGAGCAATGAATATAAATATCATCATTGCTTCTCAGAACTTCGCTGTATGTAAGGGCATAGAGGACATAAAAGCCAATATGGCTATAAGAATAGCTCTTAAGGGAGAGCCCGAATCAACGAAAATAATTATGGGCGATGATTTCGACTGCTCACAGCTTGATCAGGGCGGAGACGGATACGGTGCCATAAATGAAGCATCGGGTGAAAAGGGACGGACCAACTTCTTCAGCGGCGGATATATCAGTGCAGATGAGCTTACGGATATGCTGGCCAAATTTGAGGCTACCATGAGAAACAGGGAATCTGCAACAAGGATAATGTCAATATATATTGAGCGTGACAGAGAAAACAAGTTTAACCGTTTTATCCGTAACAGCGAGGTCGTTCCCAACAAGGTGCCTTCGGAATATGAGCTGATGTTGGGTGATGAGTTCCTTATTGACCGAAAGAGGGAGTATTTTATCTCTCCGGAAAAGGGTGAAAACCTGGCTGTCATAGGAAAGGACGAGGAAACGGCCAGATCTCTCTTTGTATGCTCGGTATTGTCTGCACTTTACGGTGAGCTTGCTTCTGATGCGAAAAATATAAAAAATGAGCTTGTAAGGTTTATCGATCTTTCTGACGAATATGAAAACGATTCGGATTACTTCGCCTTTATGAGTGGCCTTTTTTCAAGACAGATGAGCAGAGTGGGCCTTTCAAAAAGCGAGGAAATGATAAACGATACATATAACATCCTTACTGAAAGAATCAACGGCAGCAAAGACTCTTCCGAAAGATTGTTCTTTATGATTTTCGGAATAGACAGCCTTACAGGTCTCAGAAAAGAAAAGTCTTCCTCAGACGGTGAGCTTACAGCAAAGGAAAAGCTGATTCGGATTCTGAAGGATGGCCCTGAATACGGAATCAACAGCATTATATGGTCACGCAGCCTGAGTATATTCAGAAAGCTTTTCGGTGACGATCTTATTCAGGAGGAGTTTTCAAAGAGAATATTCTTTGGTGAAAGCAAAGAGGATGCTGAGTATATTCTCGGTGCAGAGGAGGAAATGACATCCTTTGCCGAAAAAACAGTTTTCTATAAGGATGTTGAAAAAACCAAAGCATCTGCTTTCAGGGTATTTGAATTGCCTGAAAGAAGCTGGGTGGAGAAAATAAACGAGGTTTACAACAGCTATGGTGCAAATAGCTGATTCGCGGAGGAACGGAATATGAACGATGAAAAGTACAGACTTGAAAAAGAACAGATAGCCGAGGCGGAAAAAGCACTTTCAAAGGCAAAAGAAGATTTTGAGGCTGCTAAGGAAAGCTATGGCGCAGCAGCAGATTCTCTTATTACTGAGCTGGAAGAGTTTACCCGCAAAAAGAAAAGGCGTATCCGCTTTGTCAATGTATAAGGTGAAAATTTATGTTCGGAACAATTAAGCCATGTAAAAAAAGCTTTTCGGATGAGATGAGAGCAGAATATAAAAAGTATTACTGCGGTCTTTGCTTTGCGATGGATAAAAACTTCGGGAAGTATGCACGCTTTTTAGTAAATTATGATCTTACGAATGACTATCTTCTTTCAGCCTCGGTCAGGGATGATATACAGGAATGCGAGGGAAGATGTCCCTGGTCGTGGAGAAGAAAAAAAGTCAGATATGCAGTGTGCGATCCCTTGTCGGATTATTATGCAAGGTTGAATTTCCTTTTTGTATATCATAAGCTTCTTGATGACATTAAGGATGAAAACAGCCGTAGGGCAAAGCTTGCCGTGAAAAAAATGGCCGCAGGCATTGAACGGATTGACGGAGAGATGGAACGGGAAAAAAGGCTTCTGGAAGAATATCTTGAGATGCTGCACAGTATTGAAGAAAAGAATCTAAAGACACCGGTGGAAAATGTGGCCGCTCTTTTCGGAAAATTGCTTGAAAATATGGTGAAGCCGGATTTCCTTTGTGATGAGGATGAAGATGTTTTTTCAAAAATAAATTATTGGACGGGAGTATGGATATATACAGTTGATGCAGTAAATGACTGTGCTGCCGATTCAATAAAAAAAAGATACAACCCCATTACGGCGGGGTTTGAAGGAGATGCGCTTTCAATAATGAAAGCAAGGAAGGAAGAGGTGCTGGGGATACTGAAGAAAAGCAGAAGCAATATTCTGCAGCTTCTGGAGCTGTATCCCACCTACAGAAACAGAGATGTGCTGACAGGTCTGTTCAACACACCTCTGCCTAAGCTTATATGTATGAATTTGGAGGTAAAGGAAGATGAGTTTGCTTTTAAGGGATAAGCTGCGATTGTCTGCGTCCTGCGGTGAAAGAGAGCTCAGAGAGGTCTGTAACAGATATTACCGTATCTATAAGGATGTGGAAGAGTCTGCAACAGATCCCTATGTTAAAAAAATCGCACGGGCAAAGCTTGACGATCTTCTGGCTTCGGCGGCAAAGGAAGGCATCACCGTCAACGGAGCTGAGGAATATAACGTCACTCACGGAAGCACTGTTTCAACCTGGGACATTGAAAGTCAGTTTAGCAATATTTCGCTTTATGAGGGCGTTCTCAGTCCGTCTCAGGTGACAAAATACAGCGAGATGATTTCAAGGCTTCCCGAGTCCCCTAAAAAGCACTATCTTCAGTTTCTTTTGGAAAAAAACAGTATTGTTTTAACAAATGAGAATATAGAAGGCTTACAGCGATACATACAGCGAGCTATAGAGGGCGATCCCGAAAATCCGGTTTATAACCGAATTTTGGATGACCTGGAAGAGGCTGTCAGGGTATATGAGGAAAAGCTCAGAGAATGGGAAAGAAAAAAGCAGAAGGAGATAGCCGACAAAGCACGCATAGAAAAAACGAAAAGAGCATTGAAGTTTATCGGCACAGGCTCCTTCAAGCTTCTTGCTCTTGCGGCAACGGCTGCAGCTGCATTTTTAGGCTGTCTGTTTGAGTGTATTTGTAATGATTGCTGAGGAGGGCGTTTAGTGGTTAGTATAAATTCTTTAAAGTTAATAGATGCTCTTTTTTCTGGCTGTACTCCGGAACAGCGGAGTAAGCTCATAAGCTTATATAGAACGGCCTTCGGAAACAGCGAAAGCTATAAAAAGATAAGGTACATTCTTGAAACCTGTGAGTTTTACGGCCCGGTGGGAGAGGATCTTAAATTACAGATAAACCGTGTTGTTGAGGAACGCTTCAATGATGCGGAAAGCTTCAGCTCAATGCTTACGGTTCTGGAGCATATCGCAAAAAAAGCTGAGGATGAGGTTGCTCTGACAGAGGAATACATAAATTCCTCAAGGCTTGACATCAGAAAGCTCAGCGTTGTTGAAAGAGCCTTTGCAAAGCATACGGTTGACCTTTATACGGCTCTTATAAATTATTTTTGTTGTATGTGTGCGACCTTGTACGGAAAGGACATTTTCAAGGAAATAAATATCGACCTTCATATAGGGACACTTGACGTTGTAAGAACAGTTACCGATGCAATCTGTACATTGAGTAATGAAATTATCATAAGAAAGAAGCCGACAGTATGGAAAATTACCAGACAGCATTTTGCGGGAATAAATATGCTGGAATATGACGGCTTTGTTTTATCGTATGTTACGGATAAACCGGAGGAACGACTTGCAGCATGCAGCAAGATTGCTCCCTATTTGTACGAGGACAGATATAATAAAAATGTTCTCTGCTATGGTGTCGGTAACATTACAAATCTTGATTTCGGAAACGGTACTGCAGTTTTCGGCTCGGAAATAATTGAGAAGCCTGCAATGAACTGCTTTGACGGCTATGATATAAATTATGATTCATTCAGTCTGGTTAATATTATGAATATGCTTTTTCAAAGCAAGGTCTGTATTATTACACCTGAGATTATGGTTGAAAGGCTGAACAGATATTTTATGATTAAAAAGGCTCAGAAAAATAAGGAAGAAGGAAAATGTATTTATTGCGGCGGCACTGACTGTGAGCATTTTGTTCTTCCGTTGAACTTTGATGAAGCAATCGGGAATATATGAGAATTAAAAGAATTTGTTATCCGGTAAAGGTTCTCGGACCCGGAAAAAGAGTAGGAATATGGGTGACAGGCTGTGATTTTAATTGTGAAGGCTGCATGTCACCGGAGCTCAGAAGTAAAAAAGCAGGTAATGAGCTGGAATGCGGAAAAATTATTTCTGCAATAAACGGAGTCAAGGGCAGTATAGACGGCTTTACAATTTCGGGAGGAGAGCCCTTTGATCAGGCTGAGGAGCTGAGCACTCTGGTAAGTCTTATGAAAAAAGAGTTCACCGACGATATCATAATATACACGGGGTACACTCTTGAAGAACTAAAAAAAAGGGGATGCCCTTATACCGATTCCGTGATTGAGAACGCAGCAGTTATTATTGACGGACGCTATGTAGAGAATCTTAACGACGGAAAAGGTCTCAGAGGTTCATCGAATCAAAGGGTTCACATATTCAGAAATACAGAAAGATATGAATATATGAAGGATTGTAAAAGAGAGCTTCAGGTATTCAATTATCTTGATTCAAGCAGTCTGATTGTCGGCTTGCTTTAATTAAATTCAGGGGGACATAAGAATGAGTGATTTAAATACCGGTGAAACCGTATATAAGGCACCTTCACCGACAGCTTTGGATGCGGAGGATAAAAGATCTGCCGGAACAGTATACAAAAGCAGTGCAGGCACTGTAATGAAGGACAGCGAAGAGCAGCAGGAGACTTCCGGTAGAGACGGTGCACTTTTGACGGAGGGAATGAGCATTGACGGATATAAGATAAACGGTGTGATTTCCGAAAAAGGGTGCGAAGCCGTTGTTTATCTTGTAATGAAAAACGGGGTGCAGTATGCTCTTAAGCTTTATAGCAGAGCTTTTACCTTTATGGAAACAAAGATGAATATGCTTAAAGGAGCAGATTGCCCCTATGTGGCTCATCTTGAAGATTACGGATATTATGAGGCTATGCCCTATGAGGTTTATCAGTATTACAAAAACGGAACAGTTGAAAACCTCGGCAGAGTTGAAGGAACAAAGCTTAAGGAATATATAAATCAGCTTAACGAAGCACTTCACTGTTTGCACAACATTGATAAAATCAGTGAAATGATACACGGTGATCTTAAACCGTCAAATATTTTTCTTTCCGATGACGGCACACATCTGCTTATCGGTGATTTCGGAATCAGCAGCGTCAAAAATTCGAAGGAAGATATATTCGATGAAATATGCGGCACTCCCGAATTTGCTCCGCCCAGCACGGGCGTTGTGGGCACGATGAGCAAAACAAGGGCCTACGATTACGGCTCTCTCGGACTGGTCATTCTCTTTCTTGCCACGGGATATTCTTATTTCGCGGGATATTCGGCTGAGCAGATAAGTGCAGGATGGAAAAAGGGGATAGAGATTCCCGAAGACCTGCAGACATCTGTTAAAAGATTGCTGGAAGGCTTGTTGGTTTTTGATGAGACAAAAAGATTCGGATATGAAAATGTAAAGGATTGGTATGAGGGATCTTTTGTTCAGGTTTCTGAGCAAAAGGAGTTTTATGCGAGCAGCCGCAAGGAAAACAAAGTGACTCTCTGGGTTGGCGTTGTGGATAATCAGGTTATTGAGGTTTCCTCAATCCGGGAGTGGATATGCTGTATGAAGGATAACTGGGAGCTTGCGGCGGGACGGTTAGGAGATAAAAATATTGACAGATTTATCGACAGCTTTTATCCTGACGGTGAAAAGTCAAGGGAAATACGTAATCTTGCTAACGGCACAGACAGGGATGTAGCTCTTTTCAAAATCATCTACGCTCTTTCTGACGTTGCGGACTTCGTTTATAAGGGTAAGAAGTATCACGATATAGGTAACTTCATCAAGTCTGTTTATGAGGGCGATCCGATTGCGACGGAGGCTGTTGAAAAGGGATTGCTGATGTATTATGTTGTAAGGATGGGTTATTCCGAAGAGGTAATATGTGCGCTTGAGGAAATAATGAATCTTAAAAACTGTCCCGATGAGTTCAAGACAAAAATAACAAGCTATACTTTTTCAAAAGTAAAAGAATATAACGGCTGGAATTCTGTTGAACAGCTGCGTGAGGCAGTTTGTGAAATGGAATTGTCTGAAATAGAAGCGCTTACGAAAAATACGGAGTTTCTTGCCTGGATTTATGTTATGGGACTTAAGGAAACAGCTTTGTCTATCATAAGAAACGGAGGATAAAAACAATGAGTAGCGGTGCATATGTTGTAAGAGCGCCTCAGATTGACCCTGCAGTAGTTGCTTTTTATGCGAGTGCTGTAGCTGACGGTGCCAGAGAAATCGTTGAGGACACAAGGGAATTTATCGGGGATATCAGAGAAATAAACGAAGAGAAAAAAAGACAGCTGCAGGAGCTTGACGCGAGGTCTCGCAGAATATCCGAAAGCATTATGAAGGTTATAGAGGAAACAGAAGCCTTCAGAAAAACAATGAGCAGCCGTGTTTTTACCTATGATACCGTTTCTGACCGGCTTTCACCTCAGGCTAAGGTCGAGTCAACAAAGGTAACCGTAGATATGTCCGGTGAAGAGCTTTTATGTATGGAAATCAATCCTGATACGGGAGAAATAGCATATGTCGTGCTTGACTATTCCGATGCTCTTGCTGTGGAAAATGCACGCAATTCGTCTCAGTATAAAAAGTTCGCAATGGCGAGTGACGTTATGAAGAGGCTTCTTGTTATGGCTTCTGCAGATAAAGCTTTTATCAAATTAAAGCAGTCGTTTATTGAGGAAATCAATAAAATGCTTGACGATGACAAAGTCGATTTTGAACAGTTCAGAAGAACCGTTGAAAGAAAGCTTGAAGCCCTTCAGGGAAAATGCAGAATAAGAGAAGAGGATGCGGAGCTCTGGAGTAAGTATTGTGCTTTGTGTGCACGTGCCGGCAAGCAGCCTGAGCTTTTGGCCGGAGAAGAACTCAAAAGGGCGGTCGAAGAGATTTTTAAACAGGAAATTACTGCCGAATATTATGTAGGTGCCCGCAAGGCATTCTTTGAATCAGCAAAAGAGCTTGGTATGCATGTTGAGGAAAAATATGAGCTCGTAAATGTACCGGGAGCACTTCTTGTCGACAGCGAAATACCTGCTTTTGGACTTTTCTTTACGGACAGCAGCGATTCATTCCTTGTAGAAATACTTGATACAGAAGAGGTGCCCGATACACCGGAAAAGAAAAAGCAGCATGAAAATATGTGTAAAAGAAGAAAGCAGCTTGAAGCACTTATGGAGGAAAAAGGCTATACGCTTATGATTGTCACAGAAAGTGATGCAATGGGCTCGGAAGCTACGGGCCTTCAGGAGAGAAGAAAGGAAAAGGAATCCGCTGCGGAAACAATGAGAAGAAGACGTGCCATCAACGGAAAAAAGGCAAAAATTAAAGCGGCAGGTGGAAAGAGATGATGTACTGTAAGATTTGTGATGGCGGCCACAAAAATATTTATGAAGAGGATCAGGGTGCACCTTTGAGATGCTCTGTATGCGGCAGAAATATTATGCGTGTTGCAGAAAAGCTTTATATTCCGGAAAATGAAAATTCGGAGGCAGAGGGTAGCAAAGTAAAAAAGGATGACGGAGAAAAGAAAGCTCAAAAGGCTTTTGAAATGAGTTTCCAAAGCACCGACGGAACCTGTGTTATTCCCGTCAACGGAGAAACTGTTGTGGGCAGAAACAGCTCAGGGAAGGAATATCTTGAAAAATTCTGTGATGTGAGCAGAGCACACTTTACCGTTACACCCAGGCCAAGCGGTATCGCCGCAACAATTAAGGATAGCAGTAAATTCGGTACATATATCAACGGAACAAAAATGCCTGCAGGCTCCAGCGCAGTTCTTACCAGTGGAGCTACAGTAGGTCTTGCAACAGATGCGGTTTTGAAATTTATAGTCAAGGAAGTGGAATAAAATGTTGAATTGGCCAAAATGGAAAAAAGATCTTGATGCTTACCAGCGGATGAAAAGTGCTTTCATAATTGAAGGAAATGTGCACGATCTTCAGGTGTGGATAGATTCCACGGGACAGCGCTGCTCTTCCATGGGACTTAATGAATATTTCAATAATTATCTTAAGGAAATAGGCTTCGATGTGGTTGTTTTCTTTAACAAAATAGACGGATTTTTCAGTATTGCCTCAACAGACGGCAGAAACAACGATATGAAAAGCTTTTCTGAAATTCCCGAAAAGATGAAAAAAAACGGCCGAGAGTATCCCTTTGAAATTCCCTCAAAATTTGAAATTGATGTAAGAAGCGAGAATATGAGTGTCCTTGAGCAGGCTGCAGAGATAATCAGAGCAGCTATTGTGAATCCCGAGACCTCGGTTGCGGTTGTTTTTGATCTTGCCAATGTGGCAATTTCATCCTGCGAAATGCCATCTGAATGTGAGCTCAATGCCCTTACGCGTCTTTTCCTTGCAAGCAAGGATGCAGCTGAGGCTGTCAGCACAGAAAAGGGAAACCTTCTTCGCAATACGGTTTATTACATTGTTGAAAAAGCAAATGACCTTCCTGCATGGTTCTATCTCAACAATCCGAATGTAAAAACTATAACCGTAACCAAAATTGATAAGCAATTGCGTAAAAATCTTATTTACAGCAATTCCGACAGCTTCACCGATTACAGAGAGCTTTCATATGAAGAAAGAGAAAAGGCAGTAGAAAAGCTCGCAAACATAACTGAAGGCTTTTCGACAACTGATTTATATAATTTTTTCACTATGTGTTACGATAAGGACTTCCGTATAAGCGAAAGCAAAAAGGCGGTTGATTTCTTTAAATTCGGAACTGAGGAAAGCTATTGGGATAAGTTAGATAAAGATAAAATAGCAGGCATGGAAGCGGAGCTTTCAAAGCGAGTGCGCGGCCAGTCGCTTGCTGTAAATAAGGCAACAAAGGTAATATCAAGAGCTTGTCTTGGTCTTACAGGTATACAAAAGGGCTCTGGTTCAAGACCTAAAGGCATTCTCTTTTTTGCAGGGCCGACAGGTACGGGTAAAACTGAGCTTGCAAAGGCTATTGCCGAGTTTATTTTCGGTGATGAAAGCTTTATTACCCGATTTGATATGAGTGAGTATAAGCAGCCGCATTCGGATCAGAAGCTTTTAGGGGCCCCTCCGGGATATGTCGGATACGATGCAGGCGGACAGCTTACAAATGCGGTCAAGGAAAAGCCCTTCAATATAATACTCTTTGATGAAATAGAAAAAGCACACCCGTCAATTTTGGATAAATTTCTCCAGATTCTTGACGACGGAAGGATAACCGATTCCTTTGGAGAAACGGTATATTTTTCGGAGTCTCTGATAATTTTCACCAGTAACCTTGGTGTAACTGTCGACGGTAATGACGGACACAAGCGTCAGAATATTGATATTGAAGCTCCTTATGAGGAAAACAGACAAAAGATAGAAACAGCAATAAGAAATTATTTTATCGATATCGGCAGACCTGAAATTTACAACAGAATCGGAAATAATGTTGTTGTGTTTGATTTCATTCGTGATGAAAAGGTGGTCAAAGATATTATTGAGTTACGTCTGGAAAAGGTCAGAGCAACGCTTTTGGAGGAAAAAAGAGTTTATCTGGAATATACGCCGACCTATAAACAAAAGCTTTACGAGCAAATTAAACTCAATGCCGAAAACGGCGCCAGAGGTATCGGAAATAAAATAGAAGAGCTGCTGCTCAATCTTCTTCCCCGTGTATTTATGGAATATAATATTTCCGGCGAAGAAAAAATAACAGTCGAAGATCTGGTAAACGGTGAGCTTTCGGTAAGTGTTACAGAGAATTATAAAACAGATACAGAAGAAGACAGCTGATTTGAGGACGTACGGGCATAAAATACAAGTTTTCAGTAAGTGAGAAATCAATGTTTTTGTTTTGTATAAAGTGTAAAAAAAGCGATGCCTGATTTGACAATTGTGCGATTTTTAAAATCAAAGTTACATTGTATAATATCAGTGTTGAGAAATATTTCGGATACACAGTCTCTGTAATACAAGGCTGTTTTTAGAGTGCTTACGTAATATTAAGTAATCTTACAAAAACAGAACGGTAACACGGTGACTCTCAGCATCGGCTTGGTTGAGAATGGTAAGCTCGCCTATACATATGACGGCAAGACAGTTGAGATTGATGTGCAGGACAGCGGATGGCAGAGTCTGGAAACTGTTTTACATGAGGTAAGACATACCTGGCAGGATGAGGTTTCTTCCGACAGAATAGAAGCAGAAAAAGGAATGAAGGAAGCTTTTGAGGCAAACGGCTTTACTGTTTCAGATGTGGACGGTAAAAAAGGAATTCATTATCTTAACGGTGAAAATGACTTCAATCTTTATCTGCTCAATCCTACTGAGACTGATGCTAATATTTATGCCCAGAGCAAGGTGTCGGGCATAATAGACGAAATGCGCAGTGATGGTGTAACAGATCCCGCTATGGATATTTACAGCCGTAGAATTGAAAGCAACGGATATTGTAAAAAGCTTGAGGGAATTAAAAGCTTATACGGTGAAGATATAGATAAACAGGTTGAAACGACTCTGAAAAACATTTATAACAAAGCCAATGAGCCTGTCAGGCAGGCGGTTGAAACGGCAGTAAAGAACGAAATGATTGCTTCTTATCAGTCGTGCCTTGCCAAGGACAGTAAGCTTGATGCGGGTACAGGTAAAACAGGGACTGAAACAAAAGAAGGCTCTGCTTCAGAAAAGTGGAGTATTTCGGATGAAAAAAAGAAGATTCGGGAATTCTCGATAACGATCCTGCGGATTTTTCGGGAGCAGCACCTGCTCTTGATTTAGAAAATTCTGAAATCTGTGAAACCTCCGGCTCCGCAGACGGAAGCGGAGAGGCTTCGTCAAATGTCGGCACAGATGCCTCCGGTTCGGAAAAAAGCGATTCAGAGGGTGCAGATAACAACGGCGAAATTGATATTTGATCGGTAGTTTAAAGGAGAATGTAAATGTCAGCAAAAACTTATACAGCAAACGGTTACACTTACACTGTTTATGACAACGGTACAGTTACAGCAAAAGGAACTGTTTCTGAAAACCCTGCTTCCAGGCAAGGAATGTCAAGCATCAAGCCTGACGGTTATGACAGCAAGGTCGATGATAAAGGTCATCTTATTGCTGCACGTGAGGGCGGTGTTGCTGCGGATTATAACGTAAGTGCACAGGACAGAGGCCTTAATCGCGGAGGCTACAAGGTAGCGGAAAACGCTGAAGTCAGATTGGCTAATAAGGGTTATACTGTTGAAACGGAAAAGACGGCATATGTATCTCAGCCGGGGACCAAGCCCAGCGCTTATATGGTTAACGATACAATTACCACACCCGGCGGCAAAACCTATACCGTTAACTCATCCTTTACCAATATGAGCAAAAGTGATATGGAAAAGATTGATGAGGATATGAAGGATGTAGAGATGTATGATGAATATCCTAATCCGGACCCGTTGCGTGAAAGCATGACTCCGGAGGAATATTCTCAGCTTATGGAAGAAACTGACGAGCAGCTCGGCTCCCTTAAGGATGAATATAATATTGATGATACCCAGAGTCCTCAGACTGATAATCAGGATGCGACTGCGCCGGAAAGCACCGGAAACGGCGTTCTTGACAATGATGCAGAAGACTTTGACGGAGACACTCCTTCTCTTGATACCACAGAGAGCGGAGGCGTTCTTGATAACGATGCCGACTCCTTTGAGGGTGAAGCTCCTTCCTGCGATGACTCTGTCAGCTTCGGCAATGAGGGAAGTGCTTCAGATGAGGGCAGTGAGTCCGGTAGCGATGAAGGAACTGACGGCGGCGAAGGCAGTGATGGCGGAGACGGCGGCGAAGGCGTGGATTAAGATTTTTCAGGAGGCTAAATATGGGCTATAACGGACTGTTTGATATTGAAGAAAAAAGCAAGAATGAAGGAAGGGAAAGAACAGTTATTTCGGGACAGGATTTTCTCAGAGCACCTCCGGAAAAGGTGTCTGTGGGAGATTACAGACTCGAAGGTGACGGTGGGAGAGAGTTTTATCTCACTGATGATATGCTGAGTATGGGGCTTATGCTTCTTGGATCGACGGGGTGTGGCAAGACCAACACCCTTTTCCAGCTTCTCGACCGGATTTTACTTGAGAAAAAGCTTGGGGCGGAGGATACAATGATTATCTTTGACTCCAAGCATGATTTTCGCGATCGGTATTATGATGAAAATAATCCTAATCATATTTTGCTCAGCCTGGACGAAAGAGATAAGGATAAGAGCGTAATATGGAATGTCTTTATGGAACTTTTTGACGGTGACGGTCCCTTGTCGATAGGTGCAATGGAGGTCAATGCCCGGGAAATTGCAACGATGCTTTTTGAAGGTATTGAATCAAAAATGCAGCCCGTATTTAATCTCAGCGCAGCTGATTTTCTTTCAAAGCTGATGTGCTCAATGATGATCGATGCCAAAGGTAAATGTGCGAACATATTTCAGATGGCAAACAATGCGGAGCTTAACAACCTCCTTTGTAAGTGCGATAATCAAAAGCTTCTTGAAGTTACGGGCAAAAAAGCAAGCTACAGATATCTGAAAACTTATGTTGGTGACGGTTCATCCAATCAGGCTCTCGGCGTTTATGCCTACCTTTCGTCCGCAAGACAAAGAACCTTTATAAGCAGGTTCGCAGAGCATAGCATGAAAAGAACCTTCGGAATAAGAAATTTTATCAGAAAAAAGGGGGGCAAGATACTTTTTCTTGAGTATGATCACCGATATAAGGAAACCCTTTCGGTTGTATATTCCCTTTTCTATAATCTTGCCATAAAAGAGGCACTTTCCTGCCCGGGGGGCAACAAGTGGTTTATTTGTGACGAGGCAAACCTCGTTCCGTACATAACATCTCTGCAGGACCTTCTTAACGTAGGACGCTCCTTTGGCTGCAAAACCGTGTTCGGTCTCCAGTCTATTGCACAGCTTAAGAATAATTACGAGGATGCATATGCTGAATCACTTGCGGCAGGCTTCTGTAATCTTATGGCCTTTCATAATACCGACTATTCTTCAAGGGAATACGTTAAGCAACGAAGCGGTGAGGTGTTTGAGGTTTACGATTACGGTGCTGAGCATGTTACGCACGAATCGTTTACCGTAAGGGATTCGGATTTGCAGAATCTCGAATGCGGTCAGGCATATATTGATCTCAAGCACGTTCCGATATTTAAATTTAAATTCAAGCAATGGAAGAAAGAGGAAGATAAATGAGTAAGGTTACAAGACAAGCAGCAAAGCATAATAACAATATGCGTGATGTGTGTTATGAATATTCATACAGATTCAGTGAGTTTCTCGCCAATGCCTCCGGAAATATTCTCATCAATGGCGGTACAAAAACCAAAAGAAGGCAGTGTCTGCTCGAATATATTGCTTATATGAGTCAGACAACCAAACGACCTATTGTGATTTTCAGTGATGATGACCAGTTTGAGAATGAACTCATCCTTCTTGCCGAGAGTGGAATAATCGGAGGGATAGAGGTGTGCAGTGAAAGCCGTAACAAGTATGACTTTTTCAGTGGAATGCAGAACAGGTTTATAAGCGAAAGCCTTACGCGTATTGCTTCTGCCAGAGGCTGCAGGGACACTGTGGAGGCACAGAATTATATTAATGCTTTTCTTTCGGTGATGAGAGAGTTTTTGGCAAAAAAAGGCAGCAAAAGAGGTCCTGATCTTAATTCTATGCTTGCTTTTGCCAAAAACGACGATAAAAAAATCAGTGAAACAACAAACAATCCGTTGAATTCAGAGGTAATAACTTCCTCAACAAAAGGCGGAGTGCTTCTGAGAAGTATGCTGCAGGTTTTTGCGGAGGAAACAGAAAACATAAGAAATCAGGAATGCAGTGAATCTGATTACGACAGTGAAGCATTGACCTTAAAAAACTGCGTGGAAAAAGGCCTGATTCTTCTGGTGAAAGCACCTGCTGTCAATTGTGAGATTTTTTCGGTTTATTTTGCAGCGGAGCTTCGCTCTCTTGTTGACAAGGACTTTGTGTGCATCTTTGACGATTCCTTTATGCTTGACACTGAGGCAATGCAGACTGTTGTTAACATGCTTAAAAAGAGGCCTCTTATTGATGTGATTGTCTCCTGCGACAATATAGTAGCCTTTGATGAGATATGTGACAGAAGCATAACAGTTAATTTCAACTGTAATCTGATTCTTCTTAACGGCAACACTCCGCAGCAGGATCTGCAGAAAATACTTTCGTCCTTCGGTCAGTATACACATATGGATACAGTGACCGGTAAAACTACACCGCCAAGGTTGCTTATGACTCTTCAGCGCGGAGAAAGCGAGAGTGCTCAGTCTTACACAAGAGACCGAATTCTTTTGCAGGAGGAATGCGACAAGGAGGCAGTCATCACCTTCGGCAGTAATGCGAATATTGTTATCGTTGAAAAATTATTAAACAGTCTGTAATTCAATTAGTTAAAGGAGAGGAATATCCATGAGTGGTTCAACAGGATCCTTCGGCTCAAACGCCAACAGAGGTACCCGTGCGCCGCAGAATACGGGAAAAGAAAAAGAGGAAAGAGTACGTCGTGAAAAAGGTAGTGTTTCGGAATTTTTAGAAAAGATATCCCCGGAAAATTGGGTGGATATCGTGTGCTGTACTCTTATTGCAGTTTTTCTTATTGCGATTGCGTGCAACTGGCAGGAATTCAGCGAGTGGCTTTTCCGCGGTATTCTTTTTCCTGTCATTTATGTGGGCTCAAGAATAGTTGCTTTTGTGACCGCGGTAGCAGCGGTTATAGGTGCTTTTGTTCTGTGGCTCAGAAGCAGACGAAGAAGACGCTGGTTCATGTAAGGAGGCATGATAAAAAGTAAGTGGTAGAAAAATCCGAGAACTTTGTTTATGTGTTATGATAAAGATAACAGGAAGACAGAGTAGAAACTAATTCGACATAGCTACTGGTCTACGAGATCGCTTAAGGAGAATGAAGGG
>JAZUMO010000021.1:0-22199 GCA_045603665.1 Acutalibacteraceae bacterium
TCTTCTCTACATTACCTAATATTAGGGATTGATACTATTGCTTAGGTTGCTTTAAAACTTCTCGAATTGTATTACCTACATTACCTAATATTAGGGATTGATACTCTGCTGCTTTAAAGTATTCAGCTTCTTCTATTCCTACATTACCTAATATTAGGGATTGATACTTTAAGGCATTATTAAATTCGTATCCGTTAGGATTACCTACATTACCTAATATTAGGGATTAGTATCTGAAAAAAAGAAAAGTACCGGACAGTTTTAATAACTGCCCGGTATTTTTTTGCATTAAATTGTTGAATTTTGATATATTTTATGATAATATTATTAATAATCTATTTATTATAGCTATATTTATGTGGTCGGAGGTTTAATGTATGGGTGATATATACAGCTATCATACCTTTATTCTCCCCGTGGTCTGGAAGGATGACAGCAATAATTCAAAAACCTTTGAAAAATTTGAAGAGCTTTTCAGGGGTAATCCCTATTGGGTGTGCTATGACCCAAAGGATGAAAACAGCTTCAGCGCTCTTGACGATGAGTTTTCTTATTATGCGGAGTATCAGTATTTTTATCCGCAGATTCGTTCTGCGCTTTACGGATTTGACGAAAAGATAGTTAAAACCTATCATTTTGCTTATGGCAAGGTCCATAATAAAGCACATTACTATATTGAAAAAAAAGACAGATGCTATGACCTTCTTATTAATTCAATACAGTTGAAAATATATAATACGGGTATAGCGCTCTTTGTTTTGGAGTGTGAAAACCACGGTACCGGCAAGGACGGAAAGCCACAGAATACCTTGGCTGACGTAAAAAATATCAACGATTACGGACGTCGGATTAATCTTCCGTTTGTACCTGAAAAGCCCGACTGGAGTATTTGCGCAGATACCCTTGAAATTTTTATTCCTGACTTTGCGAAATTTAAGACGGACTTCCGTTCTTATATTATGAAGATATCAAATGAAGAGGACAAAAAGAGTTTTATCAATCTCAATTACCTCAGTAGCTTCATTAAGGAAATCTTAGGCTTTGCGGGTGAGAACAGCTTTTCTTCCCGAATAAAGGAAGACAAGGATTCTGTTTATATACATCCCGGTATTGACGACAGAATGTTTGTGGCAACTCTGGTAAACGATAAAAATGAAACAGAAAAGCTTCTGGGTCAGTTTGAGGGAAATGATTATTATGCTTATGAAAAAAACACAGAGCTTTCCAAAAGCCTGTATGAGTTTATTTTCATAGATCCTGCCGGCAAGTGCTCTTGCCAATGCAAAAAAATGAGAGAGGATTTACTTGATAAGCACATTTACAAGCGTTGGGTAGAGGAGGGCTCCATATACGGTGTCGCTGCACAGAGCCTTACCCTTCTTTTCAACGGAAGCTTTCCTCCTTTAATAGGCTCCTTTCTTACAATTTATGTCCGTATGGCCTGTCTGTGTCTGGCTCAGAGAGCTTCGCTTATGCTTTTCCAAAAGGAAACGGCAGATATTTCCAGGCTTATACACGAAAAAGAGAATAAAATCAGTCTTTCCACAGTTACAAAGCTTATGGATTTGCAGGAGCGCTTTTCTGCTTTTGAAAGCCAGATTTGCTTTGTTGAAATAACACCTCAGGAACAGGGGATAGAAATGTATTCGATGTTTACTGAGTCATTTTTTATTGAAAAAGAGCTCCAAAACGTAAAGTCACAGATTGACGGACTGCATGACGCCACCGATACATATCTTGATTTCTCATTCAATAAGATTGCACTTATGTTTACTTTTGTTGGTGCGTTGCTTGGCGTTCTGGCTCTCATCAACATTCCTGAAATAAAAAATTTAGAATGGATAATACCTTTGGTGGGTACTGCATTGAGCGCTATCCTTATGGGGGTTATCGGTTTCGTTTACAGGAGGAGAAGAAAATAGCCTATGAGTGACAGTCTTAAGAAAATGAAGTGCAGTATGAGATGTACTCGCATTTTTCTTCATTTTATACGTAACAAACCGGGATACACAAATCGCTATTACTACCGATTTATTGAAATAGTAGGCCCCGAAAAGTATCTTTGCTCACCTATTGTCCGTAACGAGTGGGACGGTGCCAGATATAGCTTCGATAAAATGTACGGTCTCGTTTGTGTCTGGTCCGAAAACTTTGAAATTTTTGAAACTGACGATGCTGTATCGGGTGATTTGCAGGAGCATCTGTCCGCACTTTGTTCAAAGGAATTAAGCTCTCTTAAAAAGCACTGCGACAGCATTGAAAAGGACCTGTTTGCTTTTGTGAAAAATTCAGATGAGGCAGAAGGTAAAAGGCATTTCAGCTCTTTTATCAGCCTTAAAGAAAAAATTGCTGAACTTGAGAGAGAGACGGAGAAAAAAGGAAAAACAGAATATAGCCGGGTTTCGTCGGAAATCAGAAAAACAGAAAAGATTATTGAAATATACAAGCAGCTTTCTGAATTTGCGATTTTTGAGAAAGACGCAGCTGTAAAAAATACTTTTCAGGAAAAATCTGAGCAAACAAACAAAACGGAGGAAAAGAAAGATGGACTTTCAGTTGACTTACACATTGATTCAGCAAACACCGATAATTCACTTTCAACATGACCAAAAGGGCGCAACTCTCAGAGCAACTGAGGTAAAGCCTAAACTGGATAGGTTTTTGACGTCATTTTTTTCGGAGAAAATTCAGGATGCTTGGAAGCTAAAAGATGGTGCAAAAGCACTTAATTATAAGTTGCGTTTTGAGGCGGTAGGCTCTCAGGATACTGTGGAGCTTAACAGGGATAATGGTTATGATATTTTCTACGGCAATATGGGCGTAGAAAAAGAAAAGCACAAAAAGGCGGTAAAGGGTAACGTTAAAATGACTGTTATTTGCTTTATTCCGGAATTGAGAGCACTTATTGACGAGAATATAGCTGCTTTTTTTGTTACAACCAATTTCGGAACAATGCAAAACAAGGGCTTTGGTTCGTACAAGGTGAAAGAAAAAGCAATAAATGTAGAGTTTATTGCTTATTGGTTGAGAAAAACATCGGGAGCGGCTTGCTGTTATTGCTTTTCAGCTGGTGAAAAGCCTTTCGAGAACATAAAAACTTTGTATAGTGTTATGAAATCAGGTCATAATTTCAACGGAAGCTATCACCGCTCTTATTTGTTTGAGTTTTGTCATAACGAGTATCAAATGGGTAATGAAAAGGCGGCCATGAAGAAGGAGAAGGTTTCTCCTTATGATTATTATGACGGAAAACCTAACATGGAACCTGTGAGACATCCGCTGAATAAAAAAGCATTTTGGGATCAAAGCGACCATCCGTATATGTATGTCAGAGCTTTGCTTGGTATAGGTGAGAATATTGAATATATAAGCAAGTTTGTCTGGGGCCAGAATAAAAGAGGAAAAATGACCTGGCTGATTGACGGCAAGGAAAAAATTGAGATAAATAACTCTCAGATTGAAAGATGTGCTTCTCCTATCAGATTCAAAATAATTGATGGCAATGTATATATGTTTGCTAACCGGATAGATAACAAAATTTTCAATAAGCAATTTAAATTTTACAACAAAACAACAGGGAAAAGTATAACACTTTCCACTCCTGAAAATTTTGATATTGACAAGTTCTTGGCGTGGTTTGTTGATATGTATAATAAAGACTCTGATAATAGAACCCAAAGGGGAGACATTGTGTCTTACAGTATACTTAAAAAGATTATAAAAATTGGGGAGGCGGCAAACTGATGAAGCATTACATAGGCATCACCATAGGTCCCATTTTTGATATGATGAATCTTGTATCAACTCCTGCAGCATTATGGGCGACAAGCTATATGTTTTCTATGATATCAAAGAAAACCTGCGAAAAGTTACATGATGAAGGTGCGGTAATTATTTCACCCTTTTATGACAACCCTGAAAACGAGCTTTTCAATAAAAATGACGGTATCGGTCTTTTTCACGACCGTATAATTGTCGAAGAAACAGAAAAGGTGACTCTTAAAATAATAAACGAAATAAAACAATCGGTTCTCAGAGAGGTAAATGATGCTTTTGAATTGGGTGGAAATGAACTTGAAGAAAGAGTGTTGTTTATTGCTGCGGAAATAGAAACAGAAGAAGGTGAAACCCCCATCTTAAAAGGCGGTAAAATTCTTGATTCCCTCGAGCTTTCCAGGAAGATTATGTTTGCTGAAACGAACAATCCTCTTCTCTCAAATTTTACCGGTGTATCTCCTGAAGAAGAAAAAAATGAGGAGAAAAAGGCGGATGGTAAGAGTGAGGGAAAAAATGGTCGTATAAAAAGAATAGCCTGTGAAAATCTTGGAATAAATTCTGATGTATGGTCTATGATAGTTAACAAAACCGACAAGGAGAGCGGAGAAAAAATACAGCTGATAAAATCTTTGCCTGCTATTGCCGGCTCGGCAAGAAAGTCGAATATGAAAAAGGAAGACCTGAAGAAGTATAACTATTATGCAATAGTTCGTTCCGATGGCGACAATATGAGCAAAATTATTGAGAGGCTTAAAATTAATAGGACAAGCAGTGATGAATCAAAAAAAGATCTGATTCTTACTGACTTTTCTAAAAAATGCCTTGAATATTGTTCGGAGGTTGCTAAGCTTGTTGTTGATTTCAAGGGTGTACCGGTGTATTCAAGCGGCGACGACCTTTTGGCTGTTATGCCTTGTGATTCAGGTGAAAAAGGTACTGTTCTGAACTTTGTAAAGGAAGTAAATAAAAAGTTCGCCGAAAAGTTTAAGCCATTTATTGATATGATAAATACTGAAAACACAGGGAAAAATGATGATGAAAAAATAGCTGTTCCGTCCTTGTCTTTAGGAATTTCAATCTGCTTCAAAAAATTTCCGCTTTACGAAGCACTTGCTGACTCAGCAAATCTTCTTTTTACAATAGCTAAGTCAAAGAAGAACTGTACTGCGATAAGACTTCAGAAGCACTCGGGACAATCAGTCGGATTGCTCATTTATAACGATGCTCTCGCTGATTATCTCAGCATACAGAAAACTGTTCTGAAAAAAGAAGATTTTGCAAACGAAGTTCTTCTTTCTGCACTTTACAAAACAGAGCAGTTTTCAACACTTTTCCATGAGGCACACGGAGAGCATATAAAAAATCTTTTTGTAAATACCTTTGACGGTCCCGAGCATAAAAACAACAATTTCGTTCATGAAGAATTGCCTGACTTTTACAGTAAAATAAGGGAAAATAAGGGAATACTGGCCTTGAGCGAAAACGGCTTTGAAGAGAAAGAAAACGACATAAAAGTGTTTAACTTTGCAATGCGTATGCTTAAATTCTTTGTAGAGAAGTCAGGAAAGGAAGGGGAAAAAAGATGACAAAGACCTATAAGGTTACCTTTAAACCGGTTGAACCCTATTTTTTCGGCAATGAAAAGAATTTTGCTTTTCCGGGACAAAAACAAAAAAGTATTTATGCTGCTTCGTATTTTATCCGGAGTGAAAAGATTCCGTCGCAAAGTACTGTTTTAGGTGCGCTGAGATATATTTTTCTTCCGTATAAGTGGGAGAATTTTTCTCCTGCAGATGCTGACGGAAAAAACAAAGACAAGCAAGCCGCAAATGATAAAGCTATTGGTCCGACAAGCTTTGATATTGACTCGGAAGATGCTCAGGAATTCGGAGTAATAAAAAAGATATCACCTGTTTTTATCTGTGGTGAAAATGAATTCAAAGAAAAGGTTACTCTTATTCCTACTCCTATGGACCATAACAGAAAGGATCAGAAATCGGAAAGAACACACAAGGATTCGTGCGAAAAAATACATATATATTCTCCTTTTGATGATTATAAATCTGTAAAGACGACTGAGAGTACAAAGTATTATGCTGAGGACTTTGACGTCAAGGAAGGACTGGAGCATAGCTGGGTTTCTTTAGAAAAGCGTGAAATATATCCGGAAAGGGAGCTTTTTGAAAGCGACCTTAGAATAGGAATTAACAGAGTGGAAAAAAATGACGGGTTCTTTAAAAAAGAATATTGTATGCTCAAGGGAAATTTTGCTTTTGCTGTTTATGCTGAGCTTGATCTTGACAGCTTGCCGATGTCTGCCTGTGTATTTCTTGGACAGGGCAAGTCAGCTTTCACCGTTACTTTTACCGAAGAAGAAAATAACCTTGAAGGACGTGTTGAAGAATTTCTTAGTAAAGACATCGATAAAAGAGCAGACGCTTCGTTTATATACTGTCTTGGTGATGCTTTTGTCAGTGATTTCGATAATGAAAGTGTACTGTTTTGCGCTATTGATACTAAGGATTACCGTGCTTTCAAAACCCGTGAAAGAGGCCGTATAGAAAAAGGCGGAACCTTATACCGTCTCATAAAGGCGGGCGGCATCATCATTACCGATAACCCAAAAGAATGGGTAGCAAAAAATATGAAAGAAAATGCAAATAAAATAGGCTTCAATGCTTATGTGATAGCAGGAGGAAAATAAAATGGCTTTATATATTTATAAATTTCAGTGTATCACTAATCTTCATGTCGGATCAGGCGATTTCAATTACGGCGTAATTGATAATGAGGTTGAAAGGGACTGTCTTAGCGGCAATCCTGTTATTCACGCCTCCGGTATCAAAGGGGCGCTGCGTGATCTTGCTGAAAGCAGAGCTGAAACTGAAGCTGAGAAAACATCTGTTATACGCATATTCGGTGGTAAGGGAGACAACGGAAAGGATACAAAAGCGGGTGAATATAAATTCTTTGATGCACAGTTACTTTCCCGTCCTCTGCGTGTCAGTGGAAGTGAAGAGATTTCTTCAATCTCTGTAACAACACCTGAAATTATTAACGGCTTTATTGATACACTTAAAGCCTTCGGCTTCACAGACCTTCCGGAAAAACTTAGTGTTGATTTTGTAGAAAACGGACCAAAATTTTATTCAAACAAGCCCGGTATAAAAATCGAAAGTGACGAGCCCGCCTTCGAGGCATCTGAAATTGGTGCTAAAGCAAAAGCTACACTTGATTTTATTCTTGGCGAGGATTGCAATTATGCTCTTACCAAATCCTTTGACGATTATAAATTGCCCGTTATCGCTCGCAACAAGCTTGGTGATAATAAAAATCTCTGGTATGAAGAATATGTTCCTCACGGCAGTGTATTCTATATGATGATTATGAGCAACGAAGAGGTGTCTCTTGACTTCTCTGCACCGGTTCAGTTCGGCGGTAATTCCTCCATCGGCTACGGATACACTAAGGTAACTGAATTTGAGGTGAAATAAAATGAACAATAGAAACAGAATTGATTCATACATTCCCGATGCAATAAAGGCACTGGAAATCAGCGGTATTGCTAAAAACGGCAAGATTGACAGCTCATATCGCGGACAGATTTCTTCCTTTGGTGCAGCTGTTACCGTCGGCAGCTTCAAGCAGGCGGTGGCATTCTTTGCCCAGGATGCAAAAAGCAGCTCTTCAGGTATCAAAAGGTCTTATCTTATTCTTGCGATAGATTACATTTTAAATACCGGAGATTACGGTACTAAGTTTGAAAGTGAGAATAAAAAGGCTGAAAAAATCAGCAGCATAAAGGAAAGTATTCTCAAACTTACAGATGATAAGCTCCTCAAGGGTCTTGAAAATCAGTATCTCGATGCTGCCGTAGCTCTTAAGGTAGCAATGGGTTTATTTGATATGGCTTCCGAAAAAATCAAAAAGGAGGAATAAGTTTTGGAAAACTTAAACTTACTTTTTTATAAAACCTTTTATTCAAAGCTCGGTCAGGGAAAATTGTTTGAGGATGATATTATAACAAAGAGCAAAAAAATAGTCGGCTCACAATTTTATAAGGAGGATTATAAGCCTGTATGTGAGGCTGTGGCTCCTGACAAGTTTATGCTTAAAACAGCTTATCCCGGACTTTTGGTCGGTACAGGCTATGCTCACGGTGTCGATTCCGATGACGATATTAAGATCGGATTTTCATTTGACTATGTGACGGGACAGCCCTACATTCCCGGAAGCTCAGTCAAGGGTCTTCTCAGGTCTTACTTTGAAGGTGAAAAGAAAGCTGTTATCGGATATTTTCTGAAAGATGACAATCTCAATGTTGATGAATTAAAAAAGTCGGTTTTCGGTTCAAACGATGAAGACGGAGTTGACATTTTCTTTGATGCAGTTGTAAGACACGGTGACGAAAAAGGCAGGGTTATGGGCTTTGATGCCATTACTCCTCACGGAGAAGACCTTACTAAAAATCCTATTCCTATTAAAATTCTTAAGGTTTTACCGGAGGTTGTATTTGAGTTTTCCTTCAGATTGCAGGATTCCGTTATTGGTGACAAAAAGGTAACCAAAGAGCAGAAAAAGGAGCTTTTTAAAGAAATTCTCTGCTGCTTTGGCATCGGTGCAAAGACAAATGTAGGCTACGGTGTACTTGAAGAGTACAAAGATGAAGAGCTTGAGGGATATAGTTGGCCTGACAGAAGAAAGGTGGCTGATTGTACTGTAGCAGCTCCACGTCGCAATGAATGTCCTGTTGAGATTGCTGAAATTAAAAACAATGAAAAGCCGGTAGCAGGAAAGGCCTATAACTGTATCATAGACAATGTTGTGCCTTTCGGTGTGTTTGTCAAAATTGAAGGTACACGCCATTCAGGTCTTATTCATATAAGCAAGCTCGGTGTTCCTCGTGGTGAAGATATAAATGAATATTTCAAGAGAGGGCAAAAGTTTGTCGCTGAATTTCTCGGAACAAATGACAGGGGTCAGTTCTCTTTTGGCTTGGTAAGATAAAAATGAAAGAACAGCTTTTCTTTGTTGATGCGGAATGTGACGGTTTATACGGCAAATTTTTAAGTGTCGCCGCTCTTGCAACAGATAAAAACGGCACAGAGCTTGACTGCTTTTACGGTGCGGTGAAGGTAACGGAGGAAGACATATCCTCGGAATGGGTGAAGAAAAATGTTTTCCCGCATCTTAAAAATGCATCAGTGTTTTATGAAAACGAAAATGAAATGCTCGAAGCCTTCTGGAGCTTTTGGCTGAAGCACAGAGAAAAAGCAGACTGTGTTTCTTATGTACCTTATCCCGTTGAAAGCAGACTGTTTATTACCTGTGTTGCAGAAAATGAGGAAGAAAGACAGCTTCTGGCTCCCTTTCCGATTTATGACCTCGCCACATTGCTTGAATCGAAGGGATACAGCTTTGACGCTGATATTAAAGAGGTATCGGGGCTTGACCTGATTATCCATGATGCAATGAATGATGTCAGGATGATGGCTGTAGTATGGAAAAAACTATTTAACTAAAGAATAATAACAAAAACGCTTATTGCTGATTAGTGCAATAAGCGTTTTTTCGTTGTTCTTTTAAATCCCTAATATTAAGTAACGTAGGAAATTCTTCCGACGATCCATGACCAGAAGGAAAAAATGTATCAATCCCTAATATTAGGTAATGTAGCAATTATTTTCTGCATGGGGTATGACTGCGGTCGACTGTATCAATCCCTAATATTAGGTAACGTAGTTATAGATGCTTTCAAAGATACTGGATATTCTATCATGTATCAATCCCTAATATTAGGTAACGTAGAAAAGAATTTTTAGGAAGGGGGATTATTAATGAAAAATAAGTATCAATCCCTAATATTAGGTAACGTAGAATTATAATGAAAATCAAAGAACACAACAACAGGAAATGTATCAATCCCTAATATTAGGTAACGTAGGTAGTAAATAGCGGTAACTAAAGTTCAGTCGTTTTGTATCAATCCCTAATATTAGGTAATGTAGAATTTTATTACAACAAAAGAAAAGGAGTCTTAATTATGTTTACGTATCAATCCTTAATATTAGGTAATGTAGCTTCCAAGTAACGATTGTGAATACGGATTCGATACGTATCAATCCCTAATATTAGGTAATGTAGATTGTTAAGAACTCATCATAACGTAATTTTCATCAGTATCAATCCCTAATATTAGGTAACGTAGGTGAGCACAAAAACCTTAACTCTTTACTCTGGCGACAAAGTGTATCAATCCCTAATATTAGGTAACGTAGAAAATTGAATATTTACTATAACTAAAAATTGAATAGTATCAATCCCTAATATTAGGTAACGTAGAACAACAATTTGTGTTCTACTATATTATAACAACAATTTCTTGTGTTGTCAAGTGTATCTTTTTGAAAAACAAGCTATTTTATTTAGTTAATGCTATATTCAAATTCTAAAAAACTATAATAATTCTCCTGAAAATCTTGATTTGTTATTGTGGTTAACTAAATAGTCAGATGCACAATATATAGTTTTGACATTTTCGTGGGAATTTCAGTGCGAAAAAACGTCTGTTTATCGGTTTTCAGTATGGAAAGCATAACCTTGACAACCCTGAAACCCGTTGATATAATTTGATTAACCTTCTGGCTCCTGTCAGCCTTCGGGAGCTTGCGGAATATATCGTTAGGAAATCGTTTTATGCAGATAATAATAGCTCTTGTGTCGAAAAAAGAAATAGTTTTGCCGATTGCATACCGTCACGCACAGCAGTCGATGATTTACAATGCTTTACGAAGCAGTCCTGAATATTCTGAAAAGCTCCATAACTATGGCACCTCGGAGCTTACGACAGGCTTTAAGCTTTTCACCTTCGGTCAGTTCGAGGGTGGTTACAGGATGGCAGGAAAAAGCATAATTTTTTGTGACAGAATTGTTTTCGAAATCCGATGTCACGATGCGTTTATGGCACAGCTTCTTTTATCGGGCTTCAGCAAGGGTAAAAAGGTCAAGCTGCTGAAAAATGAGCTGACCGTTGAATCCTGCCTGCTTGAAAACAAAAAAAATTATAAAACTGCGGTTACTGTCAGAACTGTTTCACCAATAACCGTTCTCAGTAACACTTCTGACGGACATACTGTTTATTTTTCTCCGGATGAGGATGCATTTTACAGCCGGATAATTGCTAACGCAAAACGTAAATGGTGCACCTTATTTGACGAAGAGGAATTTAAGCTTAGCATTTATTCCGCCGACGAAAAATACCGTAAGCTGGTAACGGTGTTTAAAAATACTTATGTAAATGCCTGGTACGGTACATTTGTGCTTGAGGGAAATCCTGAGGCTATCGATTTTCTTTATAATGTAGGGCTCGGAAATAAGACATCTCAGGGCTTCGGGATGTTTGATTTCACAGGGTAAAAATACAGGGGCGCGTTTTTGGGTGGCTTGGGAGAGCGCTTGAATGGCATTGGGGAGGGCAAGAGTTCGATCCCGCTTTTCTCCACCACAGTACATCGAACAATTGTTTTTTGGGAGGGTACAGCAGATAATGAAAAATAATACATACAGAATTTTGCAGATTGCATTCTTTGTTTTTTTGTTCCTTTTTCTGGCGGGATGTGGGGCTGATGCGCCCGATGGGCAGGAACGCACAGAGAGACCGACACAGACAACAACTCAGTCTGTAACACGGGAAATAACTCAGACCGCTCTTACAGAATGGCAATCTGCTTACAAGACGGTTATTGATAATATCCTTAAAGAATGCGGAGAAAAATATCCTGATGAAGCAAATTACGGCGGATATGGTCTTTACGATTTTGATGAGGATGATGTTCCTGAGCTTTTTGTGAAGGTGTACGGTACATCGACATCTGATGATTACATTAATGTGTATGCTTATGATTCGGAAAAGACTGTTTTGCTCGGCGGAATGCAGGCATCTCATTCCTGGGTTTACGGCACAGACAGAAAAAATACGGTTTTACTTGAATGCTTCGCTTCAGGAGGAGAGAGCGCGTGGAGCCTGGCCGAATATAGTGATAGCGGTTTTGTCAGCGAGTATATCGTTTCTTATTTTCCTTACGGAATAGCTGACATTGAGCCGGAAGAAAACCCATTGCCGGATATGGGTTATGAGATTAAAACGATTGATTTTTATAACCTTGATGATATGACGGGAATTGAACTCTCTTAACAATGAAAAAGTGAAAATTATAAACAGAGTATAATATCTGTCATAAAAGTAGGGTGTCCTTTTATAACGGAAGAATATGTTGATAAAGAGATGTTTTTTTAGATGAAAAATACTATTGAACGGTTTTACTGTGAGCACAAGCTGAATTATGAAACAGCACTCAGTGAAATAAGAAACGGGAGAAAGGTCTCTCATTGGATATGGTTTATTTTTCCTCAGCTCAGAGTCCTCGGAACCAGCACCAAGTCTGACTATTACGGAATAAAAAATGCCGAGGAAGCAAGACAGTATTATAACGATGCCTATCTCGGTGAAAAGCTAAAGGAAATTTGCCGGGCATTGCTTGAGTGTGAATCGGATAATCCCCTTGAGGTTATGGGATATCCTGACAACCTCAAGCTTTGCTCAAGTATGACGCTGTTTTATCTTGCTACGGGTGATGAACTGTTTGAAAGGGTTCTTGATAAGTTTTACGGCGGTAAAATTGACCGTAAAACAGAAAGCTATATTGAAATGTTTGGCTGAAAGGTAAAATCTGCTTTACAAGTAAATGAAAATCTCCGGAATCAGCTCGGGCTGTCCGGAGTTTTTTGTTTATTTAGTTGAAACGTTATGCCCGTTATCTGCAATTTCAGTAAAGCACGGTCTTTCAAAATTCTTTGTGTTGGGAGAATGGAAGGTGAGATAAAGCTTGTTGCCACTTTTAAAAATCATACCGTGGCCGCCGTCGTCATCAAGAAGGGGCTCAAGGTGCTCGAAATTCATGCCGATTTCACCGCCGTTAAATCTTACAATACATTCGGCATACTTGCCTTTGATAAATGTTGACCAAAGCATAAGAAGCTCATCATCTTTGGCTGCAGAGTTTAAACAAATATTGATTTTCAGTCTTACTTATTCGACAAAATTTCGGTCTTACTTATTCGACAAAATTATTGACTGGTACGCATATAAGTGTTACAATATAAAAACATAAAAATATCAGGGTCGGATAGCTTTATTCTTCCTTCGGAAAAAACGTCGTTTCAAAGCAGGCTGTTTATGACTGCGACAATTCAGGCCACGGACATTGTGTAATTGCTTGTTCTGACGGCTCTGTGGAACATAAAAATTTATAAATTAAAAACAAAAAGGAGAAATTAAAATGAAGAACAAAAAGAAGCTTGTAATTGCAATTATTGCCGTAATTCTTGTCGCTACTGTTATAGGTACAGGCATTTATCTTAATGTTATGAAATATGCCAAGGATGAAAACGATACCGAGGATTTATACAGACAGAATATTGCTTCGGTAGGATATGAAAACACAGTTGAAACGGCTTATGCCCAGACCGAGCTTTATAAAATTATAGAAAATCATTTTAAATCGGAGCTTCCTGAAGGCAAGACCGAAAAGAAGGCTATAGTAATCGGCTATGACGGATGCCGTGCTGATGTTCTTACTGAGGTTCAGAAGGAAAGCAGCGCTATCGGGTATCTTCTTGAGCAGGGTGCTACAAAAAATCTTACCTATTGTGGCGGTGTAAATTATCCTGCAGAAAATACTCAGGATACCTCAACAGCTCCCGGTTGGTGTTCAATTCTTACGGGAGTGTGGGCTGACAAGCACGGAATTACAGGTAACGATATCACAAAGAGTATGGACACCAAAACTCTTATGACTACTCTTACCGAAGAAAAAGTAATCGACAGCGCTTCCTTTATAACAAAGTGGGCAGGTCATTTCTCAAGAAGAAATGCCACATACCTTCTTGAAAAAGAATATTGTGAAGAAAAGGGCCTCGGTGTAAGCTTCAATAAATGCGAAAACAATGACGGCTCACACGAGTTCGTTATGAACGAGGTAAAAAAAGATGACTGCGCAGATTTTATCTTTGTAATTTATGAGCATACGGATTCAGAGGGTCACGGTAAAGGCTTTACCATCAACAATCCCGGCTATAAAGCGGCCTTTGTTGAGTCTGATGCCTGCGGCTATGAAACCATAAAGGCTATTGAGGACAGAGAGACCTTTGAAACAGAGGACTGGCTTATAATCGTTACCTCCGATCACGGCGGAATTGGTACCAATCACGGCAACAAAAGCATTCAGGAAAGAATGACCTTTGTTGTAATGAACAAGGAATGGTAATTTACAACATAAAAACCTCCTTACTTTTGTGAGGAGGTTGTTCTCGTTAAGGATATTTGAGAGAAGTATTCAATTATAAGATGAGTTGCTTTAAAATCAAGCAGGGGGTAACAGATATGAATTTTATAAAGGTTACAGATTGCACAGATGTTTATGCAGACGGCATTCACGATGATACAAAGGCCTTGCAGTCGTGTATTGATAAGCTGAAGGATGGCGGAACGGTATATTTTCCCGACGGAGTATATCTTGTCTCTGCGGCACTTATCTTTTATTCAAATCAGACACTTAAATTTTCCGATAAAGCGGTAATAAGGAGAAGTGCTGAAAGTGAGCCGATAACACGATATCTTCTCGCATCCTATTCCGAGGTCGGTTGGGAAGGCTATGAGGGCACTCACGATGTTGTTATATCGGGTGGCATTTTTGACGGAAACGGGGAGCTTACTGAAAAATCTACGCTTATAAACACAGTGCATTGCCGTAATATACTTATAAAAAACTGCCACTTTATAAACTGTTCTCAATGGCATATGATTGAGATCAATTCGACGGAGAATGCAACAGTAGAAGACTGCATTTTTGACGGCCCGACTTATACAAGCATCCATGAAGGGCTTCTCAACGAGGAAATTCAGCTTGATCTTGCCCGCGAAGGCTCCTACGGTCCTGTTTACAACTGTGACGGTACTCTTATTGACTTTTGCAAGGACGATACAGTGTGTAGGAATATTGTTATAAAGAACAATCTTTTCAAATGTGCAGGCTTTCCTGCTATAGGTCATCACGGTGACTGCGGGCATCATAATATAACGATTTGTGAAAATGTTTTTGACGGGCCTTCGGGATTATGGGGGAAAAGCAGAGGCTACGTAATTTTCAGACCTATGGTTTATGATGTGAAAGTGAAGGATAATGCTTTTCTTTGCCCCAATGAAGCTGACTCGCCCAATTATGGGATTCTTTTTGAAAACAGCGACGAAAGCAAGCTTAATGTAAACGGAAATGTTTTTTGCGGTAAAATTGATAAAGAGGTAATTATCGGATAAGCGAGACCTTAAAAATCATCAGAAAAGAAAGAAATGGTGAAATGACAAAAACTTTGAGTAATAAAAAGGCAAATTTTCTTATTTTTCTATGCTGGGCAGCCTACACAACTGCCTATGTGGCAAGGTTGAATTACAATGCCTCCATGGTAGAAATTCTTTCCCAGCTTGATGTGACAAAGGAAGCGGCGGGAACGGTAAGCTCGTTTTTCTTTTTTGCTTACGGTGCAGGTCAGCTTATAAACGGTCTGCTTTCCAAAAAATACAACACGAAATATTCTGTCTTTATTGCCCTTGCGGCATCTTCGGTTATTAACCTTATGATGACCGTGTGTGACGGAACTGAAGCGATGAAATATCTTTGGTTTTTTAACGGTGTATTTCAATCTGTGCTCTGGCCATCACTTATAAAGACTCTTTCGGATACACTTGCCGACAGTAAGCTGTCAACGGCGGTTATGGTTATGAGCACTACCGTGGCAACAGGTACCTTCTTTGCCTACGGACTCGCCGCCCTGTTCTCATATTTTGAAATGAGATGGACACTGATTTTTTATGTAGGCAGCGCTATTGCCGGCCTTACGGCTGTTTTGTGGCTTGTGGGTATGAGCAGTCTTAAAAAAGAAGGAGGAAATAAAGAAGAAATTTATGTAAAGAGTGAAAATAAGCTGTTGCTCACTCCCGCTTTTGCTGTGAGTATTGCTGTTGTTTTCGTTTCGGCTGTAACAAACGGCTTTATAAAGGATGGAATAACTACCTGGGTGCCTTCGATTTTAAAGGAAGAATTTGGCGTGGCTCCGTCTCTTTCAATTATCGTTACTTTGCTTCTTCCCGTGCTTTCGATTTTCGGCACCTCGCTTGTAAATATGCTTCATAAAAATCAAAAGGACGAAAACGTGCTCAACGGTATTTTTTATTTCGGGGCACTGATTCTTACGGGACTTATTGTATTTACTCTTAATCTGAAATCTGTACCTTTGACACTCGGTCTTTTCGGTGCGGTTGCCTGTCTTATGTCAGCCATCAACAATGTTATAACGAGTGTTGTACCTCTTTATTCGAGAGATAAAATCGATTCTGGACTTGCAGCGGGACTTCTTAATACTTTCTGCTATGTGGGAAGCACTCTTGCTACTTCTCTCCTCGGAAAAATTGCGGACACAAAAGGTTGGAACAGTGTGCTGCTTTGCATTCTTGTTTTTACGGCAGTATCCTTTGTTATGTGCTGTGCATCGGTTGTGTTCAAGAAGATAAATAAAAAGCAATAAAGATATATAAATCCGCTATTAATGATTAAAAGGTGAAAATATGAGCTTTAATATTGAAAATTTTACAGCGAAAATAATTTGCGAGGATGTGGCGGCTGATACTGCAATTAAAACGGTAAATGAGGGCAAGCAGCTCACTATCTTTCTGACAGCCGCAGCAGACAAACCGAAATATATCGAGCTACATTGGGAGGCGGAAACAAGGGAGGATATTCTTGTTCTCGGTGATGCCTGGGAAAGAAGCTATGGCAATCTGGGGTTTCTTAAGCTTTCGGAAAATGACAGATATATGCCCTGGTATTTTATTGCTACAGATAAAAACAAATGCTTTTGCTTCGGTGTAAAGACCGGCTGTAATTCCTTTGTCAGCTTCAGATATGATATGAACGGTATTACAGCTCTCGTTGATGTGCGAAACGGCGGAAACGGCGTGCACCTCGGTGGAAGAAGCCTTTGTGCGGCAACCTTTATCCTTGAGGAATACGGAAACGGTGATGTTTTTGAAAATCTCAAGGATTATTGCGGAAAGCTTTGCGACAGTCCCATTCTTCCGAAAGAAAGAATATACGGTGGTAATAACTGGTACTATGCTTACGGAAAGAGCAGCTATGAGCAAATTCTTTCGGATGCCCGTTTACAGGCCGAGCTTGCCGCAGACATTGACAACAGACCTTTTCAGGTGGTTGACGATTGCTGGCAAAAAAACAAGTGCGCAGGTCCCTGGCTTCCTAACAGAAAATTCAGGGATATGAAAAAGCTTGCCGATGAAATCAAAGAAGCCGGAGTAAGGCCCGGCATATGGGTACGGCTTCTTTGCAATAAGGACAGAAGATTAAAAAGAAAGTTTAAAATAAAGCGTAAGGGCGGAAGAAGATATCTTGACCCGACACGTCCTGAGGTGCAGAAATATATCACAGCAGACATAGAAAGAATAAAATCTTGGGGCTATGAGCTGATAAAGCACGATTTTTCAACAGCTGACCTTTTCGGAAATTACGGAAAGGATCTTGGAGCAACTGTACCTAAAACAGAGGGCTGGCATTTTTATGACAAAACAAAGACCAACGCAGAAATTGTTCTTGATTTTTATAGGCTTATAAAGACTGTGGCAGGGGATATGCTTATTATCGGCTGTAACACGGTTTCTCATCTTTCTGCAGGTCTTGTTCATATCAGCAGAACCGGTGACGATACCAGCGGTGTTGAGTGGGAGAGAACGAGAGATATGGGCGTTAATACTCTTGCCTTCCGTATGGCACAGAACGAAAAGTTTTATATGTGCGATGCTGACTGTGTGGGTATACAAAAAGAAAAGATTCCTTGGGATAAAAACAGACAGTGGCTTCATCTGCTTTCCTACAGTAATACACCTTTGTTTGTTTCCTGCTGTGATGACATCAGTGATGAAAAAAGAGAAGATCTTAAAAAGGCATATAAAACCTTCAATGAGCCTCATTCCATAAAGCCTCTTGATATTTTTTGCTGCAAAACTCCATCGGAGTGGCAAATTGACGGTGAGCTTGTGAAATATGAATGGTGATTAAAAGCTGTTGCCAAAAAAAGAGCATAATTTTTGTTTTTTTGTTGAAAAATTGTTGTATAGGTGTTAAAATGTTTTTTAAAGAAGATTATAAATTACGGGAGGGAAAAATATGATTCACGCAATTTCTTATATCATCGCAGTTATCATCACGTGTCTGCTTGCAGTAATCCTTTATCCTGTCGCCGCTTTATTCTGGTTGTTCGGATTAATAGGTAGACTGCTCGTTCGTGTTTTTGAGCTGTTCGGAAAGATTTCGGAAAATATGTTCAAATTCACAACCAAGGCTATCCGCTCCTTGTGGAACGATTTGAAGGGTGTCGGAAAAAATTCAACTTCAGTTGAAATCAACGATAACTTCAATAACGAGACAATGTAAATAAATACACGGGAAACGCAGATAAGGTCTTCCCGTGTATTTTATTTATTTAACTACTTGCAAAAAAAGTAAAACAATGGTAATATATTCAGGTATCAAAACAAATAAAGAACGGAGAAATAGTAATGGCATATTTTTACAAAAAAGACGGTGAAATTTTTATTCCCGAAAAAATCAATCCTGACCTTGTTAAGCTTTGCTACGGAATTGTAAAGGCTTGCAAGCTTACATTCAAGTATCAGCTTAAGTCAACCTCTCTCAAAAATGCCCTTAAGGCTGAAAAGGAAGAGCAGATGCGTTCACTTATCCAGAAATGTCTTGAAAAAAACAAGAGAATTTATGATCAGGATATGTCTCTTGCAGGCGTTACTGTTGAGGAGGTCGATGCTTCCTTCTTTGACGATAAGGATGTTGAATTCCTTAAAAATCAGATGCAGATTCTTATTGACTTCGCACTTATCAACACGGTTGTTGAATCAAAGATGATGGGCGTGCTCAATGCAAGCTGTGAGAAAATTCTCGGCGTATCCCTCAACAAAATAAAATTCTTCACCAATCAGGAAGAAATTCTTGAAATGCCCGGTGATGAAGAAGTGGAAGAAGCAGCAGAAACAGAAGAATAAATAAAGAGAGGCTACGGATTGTAGCCTCTTTAAATTTTAACCAATCAGCAGTAAACGCTTCTGAAATCGTACATTGCTTTTGTGTCGGATTCTCTTGTGTGGATGGTAATGAGTGTGCTTGCAACGGTTGTCTGAGGTGTGACATGGTAATATGTACCTTCATAAAAACTGCACTGCACAGTTAAGGGGTGGTTATGTCCCATTGAAAGAAGACCTACACAACCGCTTTCATCGAACACATCGTCAAGGGGCTGATTTTTTGGTATATTGTACTTTTCCATTCGTATGCCTAATGTCGGATATCCTACCTTGTACATTTTACCCTGTCTTGCGGCACGGAAAAAGTTCGGTGTGTTTTCGTGGAGAAAGACACTCATATATATGTTCGGATTTATGCTTTTCTTTAATGCAATTTCATTTTTGCACCAGTTAACCTGATCTTCGTGCACATAACCGTAAATATGATCCGGATCCTCATTGTCGTAATCCATTGTATCGAGAAATAAAAGGGAATGGGTAATTCTTTCACCGTCAAGAATGTCGATGCTGTATTGACAGCCACCGGAAATTTCGGGTTCATCCGAGACAAGACAATGGTCATATTGAGAAAGATAGGCCACTACATCCTCGGATGTTCCGTAGTTAATACCGTCGTTATTTCCGGGAACATACGACCAGTATTGGTCAGCCTCTTCAAATATTTCCGCTACCGTACGAAGGACGTAAGCTTTATTGAAATCGCCGTCATTTCCGTCGTCTATCATATCTCCGGAAATAACTACCAGGTCAGGGTCATATTTTTCTGTCAGCGTTTCAATCTTGTTAAGATTTGCCATATCGGAAAATGTGATGCCTGTAGTGAAATGAGTATCGCTGAACTGAAGAACGGTGAAATCTCCGTTTTTATCTGCCGAAAGAGCGGGCAGCTCCTTTTGTACAGAAACAGTTTGGGCAAAGCCTGAAATATCACCCTTGTTTTCCATTTCCTCGGCAAGAGGGTTGCCTGATTGGATAGAAATAATCATAGTGATAAAGGCTATCAGTGTGGCTAAAAAGTTTGTCATTTTAATTCATCCTTTCATTGTTTATAGTTCGTGTTATGAAAAGTGACGTATAAGATGACGGATATGATAAAATCCGACACCGCTTTTTACCTCCTTATAAAAAATGTGTGCAAACCGGAATCTTCACACACGAAAAAAGCAGCTTCCGATTAAGTTACCACACAAAATCTGAGTATATCCCCGCACAAGAAATGCGAAAATAGAAGTCTGCATTTTTACCGAAAATAAAAAAGCACACCTCTTGTAAGGGAGAAAGTGAAATATTCAGATTTCGTGTGGTGGCTTTATTATATCAAACATATCATTTCCTTTCAAGCGGATTTTAATCTTTTTTCTTCGTCATTTTGCCTAAAAACTTACCTTTATTTTCTATGCTTCAAAAGTCACAAATTATGCTACAATGTAGTGGTAAGAAAATATCAGGAGGACATTAAAATGAATACTTACACCAAAAAAGAAAGGAATATGTACCTTATCGGTCTGGCGGGACAGAATATTATTTATAATATCATCGCCACAGGTATGACCTTTTATTTCCAAAGCGTAATTTTTATTCCTGCAATGGCTATTAGTGTTATTACAGGTATCGCCAGAGTATGGGACGCAATCAATGACCCGATGATGGGCACCATAGTTGACAGAACGAGAAGCAAATACGGCAAATGCCGTCCTTATCTTTTCTTTGTTCCCGGCATAGTATGTATCACAACTATCCTCACCTTCATCAACGGTCAGTATTCCTCAGCAAACTCAGCTTCAACTAATGCACTTATCATCGGTTGGGCAGCGGTTTCCTATATCCTTTGGGGTATGACCTATACTGCCGGTGACATTCCTATTTGGGGCATTACGGCACTTATGACCGAAAGCGATAAGGACAGAGCAAAGCTTTTAGGTCTTGCAAGACTTATTGCAGGTATCGGAAGCGGTGTTGTTCTTGTGGCACTTATTCCTGTTTCACAGGGCGTCGGTGCTGCATTTGCCGAAACAATGGGACAGAGCAAGGGTCTTCAAATGGGCTTTATTGTGGTTTGCGGTGCTCTTACTGTTCTCGGCTCACTTCTTTTCCAGTGTGCCGCTTTTGCCAAGGAAAGAGTAACACAGCCTTCGGACGAGCATAAGGGGTTTATCGATAACGTAAAAATTATGTGGAACTGTAAGCCTTTCAGAAGAATTCTCCTTTCCGGTGTTATCAAGGCTCCCACACAGATTCTCTCTTTGGTTGCAATGACTCTTCTTTCCTATTACTTCGGTGATAACGGCGGAAGTGGTCAAAGCTATATGCTTTATATGGCTTGTCTCGGTGGCCCGATGTTTATCGGTATGTTCGGTGCTATGACTCTCGTTCCGAAGCTTTGTGAAAAGATGGAAAAGAAGACAGTTTACAACGGCACAAGCATTATAGGTGCCATTCCCTTCGGCCTTATCTTTGTTGCTTATCTTATTGACGGTACAGGTCTTTATAAGCCCGGCTGGCTTCCCGTAATGGCGATTCTCTTCCTTGTTGCAGGTGCGGGCACAGGTGCCTCAGGTGTTATTCAGTCAATTATGATAGCTGACTGTGTTGACTATGATGAATATTATACAGGCTACCGTCCTGACGGTGTGTTCTTCTCCGGTCAGTCCTTTATCACTAAGCTTGGTGCAGGCCTCTCATCCTTCATTCAGGGTATAGTTTTTGCCGCAGTTGGCTTCAGCGGTGATGCTGTCAAGGCTTGTAACGAGGCTCTTGCTGCTTCTCCTGCAACTGACTTTATGTTTGCAACAGCTCCTGAGTTTGAATCTTACCGTTTCGGTATGTTCTTCCTCATCACCATCCCCGCTTTCGTAAGCAGTCTCATTTCTGTTATTCCTATGAGTAAATACGAAATTGACAGTAAGGAATATGCAAAGATTCTTACTGAGCTTAATGAAAAGAGAAACGCAAAATAAGATGCAATATACGAGTTCCCTGTGCCTTGAGCATGGGGAATTTTTGTCGTTCAACCCCCTTGCAATTACCCTCTCTTTCGTTTATAATAAAGAGTAAAGAATTCATAAGGAGGCATGATAAAAAGTAAGTGGTAGAAAAATCCGAGAACTTTGTTTATGTGTTATGATAAAGATAACAGGAAGACAGAGTAGAAACTAATTCGACATAGCTACTGGTCTACGAGATCGCTTAAGGAGAATGAAGG